>NZ_JBFAHF010000028.1:0-99187 GCF_040654015.1 Nocardia sp. NPDC050799
CCGGCGTCACCGACGCCGGGCGACCGGCCGCGTCGCCGGCATCCTCGGTGGTAACAGATGGGTACCTCCCGCCCATGTAATGATGGACGACGGCGAGTCCGGCGGCGATCGACCGCGCCCTGCGCGAGGTACGCCCAGCAGGTCGATAGCGGTCCGCCGTCGGCGAGGGCACCGCCGGAGGAAGCGAACAAGGCAGGCAAGGCAGGTTGATGGGTTCGGTTGTCGGTGAGCAGTGTGACCACCACCAGGAAGTGATGTAGGCATGACCCGAACGGCGCGCACACGACCCACCCGAACCCGGCGGCCCAGGGGGACCACCCTGCCCCAGCTCATGGCGACGGCGGTCGAGACCAACCCCTCGGGTATCGCGATCAGCTACGCCGACGCCACCGGTAACCTCGGCCGGCTCACCTACGCCGAACTGGACGAGCGCTCCAACCGGCTGGCCCGGCTGCTCATCGCCCGCGGTATCGGGCCCGAGGATCTGGTCGCGGTCGGGATCACCCGCTCGATCGAATCGGTGGTCGCGGTATGGGCGGTGGCCAAGACCGGCGCCGGTTATGTACCCGTCGACCCGACCTATCCGGTGGACCGCGTCACACATATGGTCCTCGATTCCGGTGCCGTCCTCGGCCTGACCGTCACGGAATCGTCCGGCGGATTGCCCGGTCAGGTGGACTGGGTATCCATCGACAGCGCGGAGATCGTCTCCGGCCTCGCGCAGTACTCGGCCGAACCGGTGTCCTTCGACGAGCGGCTGCGGCCGCTGCGCGCCGAGCATCCGGCCTACGTCATCTACACCTCGGGGTCGACCGGGACGCCGAAGGGCGTGGTGATCACGCAGGCCGGGCTGGCCGGGTTCTGCGCCGAGCAGCGGGAACGGTATCGCGTCGACACGACCGCTCGTACTCTGCACTTCGCCTCCCCCTCCTTCGACGCCTCGGTGCTGGAACTGCTGCTGGCGCTGGGCGGCGCGGCGACCATGGTGGTGGTCCCGCCCACGGTGTACGGCGGCGAGGAACTGGCCGGGCTGCTGCGCAGCGAAGGGGTGACCCATGCCTTCGTCACGCCGGCCGCGCTGGCCTCGATCGATCCGGCGGGCCTGGACGATCTGCGTGTCGTGATCACCGGCGGTGAAGCGTGCCCGCCGGACCTGGTGCGGCGCTGGGCGGTCCCCGCGGCGGACGGGCATCCGCGGGAGTTCTTCAACGCCTACGGCCCGACCGAGACCACGGTCGCGGTCAATATCAGTGGTCCGATGAAGCCGGACGAGCCGGTGAGCATCGGCGCGCCGACCCGTGGTATCACCGAATACGTCCTGGACGAACGGCTTTCTCCACTGCCGACCGGGGTGACGGGCGAACTCTATATCAGCGGCGCCCAATTGGCGCGCGGCTATCGCAACCGGCCCGGGCCGACCGCGGAACGTTTCGTGGCCAACCCGTTCGCCGACGACGGCTCCCGGCTCTACCGCACCGGCGACCTGGTGCGCTGGCTGGCCGACGGATCACTGGAATACGTGGGCCGCAACGACTTCCAGGTGAAGATCCGTGGCTTCCGGATCGAGCTCGGTGAGATCGACGCCGTACTGGCCGCACACGAATCGGTGGATTTCTCCGTCACCGTCGGCTACGAGCCCGCCAGCGGCGCGACCGTCCTGGCCGGCTATGTGCATCCGGCCGCCGGGGCCGCTGTCGACCCCGACGAGCTGCTCGAGCTGGCCGCGAGCCGGCTCCCCGCGTACATGGTTCCGGCGAGTATCACCGTCCTCGACGAGATCCCGCTTACTCCGGGCGGCAAGGTCGATCGCCGCGCGCTGCCCGAACCGCAGCTGCGGACCAAGGCGTACCGGGCGCCGGACAGCCCGTTGGAGAAGCAGGTCGCGGCTGTTTTCACTGACCTGCTGAATCCTGTCGATCCGGTCGGCGCGGACGACGACTTCTTCGAACTCGGCGGTAATTCGCTGATCGCCGCCCAGGTCGCGGGCCGGTTGGGCGCCACTGTGGACGCCCGGATTCCGGCACGGGTGTTGTTCGAGGCCCCGACGGTGGCCGAGTTCGCCGAACGGCTGGCCGAGCTGAGCGGATCCGGTGGCCATCGGCCGCTGGTGGCGCGGGAGCGGCCGGAGCGGGTGCCGTTGTCGTTGTCGCAGCAGCGGATGTGGTTCCTGAACCGGTTCGATCCGGGGTCGGTCGCCTACAACATTCCGATGGCGATCCGGTTGTCGGGTGCGCTCGATGTGGACGCTTTGCGTGCCGCCGTCGCGGATCTGGTGACGCGGCACGAGGTGTTGCGGACGGTGTATCCGGAGACCGAGTCGGGACCGGTGCAGGTGGTGTTGCCGGCCGGTGCGGCCGCGCCGCGGTTGCAGGTGGGTTCGGTTGCGGCGGGGGATGAGGTGTCGGCGGTGGCGGAGCTGGCGTCGGCCGGTTTCGATGTGACGGCCGAGGTGCCGATGCGGGTAGCCCTGTTCCGGGTGGACGGTGCGGCGGCCGCCGGTGCCGGATCGGATATCGGCGATGCGGTGGACGAATTCGTACTGGCGATGGTGGTGCACCATATCGCCGGTGACGGCTTGTCGGTGGCTCCGCTGACGCGGGATCTGATGACCGCGTATGTGGCGCGTACTGCCGGGGAAGCGCCGGGGTGGGCGCCGTTGCCGGTGCAGTACGCCGATTACGCGATGTGGCAGCGCGAGTTGCTGGGTGACGAATCCGATCCGGAGTCGATGGCGGCGGCTCAAATCGCCTATTGGCGGTCAGCGCTGGCCGGGGTGCCGGATCAGCTGGATCTGCCGACGGATCGGACGCGTCCGGCGGTGCAGTCCTTCGCGGGCGGCCGGGTCGAGGTCATTGTCGATGCCGAGATCCATGCCGGTTTGCAGCGGATCGCCCAGCAGCAGAACGCGACCCTTTTCATGGTCGTGCACGCGGCGCTGGCGGTGTTGCTGGCGCGCCTGTCGGGTACCGACGACATCACCATCGGCACGCCGGTGGCGGGTCGTGGTGAGCAGGCGCTCGATGATCTGATCGGTATGTTCGTGAACACGCTGGTGTTCCGGACCGAGCTGGATCGCGGTGAGTCGTTCGCGGATCTGCTGGCGCGGCAGCGTGAGGTCGATATCGCGGCGTTCGCGCACGGGGATGTGCCGTTCGAGCGGCTGGTAGAGGTACTCGACCCGGCCCGGTCACAGGCGCGGCACCCGTTGTTCCAGGTCGGTTTCGCGTTCCAGAACCTGGCGCCGTCCAGTCTGGAGTTGCCGGGCCTGACGGTTTCGGGGTTGGATTTCGATACCGCGATCTCGCAGTTCGATCTGAACCTGGACCTCGGTGATTCCTATGACGAATCGGGTGCGCCCCTGGGCGTGGCGGGTTATCTGACCTATGCCACCGCGTTGTTCGACCACACCACCGTTCAGGGATTCGCGGACCGCTTCGTACGCTTGCTGGCCGCAGTGGTAGCGGATTCTTCCGTGCCGGTCGGCGACCTCGAGATCCTGGCGCCGGTGGAGCGGACTCGGGTGCTGGAGCAGTGGAACGCCACCGCTTACCCCTTCACCCCTCGTCTGCTGCTGGAAGGCTTCGGCCGGGCGGTGACGGCTCACCCGGACCGGGTCGCGGTGTCGTTCGAGGGGACGAGTCTGTCCTATGACGAGTTC
This sequence comes from Nocardia sp. NPDC050799, assembly GCF_040654015.1. NCBI lineage: Bacteria > Bacillati > Actinomycetota > Actinomycetes > Mycobacteriales > Nocardiaceae > Nocardia > Nocardia sp. NPDC050799. Next base: position 3,659 of record NZ_JBFAHF010000028.1, read on the forward strand.
GCCACTCGGGTGAACCGGTTGGCGCGGTTGCTGATCGCGCAGGGTGTGGGTCCGGAGTCGCTGGTCGGTTTGCTGGTGTCCCGGTCACTGGACCTGGTGGTCGGGATGTATGCGGTGGTGGCCGCGGGCGGTGCGTATGTGCCCTTGGATCCGGCCCATCCGGCGGAGCGGATCGGCCACATCCTGGATACCGCGCGGCCGGCCTGCCTGCTGTCCACGACTACCGACGCGCGAACCGTCCGCGGCGACGCCGTCGCAGCCGACGCTGCCGATCCGGCTGAAATCGCCGGGGTGCCGTTGCTCTTCTCGGATACCCTCGATACCAGCGGCTTCGACCCTTCGCCGGTGACCGATGCGGATCGGCTCGCGCCGCTGCGGCCCGGCAATACCGCGTACGTCATCTTCACCTCGGGTTCGACCGGCCGCCCGAAGGGTGTGGCGGTGCCGCATTCGGCGATCGCGAACCAGGTGGCCTGGATGCTGTCGCAGTACCCGATGGGGCCCTCGGATGTGTATCTGCAGAAGACCGCGACCACGTTCGACGTGTCGTTGTGGGGTTACTTCCTGCCGCTGTCCGTCGGCGCCCAGTTGGTGGTGGCGACGCCGGATGGTCATCGTGACCCGGCCTACCTCGCGCAGGTGATCGCTGAACAGCAGGTCACGGTGACGGATTTCGTGCCGTCGATGTTGACGATGTTCGCCGCGCATACCGAGGCGGGGTCGATTCCGAGCCTGCGGCACGTATTCGTCATCGGTGAGGCCTTGCCCCCGGCAACGGTGACCGCGATGCACACGGTCTCCGATGCCGCGGTGCACAACTTGTACGGACCGACCGAGGCCGCGGTGTCGATCACCTATTGGCAGGCCACGGGCGCGGAGTCGGGGAGTGTGCCGATCGGTGCGCCGCAGTGGAACAGCCGGGTGTATGTGCTCGACAGCAGGTTGCGGCCGGTTCCCGTGGGCGTCACGGGTGAGTTGTATCTGGCCGGTGATCAGCTTGCTCGTGGATATGTGACGCGTCCGGACCTTTCTGCCGATCGGTTCGTGGCGAGCCCGTTCGGTACGGGACAGCGGATGTATCGCACGGGCGACCTGGTGCGGTGGCAGCGGGTCGGCGGTCAACCGGTACTCGAATATCTGGGGCGCACCGATTTCCAGGTGAAGTTCCGTGGCCAGCGCATCGAGCTCGGTGAGATCGAGTCCGCGTTCCTGGCCCGGCCCCAGGTGAGCCAGGCCGTGGTCACCGTCGCCGCTTCCCAGCTCGGTGAGCAACTCGTCGCCTACGTCGTGCCGGCCCCCGGCGCGCAGCCGAGCTCCGCCGAACTGCTGGCGGCTGTCCGGGATGTGCTGCCGACCTATATGGTTCCGGCGGCCGTGGTCGAGTTGGACGCGTTCCCGCTGAACACTTCCGGAAAGCTGGATCGTAAAGCGTTGCCGGCGCCGGTGTTCGAGACCAAGGAGTTCCGGGCGCCGTCGACTCCGATCGAGGAGATCGTGGCCGGTGTGTTCGCCGATGTCCTCGATGTGCGGCGGGTCGGCGCCGACGACGACTTCTTCGCGCTCGGTGGTAACTCGCTGATCGCCACCCAGGTCGCGGCCCGGCTGAGTGCGGCATTGGACACCACGGTCGCGGTCCGGTCGCTGTTCGAGACCTCCACCGTCGCCGCCTTGGCCGCGCGCATCCAGGAGCAGGCCGGTTCCGGCGGTCGGGCGGCGCTGGTGGCGCAGCCGCGTCCGACCCGGACCCTGCTGTCGGGCGAGACGGTGCCGGCGGCGCCGTTGTCGCCGGCGCAGCAGCGGATGTGGTTCCTGAACCGCTTCGACGCTGCTTCGGCGGCCTACAACCTGCCGTTGGCGATCCGCTTGTCGGGTGGTCTCGATGTGGACGCGTTGCGGCGGGCCGTCGCCGATGTCGTCGCGCGGCACGAGGTGCTGCGTACGGTCTACCCGGGGACCGAGTCCGGCCCGGTACAGGTGGTGTTGTCGGCCGGGCAGGCTGTTCCGCGGCTCGAGGTGCGGTCCGTGGCCGCCGGTGCGGTCGCGGCGGCGGTGGCGGAACTGGCGGCGGTGGGATTCGATGTGACCGCCGAGGTGCCGCTGCGGGTGGCGCTGTTCCGAGTGGACGACGCCGCCGACGAGTTCGTGATGGTGATGGTGGTGCACCACATCGCCGGTGACGGGTCCTCGGCGGGGCCGTTGACGCGGGATCTGATGATCGCGTACGCGGCCCGTGCGGCCGGGGAAGCCCCGGGTTGGCCGGCGTTGCCGGTGCAATATGCCGACTACAGCATCTGGCAGCGCGACCTGCTGGGCGACGAATCCGACGCGGAGTCGCCGGCGGCGCAGCAACTCGCCTTCTGGCAGTCGACGCTGGCCGGGGTGCCGGATCAGCTGGACCTGCCGATGGACCGGACGCGTCCGGCGGTGCAGTCGTTCGCCGGCCGCCGGGTGGAGCTCCATATCGACGCCGCGACCCACGCCGGTCTGCAGCGACTGGCACAGCAGCAGGGCGCCACTCTGTTCATGGTGGCGCATACGGCGTTCGCGGTGCTGTTGTCGCGGTTGTCCGGAAGCGATGACATCACCGTGGGTACCCCGGTCGCCGGTCGTGGTGAGCAGGCGCTCGACGATCTGATCGGTATGTTCGTCAACACGTTGGTGTTCCGGACACAGTTGGATCGCGGTGAGTCGTTCACGGATCTGCTGGCACGGCAGCGTGAAATCGATATCGCGGCGTTCGCGCATGCGGATGTGCCGTTCGAGCGTTTGGTCGAGGTGATCAACCCGGCGCGTTCGCAGGCGCGGCATCCGCTGTTCCAGGTCGGGTTCACCTTCCAGAATCTGGCGGCGTCGAGTTTGGAACTGCCGGGCCTGACGGTGTCCGGGGTGGAGATCGATACCGAGAACTCCCAGTTCGACCTGAACCTCGTCCTCGCCGACGCCTACGACGATTCGGGTGCTGCGCAGGGTGTGGTGGGTTACCTGACCTACGCCACGGCGTTGTTCGACCAGGAAACGGCGGAAGGCTTCGCCGACCGCTTCACCCGGTTGCTCGGCGAGATCGTGGCCGATCCCGCGACACCGGTCGGCGACTTCGAGATCCTGGCTCCCGCCGAGCGCACCCGCGTGGTGACGGAGTGGAACGCGACCGAGCACGCGGTGCCGGAGCAATTGCTGCTGGACGGGTTCGAGCGGGCCGTGGCCGCGTATCCGGATCGGGTGGCGGTGTCGTTCGAGGGGACCGAACTGACCTACGCCGAGTTCGCGGGACGGGTGAACCGGTTGGCGCGGTTGTTGATCGCGCGGGGTGTGGGTCCGGAATCACTGGTCGGGGTGCTGATCTCCCGGTCTGTCGACCTGGTGGTCGGCATGTATGCGGTGGTGGCGGCGGGTGGTGCGTATGTGCCGCTGGACCCGGCGCATCCCGCCGAACGTATCGGCTACATTCTCGATACCGCGGCACCGGTGTGTCTGCTGACCACCACCGCCGACGCGCGGACCGTCGGTATCGGCGCGGAAGGCGGCGCCGATGCGGACATGCCGGCGGGCGTACCGATGCTGGCCCTGGACAGCCTCGATACCGATCGTTTCGACTCGTCGCCGGTGACCGACGCGGATCGGTCGGCGCCGGTGCGGCTGTCGAATACGGCGTATGTGATCTTCACGTCGGGTTCGACGGGCCGGCCGAAAGGCGTGGCGGTTTCGCATGCGGCGATCGGCAATCAGATCGCGTGGTGGCTGGCGCAGTACCGGCTGGACGCCGACGATGTGTATCTGCAGAAGACGGCGACGACGTTCGACGTGTCGCTGTGGGGTTATTTCCTGCCGCTGGCAGTGGGAGCGCGCCTGGTCGTCGCGACCCCCGACGGTCATCGGGATGCCGAGTACCTGGCGCGGGTCATCGCCGAGCAGCGGGTGACGATGACGGACTTCGTGCCCTCGATGCTGGGGATGTTCGCCGCGCATACCCCGGCGGGTTCGATTCCCTCGCTCCAGCACGTATTCGCGCTCGGTGAAGCGCTGCCACCGGAGACGGTCGGTGCGATGCAGGCGATCTCCGGTGCCGCGGTCCACAACGTCTACGGTCCGACCGAGGCGGCGGTGACGGTGACGTACTGGCAGGCGACCGGTACCGAGTCGACCAGTGTGCCGATCGGTGTGCCGGAGTGGAACACCCGCGTGTATGTGCTGGATTCGCGGTTGCGGCCGGTGGCGCCGGGGGTCACGGGTGAGTTGTATCTGGCGGGCGATCAGTTGGCTCGCGGATATGTGACACGTCCGGATCTGTCGGCGGATCGTTTCGTGGCTAATCCGTTCGGTGCCGGTCAGCGGATGTATCGCACAGGTGATCTGGTGCGGTGGCGCCGGGCCGAGACCCTGGTCGAGGGCCGCCCGGAGATCCGGCCGGCGCTGGAATATCTGGGTCGTACCGATTTCCAGGTGAAGTTCCGCGGCCAGCGGATCGAACTGGGTGAGATCGAATCGGCGTTGCTGGCGCAGCCGGTGGTGAGCCAGGCCGTCGTGACGGTCACGGCGTCCGAACTGGGTGAGCAATTGGTCGCCTACGTGGTGCCCGCACCCGGCGAGCAGATCGTTTCCGCGGCGCTGCTGGACGCGCTGCGCGGCGTGTTGCCGGTCTACATGGTGCCGGGTGCGGTGGTCGTGCTCGACACGTTCCCGTTGAACACCTCCGGGAAGCTGGATCGTAAGGCATTGCCGGCCCCGGTGTTCGAGACGCGGGAGTTCCGGGCGCCGTCGACTCCGGTCGAGGAGATCGTGGCGGGGGTCTTCGCCGAGGTCCTCGGTATCGAGCGGGTCGGTGCGGATGATGATTTCTTCGCCCTCGGTGGTAACTCGCTGATCGCAACGCAGGTGACGGCCCGGCTGGGTGCGGCGCTGGATACCCAGGTGCCGGTACGGGTGCTGTTCGAAGCTTCCACCGTGGCGGGGCTGGCGGTGCGGGTGGAACAGCAGGCCGGATCGGGACGTAGGGCACTGGTGGCGGGGCCGCGGCCGGACCAGGTGCCGTTGTCGTTGGCCCAGCAGCGGATGTGGTTCCTCAATCGTTTCGATCAACAGTCGGCGGCCTACAACATTCCATTGGCCATTCGCCTGTCGGGCGAGCTGGATGTGGCCGCGCTGCGGGCGGCGGTGGCCGATCTGGTAGCGCGGCACGAGGTGTTGCGCACGGTGTACCCGGAAACCGAGAACGGTCCGGTGCAGGTGGTGCTACCCGCCGGTGATGCCACGCCGCGGCTGGAGGTGCGTTCGGTGGCCGCCGCGGAGGTGGTGGCCGCCGTGGCCGAGCTGGTATCGGTCGGTTTCGATGTGACGGCCGAAGTGCCGCTGCGGGTGGCGCTGTTCGAGCTGGTCGATTCCGGTGCGGCGGGCGATGGATCCGCCGCCGGCGACGCGCCCGGCGCGACCGGTGATTTCGTCTTGGCGATGGTGGTGCACCATATCGCCGGTGACGGCTCGTCCTCAGGACCGTTGGCCCGCGATGTGATGACCGCCTATGCCGCCCGTACGGCCGGACTCGAACCGGGGTGGGCGCCGTTGCCGGTGCAGTACGCCGACTACGCGCTGTGGCAGCGCGAACTGCTGGGCGACGAAGCCGATCCGGAGTCGCTGGCGGCCGCGCAGATCGCCTACTGGCGGTCGGCGCTGGCCGGGGCGCCGGATCAACTGGACCTGCCCAGCGACCGGCCGCGCCCGGCGGTGCAGTCCTATGCCGGTGGCCGGGTCGAGGTGCGGATCGACGCCGAAACCCATGCCGGCCTGCTGCGGTTGGCGCAACAGCACCACGCGACGCTGTTCATGGTGGTGCATTCGGCATTCGCGCTGCTGCTGTCGCGGCTGTCCGGGACCGAGGACATCACCATCGGTACCCCGGTGGCCGGTCGCGGCGAGCAGGCTCTCGATGATCTGATCGGTATGTTCGTGAATACGCTGGTGTTCCGGACCCGGCTGGACCGTGGGGAGTCGTTCACCGACCTGCTGGCGCGCCAGCGTGAGGTGGATATCGCCGCCTTCGCGCATGCGGATGTGCCGTTCGAGCGTCTGGTGGAGGTACTCAACCCGGCACGATCCACCGCGCGCCATCCGCTGTTCCAGGTGGGATTCTCGTTCCAGAACCTGGCGCAGACCAGTCTGGAACTGCCCGGCCTGACGGTGGCGGGCGTCGATATCGACGCCGAGATGTCGCAATTCGATCTGCATCTGATCGTGGGTGACGTCTACGACGAAACGGGCACTGCCCAGGGCATGGCGGGTTACCTGACCTATGCCACCGCGTTGTTCGACCACACCACGGTGCAGGGATTCGTGGACCGGTTGCTCCGCGTGCTGGCCGGGATCGCGGCCGACCCCTCCGTGCCGGTGGGCGATATCGAGATCCTGGCTCCCACGGAGCGGACGACGGTTGTCGAGGACCGGAATTCGACCGAGCGGCAACTCGACTCGTCGGCGACATTGGCATCGCTGCTGGATGCCACGGTCGCGGCCGGACCGTACGAGACCGCCGTGGTGGCCGCCGGCGGTGGGCATCTGACGTATGCCGAATTGGGTGCGCGGGTCAACCGATTGGCGCGATACCTGATCGGCGAGGGTGTGGGCCCGGAGGACCGGGTGGCGCTGGCGTTGCGGCGGTCGGTGGACCTGGTGGTCGCGATGTACGCGGTGACCGCGGCCGGTGGTGTGTATGTGCCGGTGGACCCGGACCAGCCGGCCGAGCGCAGTGGCTACATCCTCGACACCGCGGTACCGGTGTGTGTGCTGACCACCACCGACACCGGATTCGCCGGCACCGGTGAGGTTCCGCTGGTGCTGTTGGATCAGCTGGACCTCGATGGTTTCGATACGAGCCCGGTGTCGGATGCCGAGCGTGTGACGGCGTTGCGTGCCGGCAATACGGCGTATGTGATCTTCACATCGGGTTCGACGGGCCGCCCGAAGGGCGTGGCGGTCCCGCATGTAGCGATCGCGAACCAGCTGCGGTATGTGGTAGCCGAGTTCGGCATGGGTCCCGAAGACGCGGTGTTGTTGAAGACCGCGGCGACGTTCGATCTGTCGGTGTGGGAGTTCTGGACCGCGGCGGTGTGCGGCGGCCGGATGGTCATCGCCGAACCGCAGGGCCATCGGGATCCGGGCTATCTGACCGGGTTGATGCGCCGTGCACAGGTGACCACGTTGACGGTGGTGCCGTCGATGCTGGACGGGCTGCTGGCCACGGGTGAGGGCCTGACGGGATCGTTGCGGCGGGTGCTGGCCATCGGTGAAGCCTTGCCGGCGGCGACGGCGCAGAAGATGCTGGGCGAGTTCCCGGGTGTCGGGTTGTTCAACCTGTACGGTCCGACCGAGGCCGCGGTCTCGATCACCACGCACAAGGTGACCGCCGCGGATCGGACCTCGGTGCCGATCGGTGTGCCGCAATGGAACAGCCGGGTGTATGTGCTGGACGGTCGTTTGCGGCCGGTACCCGATGGTGTGGCGGGTGAGTTGTATCTGGCCGGTGCGCAGTTGGCGCACGGTTACTTCGCTCGCCCGGATCTGAGTGCCGAGCGGTTCGTCGCCGATCCGTTCGTGGCGGGCCGGCGGATGTATCGCACTGGTGACGTGGTGGTGTGGAACACCGATGGCGAGCTGGAGTATCGGGGCCGGTCCGATTTCCAGGTCAAGGTGCGCGGGTTCCGTATCGAGTTGGGCGAGATCGAGGCGGCGTTGTTGGCGTTGCCGCAGGTCGCGCAGGCTGTGGTGGTCGCCGGGTCCGATCCACGGACCGGGGATCGTTTGGTCGGGTACGTGGTGCCTGCCGGCGGGGCCGGGGTCACGAGCGAGGCCCCCGGGCTGGATCCGGTCGATCTTCGGGCGGAGCTGGGGCGGCGATTGCCGTCGTACATGGTGCCGGCGGTGTTCGTCGAACTCGCGGCGTTGCCGTTGACGGTGAACGGAAAGCTGGACCGTAAAGCACTGCCGGAACCGGTGTTCGAGGCGCGCGAGTTCCGGGCCCCCTCGACCCCGGTCGAGGCGATCGTGGCCGGGATCTTCGCCGAAGTCCTCGGTATCGAGCGGGTCGGGGCCGAGGACGACTTCTTCTCTCTCGGTGGCAACTCGCTGATCGCGACGCAGGTGGCCGCCCGGTTGGGTAAGGCGTTGGATACCCAGGTGCCGGTGCGGGTGCTGTTCGAGGCGCCGACGGTGGCCGCGCTGGCGGTACGGGCCGAACAGCACGCCGGAACCGGTGGACGGAAGGCCCTGCTGGCAGGTCCGCGACCGGAATTTGTGCCGTTGTCGCCGGCCCAGCAGCGCATGTGGTTCCTCAACCGGTTCGATCCCGGATCGGCGGCCTACAACATCCCCGCCGCGATCCGCCTCTCCGGTGGGCTCGATGTGGCCGCGCTGCGGTACGCCGTGGCCGATGTGATGCAGCGGCACGAGACCCTGCGCACCGTGTACCCGGCGCAAGACGGGCAGCCGTACCAGCTGGTGCTGCCGGCCGGCCGAGCCGCGCCCGACCTCACTCCTCTTCCGGTGCGGGCGGACGAATTGCTCGACCGGGTCACCGGCGTGGTCGCCGCCGGCTTCGATGTGACGACCGAGGTGCCGTTGCGGGTGGCGCTGTTCCAGCCGGCCGAGGACGAATACGTGCTGGTGGCCGTGGTGCATCACATCAGCGCCGACGGCTGGTCGATAGCGCCGCTGACCCGGGATCTGATCACCGCGTACATGGCGCGCGCCGTGGACACCACCCCCGGGTGGGCGCCGCTGCCGGTGCAGTATGCCGACTACAGCCTCTGGCAGCGGGAGGTCCTCGGCTCGGAGCACGATCCGGACAGCCTGTTCAATGCGCAGGTCGAGTACTGGCGCACGGCGCTGGCCGGCCTGCCGGACGAGTTGAACCTGCCGGCCGATCGGCCGCGGCCGAGCGTGCAGTCGTTCGCCGGCGGCACGGTGGCGTTCCCGATCGATGCCGAGGTGCACGCGGCTCTGACACGGTTGGCCGCCGAACACAACGCGACCGTGTTCATGGTGGTGCACGCGGTGCTGGCGCTGTTCCTGGCGCGGATGTCCGGCACCGACGACGTGGCGGTGGGCACACCCGTCGCCGGGCGCGGTGAGGCCGAACTCGACGACGTGGTCGGAATGTTCGTCAACATGCTGGTACTGCGGTCGCAGATACGAAGCGAGCTGAGCTTCGGCGAATTCCTCGCGGCGACCAGGGAAACCGACCTGCAGGCGTTCGCGAACGCGGACGTGCCGTTCGAGCGATTGGTGGAAGTGGTGGGGGTGCAGCGTTCCACCGCCCGGCATCCGCTCTTCCAAGTGGCCCTCTCATTCGAGAACCTACCGGTCACCGAGGTCGAGCTGCCCGGACTGCGCATCGGCGCCGTCGATTTCGATGTCGAGATCGCCAAGTTCGATCTCTCGCTCGATGTCGTCGAAACCGGCGCCGGTATGGCGGCACAGTTCTCCTACGCCCGCGCACTGTTCGACGCGGACACCGTCGAGCTCTTCGCGCGCCGGTTCCTGCGCCTGCTGACCGCTGTCACCCGGACCCCGGAAGCGCGCATCGGTGATCTCCCGATCATCGACGAGTCCGAACACCGGCTGCTCACCCATGTCCACGGTGGTCCGGCGGTGCCGGCTCGTACGTTGCCGGAGTTGCTGGCGGATGCGGTGGCCGGGGACCGGTCGGCGCCGGCGGTGGTGTTCCGGGATCAGCGCCTGTCCTACGGCGAGATGGACGAGCGTTCGAACCGGCTGGCGCGAATGTTGATCGAACGCGGGCTGGGAGCCGAGGATCTGGTGGCCGTGGCGGTGCCGCGGTCGGCGGATTCGGTGCTGGCGGAGTGGGCGGTCAGCAAGTCGGGTGCGGCGTTCGTGCCGGTCGATCCGACCTATCCGGCGGACCGGATCGCGCATATGCTCACCGATTCCCGGGCACGGGTGGGTGTGACGGTGTCGTCGGTGCGGGCGGAGCTGCCGGATTCGGTGGATTGGCTGGTGCTCGACGAGCAGGATTCGCGGCGATACTCCGGTGCTCCTGTCACCGACGCCGACCGGGTCCGTCCGCTGACTCCGGCGAACACCGCCTACGTCATCTACACCTCGGGCTCCACGGGTCTGCCCAAGGGTGTCGTCGTCACGCATGCCGGTCTGGCGAACTTCAGTGCCGAACAGGTCGAAAGATACGGACTGAACCGGCATTCCCGGGCGCTGGCGTTCGCGTCCCCGAGTTTCGACGCCTCGATCCTGGAGCTGCTGCTGGCGGCGGGTTCCGCGGGCGCCCTGGTGGTGGTACCGCCGGGGACCTACGGCGGCGCCGAGCTCGGCGAGCTGATCGCCCGGGAGCGGGTGACGGTCGGATTGATCACGCCGTCGGTGCTGGCCTCGCTGGACCCGGCCGATCTGGCGGGGATGCGGGTCATCATCGCCGGTGGCGAGGCCATCTCGGCGGATCTGGTGGCCAAGTGGTCCCCGGCCCGCGACGGTGGGGTCGAGCGCCGGCTGCACAACGCCTACGGTCCGACCGAGGCGACTGTCGCGACGAATATCAGTGGTGCGCTGCTGCCGGGCGATCCGGTGACGATCGGTGGCCCGGTGCGGGGTATGCGCGTGCTGGTACTGGACGATCGGTTGAACCCGGTCCCCGAGGGTGTGGCCGGTGAGCTGTATGTCGGTGGTATCCAGCTGGCGCGCGGCTATCACGCGCGAGCGGGTCTGACGGCGCAGCGATTCGTCGCCGACCCGTTCGGTGCGCCGGGGTCGCGGTTGTACCGCACGGGTGACATCGTGCGCTGGCGGCGCGACGGTGCCGGTGATCCCGCGGTGGAGTATGTGGGCCGCAACGACTTCCAGGTCAAGATCCGCGGTTTCCGTATCGAACTCGGCGAGATCGACTCCGCGCTGACCTCGTCCGACGGTGTCGGCTTCGCGGTCACGGTCGGGCACCGCAACCCGGCCGGTGTCATGTCGCTGGTGTCGTATGTGGTGGCCGCACCGGGAGCTTCGGTCGATACGGCGGGCGTGCGCGCGCATGCCGAGGCGCTACTGCCGGGCCATATGGTGCCGTCGTCGATCATGGTGATCGACGAGATCCCGCTGACCCCCGCCGGGAAGCTGGACCGCCACGCGCTGCCCGAACCGGTGTTCGCGGCCGATGCCGGCTACCGCGCCCCGCGCACACCGCTGGAACAGGCCGTCGCCGAAGTCTTCGCCGAAGTCCTGGGCGTGGACCGGGTGGGTGTGGACGATTCGTTCTTCGCCCTCGGCGGCAACTCGCTGCTCGCGACCAAGGTGGTGGCCCGGCTGGGTGCGGTCACCGGGGCCGAGATCAGCGTGCAGTGGATGTTCACCGCGGCGACGGTCGCCGGGCTCGCCGCCCGGATCGTCGAGCCGGGTGCCGCGGCGGAACTGTCCGAGGCGGCATTGCGGGTGGTGCTGCCGATCCGGGACACCGGTACGGCGACCCCGATTTTCGCGGTCCACGCCCGGGACGGGCTGGCGTGGAGCTTCGCCGCGCTGACCGGACTGCTGCCGGACGATCAGCCGATCTACGGTCTCCAGTCGCCGGCCTACACCGAACCCGACTACGCGCCGGGCTCGCTGGCGGAGATCGCGGCCCGCTATCTGTCGGAGATCCGGCGGATCCAGCCCGACGGTCCGTACCGCCTGCTCGGCTGGTCCATGGGCGGCGTGCTGGCCCATGCCATCGCGACCGAATTGCAGGCGGCGGGGGAGCAGGTGGAGATGCTGGCCCTGCTCGACAGCCATCCCGCCGTCGATCCGGGAATCTTCGAAACCCTGCTCCGTGCGGCGCTGGTGGAACAGGGCATCGTGACCGAGGAAGCGGGGACGGACCGGGGTGTCGGCGAACTCGACGACGCCGAACTGGAACGGCTGCACGAACTGATCCCGCCGGAGTTGCTGACCCTGCCGGTGGAACGGTTGCGCGGGGTGTACCGGACCGCGGCGCGGTCCGCGGAACTGATCTCCGAACACCGGCCCCGGACCTACAGCGGTGTCATCGATTTCTTCCGCGCCGAGGTACCCACACCGGGTGCACGGCAGGCCGGCCCGCGGGCGGAGGACTGGTTGCCGTACGTGGCCGGCGAAATCGTCGAATACGCGGTACCGGCGACACACGACGATATGACGACGGTGGAATCGTTCGCGGTGATCGCGCCACGACTGCTGGCCCGGCTCCAGGGCACGGCCGGCGAAGAGGGGGTTCCGGTAGTAACCGCCGAAAAACCAACGGATATGGCGTAGCCGCCGCCGACCGCTGGTGAAGACCCGCTCGGTCTGCGGTGTGGGTCGGTTACTGGTTGGCTTGCCTCCCAACGTGGTTGGTGGGTTCGGGAGGTCGGTTCGTGGCGACTCGGGTGTTCGCGGATGAGGAGTTGGCGCGTCTGCGGGAGTTCCCGGAGATCGGGCGTGAGGAGTTGTTCCGGTTCTTCACGCTCTCACCGGCGGATCTGGCGTTCGTCGATCCCGGTCGCGGTCGTGGTCCCGCTGATCGGCTCGGTATCGCGATCGCGTTGTGCACGTTGCCGTGGTTGGGTTTCGTGCCTGATCGGGTGGTGACCGCGCCGCCGGTCGCGGTAGCGCGGTTGGCCGAGCAGCTGCGTGTCGACGGTACCGAGATCCGTTCCTACGGGCGCCGTGCGCAGACCCGCACCGATCATCTGCGCCTGGTCGCCCAGTATCTGGGCTGGCGTGCCGCCGGTTCGCTCGAACTCAAGGAGCTCGACGAGTTCCTGCTGGCGCGGGCGATGGAGGACGATTCCCCGACCCTGCTGTTCCGGTTGGGGTGTGAGTATCTGATCTCGGCGCGGGTGATCCGCCCGGGCCCGGTGAGCATGGTCGAACGCATCGCCCACGCCCGTGAGCAGGCCCAGCGCGAGACCTACGACCGCCTGGCCCACGAGTTCACCCCGCAACGGTGCGCCGAGCTGGACGCGCTGCTGACCGTCGATGCCTCGCTGGGGGTGTCGCGGTTGCGGTGGCTGTCGACCGGTCCGGTGGAGGCGTCGGCGGCCGCGGTGCGCGCCGAGGTCGACAAGCTGGCGTTCCTACGTGGGTTGGGCGCGGATCGCCTCGACATGTCGGTGCTGCCCGCCGAGCGGCGCCGGTTCTTGGCCGCGATGGGGCGCCGGTTGACCCCGCAGGCGCTGGAACGCCGGAATCCGCAGCGGCGGTATCCGATCCTGCTCACTGTGCTGGCCCAGTCCGGCACCGATGTCCTCGACGAGGTCGTGGTGTTGTTCGATCAGGCGATCTCGGCGAAGTTCGGGGCCGCCGAACGCCGGATGCAGCAGGAACTGGCCGAACGCGGCAAATCCGGAGAAGACCGCCAGGCCCTGCTCGACGACCTCCTGGCCATCGTCACCGATCCGGCGGTGGCCGATGAGGAGATCGGCGCGCTGATCCGCGGCGATGCGATCGGGTGGGAACGCCTGCGGGCCGCGATCGCGCAGGCCAAACCCCGGTTGCCGCGTGATCACGGGCATCTGGCCGCGCTGGATTCCTCCTACAACTACCTGCGCCAGTTCACCCCCGCGGTGCTGTCGACGGTGGAGTTCGCGGGTGGGACCGCGGCGAGTGAGCTGCTGATCGCGGTCGCGATGCTGCGCGAGCTCAACGCCACCGGCCGGCGGAAGGTCTTCGACGAGGCCCCGACCGGGTTCGTGCCCACGAAGTGGCGCGGCTACCTCGACCAGGCCCGAAAATCCGGCAGCGCCACCGCCTACCGGCACTACTGGGAGCTGTGCGTGCTGCTCGGGCTACGCGACGGGCTGCGCAGCGGGGACGTGTACGTACCAGGCTCACGCCGCTACGCCGACCTGGCCGCCTACCTACTCACCAGCGAGCAGTGGGAACCGCAACGTGACGAACTCTGCCGCCTGGTCAGGCGCTCGGCCGACCCCGGCGTCGCCCTGGCCGCCGTCGTCGAAGAACTGCACACCGCGGTCGGCGAGCTGGAGGCGGTCCTGGCCGAGGGCGAGGGCCCGGTGCGCCTGGGCGGCGAGTCCGGAGACCTGATCGTCTCCCCGTTGACCGCCGAGGATGTTCCGGCCGAGGCGGTCTCGCTCAAGGCCGAGCTGACCGAGATGCTGCCGTTCGCGCCGATCGTGTCGCTGTTGATCGAGCTGGACAAACGCACCGGCTACCTGGACTGTTTCACCCACGCCGGCGGCCAGGCCACCCGCACCCCGGAGCTGAAACGCAACCTGATCGCGGTGCTGCTGGCGCACTCGACCAACCTCGGGTTGACGCGGATGGCCGAGGCCTGCGGCATCTCCTACGACATCTTGTCCTGGACCGACGAATGGTACGTGCGCGAGGAGACCCTGCGCGCGGCCAACCTCGCGATCATCGACTACCACCAGCGGCTCCCGCTGGCCCCGGTGTTCGGCGCCGGGACGCTGTCCTCCAGCGATGGGCAGCGGTTCCCGACGCGCGGGAGATCGACCACCGCGCGGCCGTTGAGCCGCTACTTCGCCAACGAGGGCCTGTCGACCTACACCCATGTCACCGACCAGCACGCCACCTACGGCACCAAGGTGATCGTCGCGACCAAACGCGAAGCCCACTACGTGCTCGACGAGATCCTGGGCAACGCCACGGATCTGCCGATCACCGAACACGCCACCGACACCCACGGGGTGACCCTGGTGAACTTCGGGTTGTTCGATCTGCTGGGGATGCAGCTCTCCCCGCGGATCCGGGATCTGGGCCGGATCACCCTCTACCGGCCGGGCCCGCGCGCCGACGCCGAGGCCCGGTTCCCGCACGCGGGCCCGCTGATGACCCGCAAAGCCAACCTCGGTCTGATCGCCGAGCACTGGGACGACCTGCTCCGGCTGGCCGGATCGCTGAAGTTCGGGCACGCCACCGCCTCCCTGCTGGTCGGCAAGCTTTCCGCCTCCGGCCGCCAGAACACCCTGGCGGCGGCGCTCAAGGAGTACGGGGCGCTGCGGCGCACCATCTACGCCGCGAAGTATCTCGCCGATCCGGACTACCGGCGCAAGATCGCCCGCCAGCTCAACAAGGGCGAATCCCTGCACGCCCTGCGCCGCGACCTGCTGTATGCGCACGAGGGCATGATCCGGGCCCGCCAGCTCGCTGATCAGACCGAGCAGGCTTGGTGTCTGACCCTGGCGACCAACGCTGTGATCGCGTGGACCACGGAGTATTACGGGCTCGCGGTTGAGCAGATGCGCCGGACCGGGCAGCGGATCGACGACGAGGTCCTGGCCCATATCTCCCCGGCCCACAGCGCCAATATCAACTTCTTCGGCGCGATCGAAGTCGACATCGACGCCGAACTCGCCGCGCTCGGCCCGACGGGCTACCGGCCGCTGCGGGTACGTGACACGCTGTTCTGACCTCCTGGACCCGAGAGGACGACCCCGATGCCCGAGGAACCAGATTCCGATGCCGAGCGCCCGGTCCAACCGCCTGCGAGCAGCGCCGAGGCCGACGTCAACCCGGGGGTCGGGGAATATTGCTGAGAAATCCGGCGCTCAGCGGTTACCGCGAGTTGCACTATGCACGGTGCCTTCCAGGCCGAGTCGGGCCAAACCACCTCTCGCATCGGGTGACTCGCGAAACTGCGGGCAGCAAACCCGTTGGCTCACATGGTGGCGACAGGCCACTGTCACTCCCTAACGCCGGATTCGGCGGACTTACTCCGCGCCCCGATTCCGGGGCCGGATTAGGATGCTGACGGTCATGGTCGAGATGCCGGAAATTCTCATGCCGGATCAGAACGCGCCCGGCTATCCGGAGGAGTTCAAGTTTTCCCCCCTGATCGAGAGCTACTACCGGGGACTGCCGCGGGCACTTCGCGGATACTGGGATGCCTTCGGTTCGGGATCGATAGTCGACATGCCGTTGAAACCGGCGACCCGCAGTGTGGAGGGAACCGCGAGCGCACGGATCCGAAACTATGAGGCGGTGGCGGCGCAACTGGAGCGACGGTTCCAGGATCTGCAGGAAATGGACAGGCAGATGGCCGATCGGGTCCGCCGATCTCTGTCTGCCACACGTGCCGGGCGTGAACGGGTCGAAGCCGCGATCCAGCGGATCAACACAGACGCGGCCACGGTTCCGATCGGTAAGAGCAAAGGCGACCACATCCTCGACTACGCGCCCGCCGGGCTCGACCGTGCCGACCGGGCGGTCGTGGACACGACACGAGCCCATCGGGATCAGGCACGAGTGCTGGACGAATCCGTCCGTCGCCTCATCGAAACCACCCCACCGCCCGAGTCGGTCTCGGCTCTACCGGCGCTGTTCGCCTCGGATTCGATACTCGCCCGGGCGCCGAGCGCCGGAGAAGACCGGTCGTCGGCCCCGGCGAACAGCTCCGGCGCGGGCAAGGCACCGGCACATCGGGATCAGCGCGACATGTCGGCAGCAGCGCACCCCGCCGACTCGGGCGCCGCACCCACGACCGAGCCTGTTCCGAAGGTCACGACGGATGTGCGCCGATCCAGCGCGCAGGATCCGGGTCCGACATCACGGAACTCCCCGCCGAGCACCGTGCCCGATACGACAGGACAGCCGGACCATGATCCGATGGCAGCGGTGGGCGAAACCACATCCGCCGGACCGGGAACATCTCTCGGTGGCCGGCCGGTCGTCCCGTCCGCACCCGCCGCGACGGGTACCTCGACCCCCTGGTCGTCGCGGACCGGTGCCGCACCGGGATCCGATCAGTCCCATTCCGCGTTCTCGGGAAAACGGACCGAAGCCGGTCCAACCGGCCGGCAGCACGCGTCATCTGTAGACGAGGGGCTGGTGGTGTACGTATTTCCCGACGGTCGAACCCAGGAGGTCTCGCCGGTTGTCGTCGCGGTACTCGATATGGCGTTCGGTAGACGGCCGAGCACGAATTCCCGGCCCGCATCCCCCGGCTCGTCGAACACAATCCCGGCGGGTGACCCGATCGCTGTCCGGCACGAGACCGATTCGGTCGACACCGGCGATCTCGCGGTATGGGCCCGAGGCAGCGCGGTGGTGGTGGTCTTCGGCACCGGAAACAACCGCTCGTACGAAGTGATCGTCGACGGTCACCTACAGCCGTTCTCCGCTCTACCGGGCCAGGGACCCGGTGAATTCGGTCCGTTCACCGGATTTCGGCGGCTACCCCCCGCCGGATCCGATACTGGCGTCGCCGGTCGACCGGCGAAAGACGGGCAGCGTCCGACGAGAGCCCCCGGCGAGCGCGAACAGATCGACGTCGAGGTGCCCGCACGGGCACAGCCGTACCGGGCGACCGATACCGGCCGAAGCACCGACGCGGTGGCTGCGAAGAAACGGGCCGGCGACGAAGGAACAGTCGTCAACGCCTGAACACTCGCACTTCACACGAGGCGCGCACCGAAATCGCCACCCGCCTGCACCGAATCGGTGTGACGCGTCTCGCTTACCGCGTGGTTCAGGGGTCGCCTCGCCCGATGCTCACGGTGGGAAGCATCCCAGGGGTGGTCAGCATATCCTTGATCAGCAACGGCGGCGTGGATAAAGCGGAGGCCGCACCCATCGAGTTGCTGGTTACGATCGCTCGATCGAGGCGGGTGAATTTGCTCAGTTGCTCTCCGACAGTCTTTCCGGCCTTCCCGTCCAGGATCCACTCCTCGGTGCCCTTTCTTCCGATCCGGCCGCCGAATCCGCCGCCGGCCGCGCCGAGAGCGATGTCCGAGACGAGATTCCAGCCGGTGTGATCGTTCTGCAGGCCGTAGAGGGCACCGCCGACCAGCCCTCCCAGAGCGCCGTAGATCGGATTCTTGAAGAAGGCGCCCGCAGCGGGGAGCGCGAGGCTCGTCACGAACCCCAGCATCGGATTGTCGATGATCGCCATACCCGTACCTCCATCCGGAACCGTCCCGCCCCAAGCCGGATCGCAGAAACGCGACGAACTGGCACGCCTGGACAGCGTAGCCAAACGCTTGCAAGTACGAAAAGCGATACTCGAGCGAGAACCCGCCGCCGTTCTCGTCGGCGACATCCTGCTCGCGGGTATCGCGATCACGCTGATCGTCGGCATGTTCGCCCACACCCGATCCCCGGAACCATGACCATCGGCTCCCTGCTCATCCTGGGTTTCTTCTTCGGCCAGAATTCCACCCGCGCGGCAGTTCATCCCCCGGATAATGGTCTGTTATCCGGGGTATCGTGGAACTCGACCTGCGGCGGACCCCCTGCGCCGCGTACGCGAAGCGGCCCCGTTATCCGGGGTCAGCCGGGAAGGGTGGATGCCGATGGCCGCGAAGGTGACCCGCCTGCGCACCACACCGCCGGCACGCACCCTGCGCTCGGCCGCCGAAGCGTTCCTCGACACCATCGGATCGGCGAACACCCGCCGCGCCTACGGCATCGCGATCGTCAAGACCGTCGATGCTCTCGACGGCCGCCCGGACGGACTCCTCGGACCCAGCCGCGCCCTGGACTCGGTCACCGACACCGAAGTCGGCGCCGCGCTGGAAACCCTGTGGGGCTCCGCCGCGGTGAATACCTGGAACGCGCGCCGCGCCGCCGTCGGCAAATGGCTGACCTGGTGCACCGAACAAGGCTGGACCGCGCCGACGCTCCCCGCCTCGGCCGGACGGTCGACGCCGCCGGACTCCGACACCCCGGTCCGCTCACGCACCGCGATCGACCGGCTCGAGATCCACCTGCGAGAGAAGACGCTGTGGCGGATGCTCTACGAGACCTGCGCCCGCGCCGAGGAACTGCTCGGGCTCAACATCGAAGACCTCGACCTCGCGGGGCGGTGCGCGCCGGTGAAGTCCAAGGGCGCCAAACCTCGCACCCGCCGCCGCGGCGCCACCCACCACGAACACGTCCTCGAGAACGTCTACTGGGACGCGGGCACCGCCCGGCTGCTGCCCCGGTGTTCATCAGCCACCGCCGACCCGGCCCCGGCAAGTACCTGGGCGAGCGCGATCTGTGCCCCGACACCGGCCGCGCCCGGCTCTCCTACGACCAAGCCCGCGGCCTGCTCGACACCGCCACCGCCACCGACGGACGCGGAACCGGCTGGGACCTACACGAACTACGCCACTCCGGCCTGACCCACCTCGGCGAATCCGGCGCTAGTCTGCTCGAACTCATGGCGAAATCCCGGCACCGCAAGGCCGAGAACCTGCGCCGCTACTTCAAACCGTCCCCACAGGCGATGCGCGAGCTGACCTCGATCCTGGGCCCGGGCGCCGACCGCCGACGCTGACCAGCAGCTACGCCATATCCGTTGGTTTTTCGGCGGTTACTACCGGAACCCCAAGAGGACTGAACCGGTACGCCGCGCCGCGGTCGGTGGCCTCTTACCCGGGGCAGCCGGCCGCGCCGCGGTCCGGTGGTGAACCCGGCCTGTCCTGGGGTCTCGGGCTACCGCAGTGCTCGACCGGTCGGTCGGTGCGCGCCGACTGCTCGACCGGAACCCTGGTCAGGGTGCGACCGTATCCGGCCGCCCGGTACCTAGCGGTGACGCCAGGTAGACAAGCGGGCCTTCGGCGTCGGTACGAACGCACTGAGGCAGCAATCCGATTATCGTCGCGACTCGCAGCGAAGCCGAGTTGTGCGGACGGATGGTTGCCCATACCCGTGGTGTCCCGCAGAACATCGCCTCCTGAAGTACAGCGTCCGCGACTTCCGTCGCGAAACCTCGCCCCTGGTGCGATCGGCGGATCTCGTATCCGATCTCGGGTTCTTCGGTGCCGGTGCGTCCAGCGAAGAGGCCGCAATTCCCCAGCAGGTCGGTGTCGCGGTCGCGAACCGAGTACCACAGCAGGCCGGACCGTCCCCGGGTCTCGATGCGGCGGCGGATCCACCTGCGAGTCTGCGCAGGCGAGGTGAGCGGACCGTTTCCGATGGTATGGGTCGCCGGGTCGCCGAAGAGCTCGTGCAGTTCATCGGTTTCCGTCAGGCGGAACGGTCGCAGAATCGTTCTGCGTGTCGCGATAACGTCCGTCAACCGAGGACCATCGGCAGTCTTACGGACAGCTCGCCCAGGGCTGCCTCTTCCTCGGCTGTGGCGGCGCGGCGTCCGGTGCCGATCAACAGGGCGTCCCGGTCGAAGAACGTCGCGGGGAATGCGGCTCCGGTAATGCGCTCCAGCAGTTCTCGTGAGTGGGCGAGGCACTCTTCGGGAGGCTGCTCGGCATGTGGGAGATGAGCGACCAGGTCCAGGTGGTGCAGCGTCCACTCCAGGGCGTAGGCGGACAGATAGTCACCGGCGGTGAGGACTTCGTCGCGGGTACTCACCCGCTGGTCCGGATCGGCGAGTACTGCGGCGCGGCCGGCGGCCGAGCCGACATCGTCGAGGTGGAGCTCGAGCAGGCGCGGTTCCCCGTAGGCGGCGGCCAGCCGGACGGTCAGGGCGTCGAGTGGATCGGTCCCGGTCGGTGGGGTTTCGGCGATATCCCAGTAGGTCACCGCGTCGCGCGTGGGTTCCTTGTCGGTGGGGGTCACCAGGGTGATCAGCACATCCTGGGCATCGATGATCAGGTGGCAGACCAGATCCCGGACAAGCCAGCCGGTACATCCCGACGGCCGGCCGAAATCCGCGTCCGCGAGTCCGGCGACCGCCGCGCGCAACGCTGTCCACGAGCGTGAGAAGTGATCCACCGCCGCACGCTAGCAGCGCCGACCCGCTGCCGCGAGCGGTTTCCCGCCCGGGACGATCCGGACGCGGTCCCGGGCGTGTCTGCGGTCCCGGCGAGCCGAGTTGCTTCACCCCGCGTGATCGGGCTCAGGGGCGGGTCGCCTGCGCCAGGTCCAGGTCGATATCGAACGGCACGGTGACATGGAGGCGGTCGTGATGAATACCGGTCGGCGTGTATTTCTCCGTCGCCGGATCGAGTTCGTAGACATAGACGACGGCCCGGCCGTCCACGTTCTCCACGCGCCAGAAGTGCGGGATACCAGCTTCGGCGTACAACTGGGGTTTGCGCTTGCGGTCCCGCTCGACGGAGTCGGGGGAGACCACCTCGATGACGAGGACGGTGTCCGCCGGACGGTAGGTCACTTGTTCGATACCGGTGTACGCGGTAGCGGACGCCATCATTACATCGGGTTCGGGCCGCTGGCGTTCATCCAGCGTGATCGTCATTTCCCTCAGCGCGATCAAATCATCGGGAGCCTGACGCTTCAATTCCCACCAGAAGAAGTCGACAACGCACATATGGAACATCTTCTGTGGACTCAGGAAGACGAGACACCCGTCGATCAGTTCAGTGTGCGAGGGCAGATCGGGTAGCCGGTCGAGGTCTTCGGCGAAGTAACCCTCGGGTGGCGGTACCGGCCAGCCCCGGGACGGCCGGTCGTCCGTCGGTGTCGGGTCGGCGGTCATCTGATCCCTCGCTCTGCGCACGGTGATCGACTGACCAAGCCAGTATCGCACGGTGTTGCTGTGACCAGTGGCTTCGGCGGAGTCGTGCGAGCGGAATCGGTGTGCGGCTCGGCGTGCCCGGCCGCCGAGCCGGCCGTGAGGGCAGATCATGACGGCATGGGTTCTCGACGTATCGGCGGGCGCGCGCATCTGTGGCGGAACGCGGGCACGGTGCTGTCCGCCCTGCTGTTCTACTACTTCGTGCCGGTCGAACTCGAACTCCCCGGCTTCTGGCCCACACGGGTGGTCACGTTGGTGGCTTTCGTCGCCGGGGTGGCCGGCCTGTGCTGGCTGGCCTATCGCCGGATCGGCCAGTTCCTGGCCGCCAGCGACGATACGGGCCGGCGCGTCGACGGGTTGCTTTTCCTGATCACTCTCGTCGTGGTGTTCTTCGCACTGTTCTACTACCTCCTCGAGCTCCGCCAGCCCGGACAGTTGGCCGAGTTGCGCACCCGTAACGACGCGCTCTACTACACCGTCGCGACTCTGGGCACCGTCGGCTTCGGTGATGTGCACCCGGTCGGGCAGGCCGCCCGGATAGCGACCACGGTGCAGATGGCCTTCGACCTGGTGGTGATCGGCACGCTGCTGGCCGTGACCACGACCGGAATCACCCGGCGTTTGGACCGCACGGATGTCGGTGGCCCCCGGTAGCCTGAGGCCGTGCCCGAACTACCGGAAGTGGAGGCGCTGGCGCAGTTCCTGCGGGAGCACGCGGTCGGCGCGGTGGTGGGGCGGATCGATATCGCGGCGCTGAGCGCGATCAAAACCTTCGATCCGCCGGTGACGGCGCTGTCGGGGCGGGATGTGACCGGCGCCGGGCGGTGGGGGAAATTCCTCGGGATGGACTGCGGGGGTCTGTGGCTGATCACCCATCTGTCCCGGGCGGGCTGGTTGCGCTGGACCGACAACCCGAGCGTGAGCCCGCCCAAGTCGGGTCGCGGTCCGCTCGCGCTGCGGGTGCACTTCTTCACACCCGAGGGCGCCACCCCGGCATTCGACCTCACCGAGGCGGGCACCAAGAAGCGCCTCGCGGTCTATATCGTGAACGACCCGGCGCAGGTTCCGGGGATCGCCCGGCTCGGGCCCGACGCGCTCGCGGTTACCGAGCCGCAGTTCGCCGACCTGCTGGCCGCCGCCCCGGGGCGTATCAAGAATGTGCTGGTCGATCAGACCGTGCTCGCGGGAATCGGCAACGCCTATTCCGACGAGATCCTGCACACCGCCAAGATCTCGCCGTTCGCCACGGCCAAGACGCTGTCGGCGGCGAAGGCCGCCGATCTGTACGCGGCGATGCGCACGGTGCTCTCCGATGCCGTGGCGCGGTCGGTGGGGCAGGATGCCGCCCGGCTGAAGGGCGAGAAGCGTTCGGGTATGCGCGTGCACGCCCGCACCGGTCTGCCCTGTCCGGTGTGCGGGGACACGGTCCGCGAGGTCGCTTTCACCGACCGGTCGTTCCAGTACTGCCCGACCTGCCAGACCGGGGGCAGGATCCTGGCCGACCGCCGGATGTCACGCCTGCTCAAGTAGGCCGTGTCGCCTGCACGCATCATCTCGGGAAGCCCGGCGCGTCCTCGGCACCGGAGCCTGGACGGGCAGTCACTGTTCCAGCCGGGCGGCTTTACCCTCGGCGGCGGCGGCCTCCCGCAAGGCGCGCAGATCGGCCGAGAGTTCGGCTTCCAGTTCGACGTCGCCCGACAGCGGCGGAAAATCCAGCCGGGAGTTGCGGATATGTGCGAGGTCCTGGCTCGTTCGTTCGATGGCGGCCGCGCGTTCCGCGGGGCTGCCCTCGGCCGCGATCGTCTGGTTGGTGAGCACCCGCCATTGGACTCCGGATTGGTCCAGCGCCTGACGCAGTTCCGCCCCGGGTGGCTCGTGCAGGGCGATGAAATCGATATCGGCGACGGTGAGATCGAACATCTGGGCTTCGACGAAGATATCCGAGCGGAATTGCGCTCCGGTGTAGTCACGGTCGATGAGTCCGACCCGCGACGCGGACATCCCGGCCCCATAGGAGTACTCCGAGGGATTCTCCAGGGGAGAAGGAATCGACCGTTCCTTTTCCACGACGGAATCACCGACCGTGATGGTGGTTCGCTCCCGAACCTCCGGTTTCAGGTAGATCTGGTGGTCGCCGTAGTTGAACTCCGACAACGCATCGATCCGGCCTGACTGCGACGGGCGCACCCCGTCCACGGCGACGTACCCGTAGACGGGTGGGTTTTCGTGGACTTGCGGACCGAACCACTCGGCTTCGGCCGCGGCGCGTGGGCCACCCGGTGTCGGGTCGCCCCGGATCCGGCCCTCCCGGAGAATCGTTGCCAGTTCTTTCTCGCGCACCCTGATCGCGAGCGGTTTACCGGCGAGCGCGGCTTTCAATTCCTGGCGCATCTGCTCGCGCACCGCAGCGCTGTCCCGGCCGAGCGAGGCCGCTACCTCTTCGATGTGCCGATCGATCATCGCGTACTGGCGCAACGCGGGCCATCGCTCCGCCAGCAGTGTCTCCCAGTCGTCGTCGTCCAGACCGTCTTCGCCGAACCGTCGCCGCAGTTCCACATCCAATTCCTGCCGGGCCCGGGTCACCGTCACCCGGTCCGGCGGTGGCGGGCACAGGTCCCGGCCGCCGCGCAGGAGTGCACTTCCCTCTGTGTCGGCGCCCCCCGTCACGGCCCGTACTTCGCGCACCGAGGTGCCGGCATTCCGGTAGTTGCCCGCGATCTCGACAGCAGCGGACCCTTCCACATGGTCGGGGCCCAGGCGTGTGAGCAGCCGCCGCCGCACCTGATCAACGATTGCGCGGATCACCGCGTGATCGCGAAGCTTCGCCGACGATCCGCTGCTGCCGAGCTCGTGATCGGATCGGCCGGACGGCTGTCTTCACCCCCACACACCAGCTGAATGTAACGCGGCCCGCGGCAATTGGCCACGGGTAAGAAGCGGTGCCACCTCCGCCGTCCCGGGATCGGGCGCGGCGGCGCGGAAGCCGATTCAGTCGGTCCGGTTCGGATCGGGTCCCGCACCGTCCGGTGCGGGATCGTCCGCGTTGTCGGAGACTTCGTCCACGAGCCGCGCGGCCGCATCGGCGGCGATCGCGGCGATCGGGTGTTCGGCGGCCACGGTGTCGAGCAGCGTCCCTTCGCTTTCGGGCTGGGCTTCGGAGCCGGCCTCCGTGTCGGTGCCCCCGGTAGCCGCCCCGATCCCGGCCGGAACCAGTTGGGGCGCGCGGACACCCGCCCACAGCTTGCGCCGGGCGCTGTCCGGATCGTTGTCCACCCGGCCCGGCGCGTCGATGATGAGCGTGCTGCGTTCCTGTTCGGTGTAGCGCGGCCAGGACGGCAGCGGTTCGCCGGTGCGGGCGAAATGCAACCAGTTGTTCTGGACCTGGCGGGTCACCGCGAGCAGACCGCGACGGCTACCGCCGGCGGTGAGGACCCGGCTCCACGGTTCGTAGACCGTGCCGAAGGTCGGCAGCAGATCGGTCGCGTGCGTGGCGCCCAGTTTGTTGAGCTGGAACAGGCGGGGCGCGAAATCGTAGCGATAGGCGTAGGTGGGGGAGTGACGGCTGTGTCCCTCTGCCACCGCGACCGAGGGCCGCCAGAAGAAGTAGTCGCCGCCCGCGCGGATCGCGGCCTGTTCGGCGGGGAAGCCCGGATAGGTGGAGAACACCCGGGGGTAGAGGTCGGGCGCGGCGGCCGAGAGTGCCTTCTTGAGCCGTTCCGGGCGGGTGGGCAGGCTATCGGTGAAGCGGTTGAACAGGGCGCCCTCGTTACGGCAGGTGCCGATGATCAGCGGAACCCGGTGGGTGTGGCCTTCGGTGAAGGCGTCGATCGGAGTACGCGGGAGCAACTCGCCGTCGGCTACCGGCGCGGCCGGGAAGAATCCCGGGAACTCCGCCATCGCCGCATTCGATGCCCGGTTGAACGCGCGGCGGATATCGTGCGGATCGGCGGCGCGCAGCGCGTGATTCGCGTCCGCGGGGGCGACGCCGAGCCGATCGAGGATGCGGCGGGCGAACTCTCGCGATTCGGCAACCGTCAGCCCCCAGTCCGCGGGCGGGCTCTGCGCGATACCGCGGTGGAACAAGCCCTCCGCCGAGGGCGTCGCCAGCAGGCTCAATACCGCGTGCGCGCCGGCGGACTCGCCGAAAATCGTCACATTGTCCGGGTCACCGCCGAATTCGGCGATATTGGCCCGGACCCAGCGCAGCGCCGCGATCTGATCACGCAGACCGAGATTGGAGTCGTAGGGGCTGTCCGGTGTGGAGAACTCGCTGAAATCGGCATATCCGAACGCGCCGAGCCGATAGTTGATCGACACCACGAGCACATCCCCGTCGGCCGCCAGCTGGACACCGGAGTAGAGGCGCAGCGCCGAAGTGCCGAAGAGGTAGCCGCCACCGTGGATGAACACCATCACCGGGCGCGGTCGCACCGAGGCGGTGGCGGGAGCCACGACATTCAGTGTCAGCGAATCCTCGCTCATCTCCTGCAGCTTGCGCGGGCCCAGCCGCACCCCGAAGGTCGGCTGGATACCGGCAGCGCGGAAATAGGTCGCGTCGCGTACATCGGTCCACGGCTGCACCGGCTGGGGCGAACGGAACCGCAGGTCACCTACGGGTGGCGCGGCGTACGGCAGTGATCGCCAGTACAGCACGCGCCGGCCGCGGCGACCGCGGACCACCCCGTCCGTGGTCGTGATCTGTTCGGTTGCGCTCATCTACCCGATGGTAATGACGAGCGATCTTTCTCCAACAGTCGTAACCAGAATTCGCTGATCGCGGGAAAGGCGGGCACCGCGTGCCACAGGGCGTCCAGTGGGACGCGCCCGGCCACCGCGATGGTCGCGGCGTGCAACTGTTCGCCGACATCGGGGCCCACGAAGGTGGCACCCAGCAGGGTGTCGGTGGTGCAGTCGATCACCAGCGCGGCGCGGCCGGTGTAGTCGTCGCGGGCCAGCGCCGAACCCGCGACCGCGATATCCAGTTCCACGGTGCGGATCTCGTGGCCGGCTTTACGGGCGGCGTCGGCGGTGAGCCCGACAGCGGCGACCTCTGGGTCGGTGAACACCACCTGTGGTACCGCGTGGTGGTCGGCGGCGGCACGATAGCGCGGGCAGGTCAGCGACCGGCCCGCGGCGCGTGCGGCGATGACGTCCCCGCACACCCGGCCCTGGTACTTGCCCATATGGGTGAGTGCGGCGCGGTGGTTGATATCGCCGACCGCGTACAGCCAGGCCCCGGGTACGCCGGACACCGTCAGCTGATCGTCGACCTCGACGTACCCGCCGGGCAGGCCCACTGTGTCCAGGCCGATCCCGTCGGTGTTGGGCACCCGCCCCGCCGCCACCACGATCTCGTCGGCGACGAGCGTGGTCTCCCCGTCCGGACCCTGGGTGTGCACCGTGACGGCGCCGCCGTGAATCCGGCCCTCGCCGTGATCGACGGCCACCGGGCGCGTCACCCGCAGCGGCCGGGTCCCGAACCGGATCTGCACCCCCTGCGCGGTGAGCGCGGAGGCGACGTACTCCCCGGCGAACGGTTCGACACCCGTGAGCAGCCGGTCCCCGCGGACCAGTACGGTGACCTCCGCGCCGAGCGTCGAGAGCCAGGTGGTGGCCTCACAGGCCACCACGCCGCCGCCGACCACGATCACTCGTTTCGGGATCTCGTGCAGGTTGGTGGCATCGCGGGAGGTCCAGGGCAGGGCCTCGCGGAGGCCGGGGACGTCCGGGACGGCCGCGTGGGTTCCGGTGGCCAGCACCACTGCCGAGCGGGCGCGCAGTACCTGGTCGCCGACCCGTACCCGGCGTTCCCCGTCGAGCCGGCCGGCGCCGCGGATCACCTCGATACCCTGCTGGGCCGCCCACTCGACCTGACTCGAATCGTCGTGGTCGCCGTGGTGGGCGTGGACGAATTCGTCGCGCCGGCGCAACACTTCGGCGGTATCGGGACCTTCGGCTTCGATACCGGGCAATCCCAGCGCGGCGCCCAGCACGTGGCCCGGTCGCAGCAACGCCTTACTCGGGATACAGGCCCAGTACGAGCATTCGCCACCGACCTTCTCCGGTTCGACGATCGCCGCGGTGCGGTCGCTGCCGGCGATGGCATAGGCGGCCGCGTTCTCACCGGCCGGACCGCCGCCGAGGACGATGACATCGTATTCGGCGACCCCACTGTCCGCATCGGCGTCGCTGTCGCTGCCGGGCATCAGGGCTCCTTAGAGGGTGTCTGGGATCTCGGATTGCCGGGCCCGGGTCAGTGGGCTGGGCGTGGGGTGCGTGTGCGCTGTCGGAGGGTTCGGTACTCGTGTTGTCCTGCGGTTCTGTTCGCGGTTTGGACCGGCTTGCCGGTGTCATTGCCGCATATCCCGCGAAGTTGTCGGTGGCTTGTGTGATAGTCGCTGGCGATGAGTAGGCACACCGCGTTCCGGTACTGCCTCGACCCCACCGTCGAGCAGCGGACCGTGCTGGTCCGGCATGCGGGCGCGGCCCGGTTCGCCTATAACCAGTGCCTGGCGATGGTGAAAACCGCGCTCACCCAGCGGCGGACCGACCCCGAGCACCCGGTCCCGTGGACCCGGTTCGACCTGATCAACGCCTTCAACACCTGGAAGAAATCCGAAGCAGCCGGCCGGGTATTCATCGTCGACCCCACCGGGGTCACCACGGTCGAGGTCACCGGGCTGGCATGGCGTGACCAGGTGTGTCAGCAGGTGTTCGAAGAAGCCGCCACCGACTGCGGCCGCGGACTGGCCGCGTGGTCGGACTCCCGCGCCGGAAAACGCCGCGGCCGCGCGATCGGGTTTCCCCGGTTCAAGAAGAAAACCACCAGCACTGCATCGTTCCGGCTCCGCAACAAACACTCCAGAACCGGGCGATCGGCGATCCGGGTCGGCGACGATGACACGCCGCGGTCGGTGACTTTGCCGGGTCTCGGGCAGTTGCGGGTCCGGGAGGACACCCGCCGCCTGCGCCGGATGCTCACGACCGGGCGGGCGAAGATACTGTCCGCCACCGTGACCGCGCGGGCGGGTCGCTGGTGGATCAGCGTGAGTGTGGAGGCTGCGGATCTGCACCCGGCCCACCACCATCCGGCTCGGAGCCCCGACGACCATGGTGGGTGGGTCGGTATCGACCGTGGGTTGTCGGCGTTCCTGGTCGCCGCCACCAGCGAGGGTCGTGAAGTGGCGCGGTTCGATGATCCACCGAAACCCCTGGCTCGGGGGTTGGCGCGGCAGCGGTGGCTGGCGAAGGCCCTGTCGAGGAAGGAGAAGGGCTCCCACAACCGGCGAGAAGCCGCCACGCGGCTGGCTCGCCATCATCATCGTGTGGCGAATGTGCGTCGTCATTTCCTGCATCAGGTCACCAACGAGCTGGTCAAAACCCACGACCGGATCGTTGTCGAGGACCTGCATGTGGCCGGGATGCTGCGCAACCCCCGGCTGGCGCGGTCGATCGCCGATGCCGGCTGGGCCGATTTCGGACGGCTGCTGGGCTACAAGCAGCGGTGGCGGGGCGGCACCGTGGTCACCGCCGATCGGTGGTACCCGTCGAGTAAACGGTGTCCGACCTGCGGCACCCTCAACCCCGCCCTGACATTGTCGGACCGGGTGTTCGGCTGCGGGTGCGGATATCACGCCGACCGCGACCTCAACGCCGCCGTCAACCTCGCTGCCTGGCCGACACTGCACAGGCAAGACCCACCACAATCCCCGGACCTCCGAGCAGGGGGCCGGGTTACCAATGCCCGCCGACGGGAATGCACTGACCGGCACCTGATGGGTGCCGGTGCAACCGGCCCGGACGACGCGGGAACCAAGGCTCGTACCCCGGTCGGGGTATGAGCCGAGTACGCCCGAGAAGGGCGGTGCCCGATAACCCATCGAGTTGTCAGACACGCTGTTACTGTAAGTAGCCCTCGACCTGTCCCGCCGATCGTGGCTGGGCCTCGTCCGGTGGCTCGTCGCGATCGATCCGGGCCCGGCGCTGCCGCAGCAGATCCCAGCACTGATCCAGCATGACCTCCAGTTCGGCCAGTCGCCGCCGCTCCACGTCGGGATCGAGATCCCCGTGCGAGGCCCGGGACCGCAGGTCGTGCTCGTGGTCGACGAGATCCTTGATCCGCCCGAGTATGTCCTGTTCGGTCATGCCGACCATGCTACGACCCCGGTGTCGATCACCTGGTCATCCGGCCGGGCGCAGCAGATAGATGTCCATGATCCAGCCCTTGCGTTCGCGCAACTGCGTCCGCCGCCGCACGATTTCGCCGGCGACCGCGCCGACCCGGCCGGCGATCAGGGCTTCGTCGGGCATCCCCAGATAGGCGCCCCACCAGATGAACGTGTCGTCGGGGACGGTGGTGAACGCGCAGTCGGCATCGAGCATGACCACCGTCGACCCCGCGCCCAGCCCTTCTTCGCGCAAGCGGCGCCCGGTGGTGATGTGTACCGGTTCGCCGATCCGGTGCAGCACGGTCCGGTGCCGGGCCGCGAGGGCGTGCACACTGGTGACCCCCGGGATCACGGCGTAGTCGAAGTCCGGCCCGCCCCGGGCCAGCACCCGCTCCACCATGCGCAGGGTGGAGTCGTAGAGCGCGGGATCACCCCAGACCAGGATCGCGCCGACCCCCTCGTGCGCCGCGAACGCCTCTTCCAGCAGCAGCGAACGCCGTTCGTGCCAGTCCAGCACCGTGCCGCGGTAGTCCGCGGGCTCCCGGTCGCGGGGCGGATCGGGGATCTCCACGATCCGGTAGGGGCGGTCGGCGTATTCGGCGAGGATCGCGGTGCGCACCGCCACGAGTTCCTGTTTCTCGACGCCCTTGCCGATCACGAAGTAGACGTCGACCTCCCGGAGGGCCTTGATCGCCTGCATCGTCACCTGGTCGGGGTCGCCGGCACCGATGCCGATCACATACAGCGTGCGCATGGGGTCAGCTTGGCAGGTCGCGGACCGGGCCGGTTGCCGGGTGCGGCCGGTTCCGCACCCCGGTCGGGAACTCCGAGGAACCCGCGCCGCCGTGGCACCCGCCTCGGCCGGCATCGCCGGAGCCGTGGGGCCGGGACTCCGTCGATGGTTCCGGGTGATCGCGCCCTGCCGCCGTCCGGAACATCGCCGCCGTCGGTGGCGTGGTGGGTGTACTCCGGGGCGGCGGCACGGCCTACCGGCCGCGAAGTAAGCTCGGCCCGTGGTCAGCGCAGCGAACAGTCAGGTCCCGGACCCGCGACACGCTCCGGACACCCAATACGAGGATCTGCTCCGGCTCGTCCTGGAGACGGGGACCGCCAAGGCGGATCGCACCGGAACCGGCACCCGCAGTGTGTTCGGACATCAGCTGCGGTACGACCTGTCCGCCGGGTTCCCCTTGATCACCACCAAGAAGGTGCACCTCAAATCGATCGTGTACGAACTGCTGTGGTTTCTGCGCGGCGACTCCAATGTGCGATGGCTACAGGAGCGCGGGGTGCGCATCTGGGACGAATGGGCCGATGCCGAGGGCGAACTCGGCCCGGTGTACGGGGTGCAGTGGCGTTCCTGGCCGGCTCCCGACGGCCGCCATATCGATCAGATCGCCCAGGTGTTGCACACGCTGCGTACCGACCCCGATTCCCGGCGGATGCTCGTCTCGGCCTGGAATGTGGCCGAGCTGGACCGGATGGCGCTGGCACCGTGCCATGCGCTGTTCCAGTTCTATGTCGCCGGGGGCCGGTTGTCCTGCCAGCTGTACCAGCGCAGCGCCGACCTCTTCCTCGGCGTGCCGTTCAATATCGCGAGCTACGCGCTGCTCACCGTGATGGTCGCTCAGCAGGCCGGGCTCGCACCCGGTGATTTCATCTGGACCGGCGGTGACTGCCATATCTACGACAACCACCACGAACAGGTGACCGAGCAACTGACCCGCGCGCCGTACCCGTTCCCGGTGCTCGAACTCGAACCCGCCGCCTCGCTGTTCGACTACCGGTACGAGGACGTGCGGGTACGCGACTACCGGCACCACCCGGGGATCAAAGCGCCGGTGGCGGTGTGACCGCGACCGGATCCGCCCGCGTGATCGGCCTGATCTGGGCGCAGACCCCCGCCGGGGTGATCGGCGTGGACAACACCATTCCGTGGCGGGTGCCCGAGGATATGGCTCGGTTCAAGGAGGCGACCGCCGGTCATCCGGTGATCATGGGCCGCCGCACCTGGGATTCGCTGCCCGGCCGGTTCCGGCCGCTGCCGGGCCGGCGCAATATCGTCGTGACACGGCAGTCCGGGTGGTCCGCGGACGGGGCGGAAGCGGCCGCTTCGGTCGAGGCCGCGCTGGCACTCGCGGCGCCCGCGACGACATGGGTGATCGGCGGCGGCGAGATCTACCGGCTGGCGCTACCGTATGCCGGCGAACTGCTGATCACCGAGGTCGACACCGAAGTGGACGGTGACGCGCACGCCCCGGCCCTGGGGCCGGAGTGGTCGTCGGCCGATCCGGCGACCTGGCTCGAATCCTCGAGTGGGCTGCGCTACCGGATCAGGCGTTTCACCCGCGGCTGACCACCGGCGCCCGCGCCCCGGCAGGCGATACCGGCCGAGCCTCGGAAAACGCCGGAACGGTGGCGCCGGGTCGGGCATACTCGGCTGTATGTCCCGCGATCACAGCCCGGTCGTGGGTATGCGGAGGTGAAAGGCTGTCCATGGACAAGAAATCGCTGACAGCGGTGGCCCGGCAGCAACTCAAGCTGGCCGCGACCGTGACCAGTGGCCGTAGCTCGCAGACCATCTACGGCGGTCACGCGAATTCGCTACGCCAGACCGTCGTGGGCTTGTGCGCCGGCCAGGGCCTGGCCGAGCACGACAACAACGGTGAGGCCACCCTGCTCGTCCTCTCCGGCACGCTCACGCTGCACAGTGGGGACAACGAGTGGAAGGGATCGGCCGGGGATCTGCTGGTGGTACCGAAGGCCCGGCACAGTGTGCAGGCCATCGATGATGTGGCCTTTCTGCTGACGGTGGCCAAGTAGGCAGCCGGGGTCACGCGTGTGCCGGTCCCGCGCCGGTAATGTGATCGGCTATGGGGCAGCCGCAGCCGATTCTCGAACCACTTACCCCGGCCGCGTATTTCCTGGTCGCCACTATCGACCCCGGTGGTGAGGCGGCGGCGCGGGATCTGCTCGCCGAACTGCCCGGTCTGCGCCGGGCCATCGGATTCCGGTTGCCGGGCGCCGGGCTGGGTTGTATCACCGGAATCGGCTCCACTTCCTGGGATCGCTTGTTCGGTGGGCCCCGCCCGGCCGAGCTGCACGAATTCCCCGGGTACGAGGGGCCGCTGCACCGGGCTCCCGCGACACCGGGCGATCTGCTCTTCCACATCCGCGGCCAGGTGCACGATGCCTGCTTCGAACTGGCCATGGCGATCGGCGACCGGTTGGCCGATATCGGCACAATCGTCGACGAAACGGTCGGCTTCCGCTATTTCGAACAACGTGACCTGCTCGGTTTCGTCGACGGCACCGAGAACCCGGAGGGCGGTCTGCCGGATACGCCCGCCGGCCGGGCCGCGCTGATCGGCGCCGGCGACCCGGATTTCACCGGCGGCAGCTATGTGATCGTGCAGAAGTACCTGCACGATCTGACCGCCTGGCGGGCGCTGCCGGTGCAGGAGCAGGAACGGGTGATCGGCCGCACCAAACTCGAGGATTTCGAACTCGACGACGAGGTGAAACCCCCCGACTCGCATATCGCGGTGAACCAGGTGATCGAGCCCGACGGCACCGAACGGGAGATCCTGCGCGCGAATATGCCGTTCGGCAGTGTCCGCGACGGTGAGTTCGGCACCTATTTCGTCGGCTATTCGGCGACCCCCCGGACCACCGAGATCATGCTGGAGCGGATGTTCCTCGGGACCGACGAGGCCACCCACGATCGGATCCTGGATTTCTCCACCGCGGTCACCGGCACCCTCTTCTTCGTTCCGCCCCAGGATTTCTTCGAGGATCTGCCCGACCCGCCGGAGGAAGCCGCGGCGGCAGATCCGGGCCCGCCGCCGGTCGCCGACGGTTCTCTCGGTATCGGCACGTTGAAAAGGAGCAGCACCGTATGAACAACCTGCATCGCGAACTCGCGCCGCTCACCGACGGGGCCTGGGCGGTCATCGAAGAGGAGGCCACCCGGACCTTCAAACGGCACAATGCCGGCCGCCGGGTGGTCGACCTGTCCGGTCCGCACGGTACGGACTATTCGGCGCGTGGACTCGGTCATACGACGCCTATCGCCGCCCCGCACGACGGTGTCCAGGCGCGGCAGCGGGTGGTGGCGCCACTGGTCGAGCTGCGGGTGCCGTTCACGCTCTCGCGCGAGGAACTCGACAATGTCGAGCGTGGCGCCCAGGACACCGACCTGGATCCGGTGAAGGACGCCGCCCGCAATATCGCCTTCGCCGAGGACCGCGCCGTCTTCGAGGGTTACGCAGCGGCCGGTATCACCGGTATCCGCGCGGCCTCGTCGAACCGGTCGATCGCGCTGCCCGAGGATGTGTTCGGGGTGCCCGAGGTGATCGCCCTGGCGGTGAGCCAGTTGCGGCTGGCCGGTGTCGACGGGCCGTATTCGGTGCTGCTGAGCGCCGACCTCTACACGAAGGTGAGCGAGACCTCCAACCACGGTCATCCGCTGCGCACCCATCTGGAACGCCTGGTTCCCGACGGGGAGATCATCTGGGCGCCGGCCATCGACGGGGCGTTCGTGCTCACCACCCGCGGCGGCGACTTCGATCTCACCGTGGGCCAGGATCTGTCCATCGGCTATCTGACCCACGACGCCGAAACGGTCCAGCTCTATTTCCAGCAGAGCATGACCTTCCACGTGTACTCGGCCGAGGCCGCCGTCGCGCTGTTCTGAGCGGGTGACCAGCGTCGTCGGAGCCACCGGCGATCGTCCGGTACGGTGTGGCCAGCACCAGTTCGCGGGGTGAACGGAGTCGGTATGCAGAGGGTGCACGCTGGAGTCGTGCCCACCGGCCGGGTGCTGGGTTACAGCCTTGCCGGGGTCGCGGTGATCGTGGCGGTGACCGTTCCGACGGTGCTGCTGTTCGGGCCCGCCCGGGTGTTCACCGGGATCGTCCTGGGCGCGATTCTCGCCGTCGCCGCGCTGTTCACGCTGTTCACCCGGGATACGGTGATCCTCACCGAGCAGGCGATCCATCGGCGGACACCGTGGTCGGCGACCAGTATCGAGTGGGAGCGCGTGGTGGCCGGGCGTTTCGGCCTCGACGAGGACGCGCGCTGGTCGCTCGCGCTGGACCTGACCGGAGGTGATGAATTGCACAGCGAACTCGTGCTGCTGTCGATTCCGCCGGTCCGCGGACCGGTCTCGGGAGCCTACGAACTACGGAAGCGCGAACAGGTCAACGAGATACGAAATATGTTGCGCCATAAGCAAATTCCGGTCACGGTGCTGCCCGATATAGCCGGTGCCCTGGAGCGGCACTGGCGGATCGCCCCACCCACTCGATGAGCGCGTCCGGTGTCTTGCTCGCGTCGGCCGGACGGGCACAGATCCCGGACCGCTGCCACCATGGACGATGGTTTGCCGCACGACAGAGGAGAACACAGAGCAATGGTCCGCTATGCCCGGGCACTCGCGGCAGTACTGACACTGGTGGCGGCGCTGGGTGCCGGCCTCCCGCGAGTCGTCGCGCGGGCCGAGGCGGCCTGGTACCCGGGTCGGCTGCTCTCGGCCGAACCGCTCGACCGGCCCTGGTCCGGGCTCGACGGTGTGCAGCGGATCGAATACGTCACCACCGGCCCCGGCGGTGAACTGGTTCCCGCGGCCGCCGTGGTGCGCATCCCCGCGGGGCCGGCCCCGGACGGGGGCCGGCGGGTGGTCGCCTGGGACCACGGCACCTCCGGGCTGGCGCAGGAATGCGGTCTCACCGGTTACGAGACGCTCGAGAAGGAAACCGGGCCGTCCGTGGCGCGCCTCAACGACGCCGGATACGCCGTCGTCGCCCCCGACTACATCGGCCTGAGTCCCAATTCGCCGGGTCCACATCCGTATCTGCACACCACGAGCGAGGCCACCGCCACCATCGACGCGGTACGCGCCGCCCGCTCCGCATACCCCGGGCTGGCCCCGAGCTGGGCGGTGGCCGGGTGGTCGCAGGGTGGGCATGCCGCGCTCGGCACCGGCCGACTCGCCCCCGAGTACGCCCCGGAACTCGACTTCCGCGGTACCGCCGCCCTGGCCCCGGTCAGCAATCTGGAGAACATCTTCCTGCGTTCACGCCCGGATCAGCCCGAGATCCCCGGGTACGTGGGCCGGTCCGCGCCCATGGTGCTCGCCGGTATGGTCGGTGCCCGGCTGGGCCCCGAAATCCGCGATTTCCTGACTCTGCAGGGCCGGCGGTTCATCGCCGGGCTCAGCACCAACTGCAATTCCCAGGCCTCGGCCATGCTGGACACCACGGAGATCGGGTCCCTGTTATCGCGGCCCCTGAACGATCCGGATTTCGCGCCGGTGGTGCGCGACTATATGAGCGTGCCGGTCAGCGGCTACCGGGATCCGATCCTGGTCGTACAAGGCGTCTACGACACCGTCGTCCCGTTACCGCTGACCCTCGCGCTGGTGGGGCAGTTCGTCCTGAACGGCACAGAGCACGCGGTCCAGTTTCTCCAGGCCGGCCACGAGGACCTGGCAGCGAGAGGCGGCCTCGACCGCACTCTCACCTTCCTCGACAAGGTGCTGCCGGCCGGCTGACCCCGTTCAGACGAACGCCCGCTCGATGATCGCCGTCGTATCCACGCCCGTGGGTAGCGTCCCGAACGCGGCACCCCGGTCCGCACCCAGCCGGGACGCGCAGAAGGCGTCCGCGACCGCGCGGTGGCCGTGCCGGACCAGCTGGGCGCCCTGCAGGACCAGTGCCATCAGCTCGACGATCCGGCGTGCCCGGTACTCGATATCGCTGCGATCGGCCAGTTCCTTGCCGACCCGGTCGATCGCATGATCGAGATACGGGTTCTCGCCGCGCGCCCGGGACACCTCGGCGAAGTACGCCTCCACGGTCTCGGGCCGGGTGCCCATCGCGCGTAGCGCGTCGAGTGCGGCCACATTGCCCGACCCCTCCCAGATCGACATGAGCGGCGCTTCCCGGTACAGCCGCGGCATCCCGGACTCCTCGACGTAACCGTTTCCGCCGAAACATTCCAGGGCCTCGGCGGCGTGCGTGGCCGCGCGTTTGCACACCCAGTACTTGGTCACCGCGAGCGCGATCCGGCGCAACGCGGCTTCGCCGGGATCCGCCGCGGCACGATCGGTGGCCCCGGCCAGCCGCAGCATGACCGTGGTGGCGGCCTCGGACTCGAGCACCAGGTCGGCCAGCACATTACGCATCGCCGGCTGGTCGACGAGCGCGGCACCGAACGCCTTGCGATGGCGGGCATGATGCACCGCGCGTACGGCCGCCGCGCGCATCCCGACCGCGGAACCGATCACACAGTCGAGACGGGTCATATTGACCATTTCGATGATGGTCTTCACCCCGGCGCCCTCCGCGCCGACCGGCCAGCCGATCGCGTTCTCGTACTCGATCTCCGAGGACGCGTTCGATTTGTTGCCCAGCTTGTCCTTGAGTCGCTGTAACCGGATCGGATTGCGCGAACCGTCGGGCAGCACCCGCGGCAGCAGGAAACACGACAGCCCGCCCGGCGCCCGCGCCAAGGTCAGGAACATATCCGACATCGGCGCCGAGGTGAACCATTTGTGCCCGACGAGCCGATATGTGCCGTCGGGTTGCGGGGTCGCGGTGGTGGTGTTGGCCTGGACATCGGACCCGCCCTGCTTCTCCGTCATGGACATACCGGCGATGAGCCCCGCCTTGGTCGACGGTTCGCGCAAGCCGAAGTCGTAGGCGCAGGCGGTGAGCAGTGGTTCGTACCGCGCCGCCAGCTCGGGATTGTGCCGCAGTGCCGGTATCGCGGCGTAGGTCATCGACACGGGACACATGTGCCCGGCGTCGGCGGCGCCCCAGACGTAAAATTTGGCGGCCCGCGCCACATGGGCGCCGGTCCGGGCATCGGCCCACGGTGCGGCGTGCAGTCCGTGTTCGACCGCCACGGTCATCAGATCGTGCCAGTGCGGGTGGAATTCCACCTCGTCGACGCGGTTGCCGTAGCGGTCGTGGGTGTGCAGGACGGGCGGATACTCGTTGGCGAGCCGGCCCCACTCCTGCACCCGCTCGGTACCGGCGAGTGTGCCGAGTTCGCGCACTTCCGCCTCCGCCCACCCGGCGCCCTCCCGGTGCAGACCGGCCAGCAACGCCGGGTCCTGGGAAACCTCGAACGGTGTGATCGGCGGAACCTGGTTGAGAACCTCGTGCGTGAGCATCCATCGATTATGCGTCTCATGTCACACTGCGGGCCTCCGGGGGATCTGGACCGGTCGGTATCGCTGGGTAGGCGAGCGGCCCCGCTGTGGTCCGGTCGTGGGCGGCCTCGTCCCGGTAGCGCCCGACTCTTTCTCGGGCAGCCCCGGCGCGCCCGTCGTCCGGACAGCCACCAGCCGGGCACGGCGCGCGGTGATGTTTCGGATACAACGGTTAACCTGTGCGAATGCGCCGATTGAGCGTTGTCGACGAAATCTTCCTGCGCACCCACCAGGGGCTCGGCACCCCGATCGCGCTCCAGGGTCTGTGGCGCACCGCCGGGGCGGTGGAACCCGAGATACTCGCGCGATTGCACGGGGCACTGCGCACCGGGCCGCTGGCCCGCCGGGTGGTCCGTCCCCGGGTCCCGGGTGCTCGGGCGCGGTGGCAGCGCAACGATCGCGTGCATCCGCTCGACCGGCACCGGGCGGCGCTCGCACCCGCCGAGATCCCGCACTGGGCCGACGCGTGTGGTGCCGACCTGGATCCCGAGCACGGTCCGGGCTGGCGGCTGTCGGTGGCGCCGCTCACCGACGGGGGCACGGTTGTGGTGCTCACCTGCTCCCATGTTCTCGCCGATGCCCGGGGGCTGATTCTCGCCGTGGAACGAGCGCTGGAGGCGATGGACTCGGATGGCGCGATGGACCTCCTGTGCGCCCGGCCGGTGGCGGCGCCGGGCGACGACGCCGGGGACGGCCCGGATTCGGACTGGTTCGACGCGGCGCGTACCTGGGTGACGGTCGGGCTCGGTGGTGTGCGTGCCGCCGCGACCCGGATACCGCGCGGTGTGCGCGGGCCGGGGCACGCGAAGCGGGTTGCCGGACGCGACGGGACCGCGACGGGCGCCGACCGCGCGGCTCGTACCGTGGCTACACCGCGCAGCCCGATCGCACCATCGGGTACTTCCTGGTCGCAGTCACGATCCGCATCCGGCGGCCCCGCGGCCCGAGCTGCTCCGCCCGACCCTGCCGGACTTCCCGTGCCGCCGGCGATCGAGGAACGAACCGACCCATCCGGATCTGCCGAGACCTCCACCTTCGCCGCGCTGTCGGAACCGGCGCTCATCCTGCGCTGCCCGGCCCAGGACTGGGATGCGGTCGCCGGGCGATACGGGGGCACAGCCAACAGTCTGTTCATCTGGTTCGTCGCGAACATGCTGTGGGCGGCGGGCTTTCCCGGGGCCGAGATCGCGGCGAGCCTGCCTGTGGACACCCGGGACGAACCCCGGATCGACAACGATCTGGTGGTGACCGAGATCGCGGTGACCCCGGGGGACGGTCCGGCCGATATCCGCGCGAAGAGCCGGTCGGCCTACGAGCGGCGGATGACCGGCCCCGGGGGACTACCGGAAGAGTTCCTCTACCTGGTGCCCGACAAGGTGGCCCATCTGCTGTCCCGGGGAGCGGGGGAACGCGACATCCTGTGCTCGAATATCGGCCCGATCCCGTCCGCGCTGTCGACCCTCGGGCCGCACAGGTGCACCGGTGTCGCGACCCGGGCCGTTCATCCCGGGCTCGACTACGCGCGGCGGCCGCGCACCCGGCTGTCCGGCTACCTGTGCCGTTTCCGGGACGACTACATCCTGACCGTCGCGAGCCTTCACCCGGAGCGGATAGCCGATGCGGCCGCACTGCACCGGCTGGTCACCGCGACCGCCGCACGGGTGGACCTGCCGATCCGGCCGTGGTGAGGGTCAGCGGTTGGCTCGGTACCAGCGGATCAGCGCATCGGTGGACGAATCATCTTGCGGGGCAGGGTCTTCCGCGTCGGTGAGCAGTGGTGCCAGCGCCAGGGCCTGCTGCTTGCCCAGTTCCACACCCCACTGGTCGAAACTGTCGATCCCCCAGATCACACCCGCCACGAACACCTGGTGCTCGTAGAGCGCGATCAGCTGGCCCAGCACCGCGGGGGTGAGCCGGGGCGCGAGGATCGTGGTGCTGGGCCGGTTTCCGGGCATCACCTTGTGCGGTACCAGTTCCGGTGGTGTGCCCTCGGCGGCGATCTCCTCGGCGGTCTTCCCGAACGCCAGCACCTTGGTCTGCGCGAACAGATTGCTCATCAGGATGTCGTGCATACTGCCGGTGCCGTCGCGGGTGGGCAGATCGTCGGTGGGCTGAGCGAAACCGATGAAATCGGCGGGGATCAGCCGGGTGCCCTGGTGCAGAAGCTGATAGAAGGCGTGCTGACCGTTGGTGCCGGGTTCGCCCCAGAAGATCTCGCCGGTGGTGGTGGTGACCGGGGAACCGTCCGCGCGCACCGATTTACCGTTCGACTCCATCGTGAGCTGCTGCAGATAGGCCGGGAAGCGGGCGAGATCGTTGGCGTACGGCAGTACCGCGCGTGACTGCGCGCCGAAGAAGTTCGCGTACCACACACCGAGCAGCGCCAGCAGGGCCGGCGCGTTCTCCGCCAGCGGCGCGGTGGCGAAATGGCGGTCCATATCGTGCATACCGGCGAGGAATTCGGCGAACCGGGTGGGACCGATCGTCACCATGACCGACAGCCCGATGGCCGAATCCACCGAATACCGGCCGCCGACCCAATCCCAGAAGCCGAACATATTGTCGGTGTCGATACCGAATTCGGCCACCCGCCCGGCGTGCGTGGACACCGCGACGAAATGTTTCGCCACGGCGTCCGGGCCGAGAGCGTCGACCAGCCAGCGGCGGGCGGCGGTGGCGTTGGTCAGGGTCTCCAGGGTCGAAAAGGTTTTGGAGGCCACGATGAACAGGGTGGTCGCCGGATCCAGATCCGCCAGTGTGGCCACCAGATCGGCGGGATCCACATTGGAGACGAACCGGGCGCCGATCCCGGCGTCCGCGTAGTGGCGCAGCGCCTGGTGCACCATCACGGGGCCGAGATCCGAACCGCCGATACCGATGTTCACCACCGTGCGGATCCGCTCCCCGGTCGCACCGCGCCAGTCACCCGAACGCACCGAGTCGGCGAAGGCGCCCATCCGGTCGAGGACCTCGTGTACCGCGGCGACCGCGTCCGCGCCGTCGATGGTGAGTGAACTGTCCTCGGGCAACCGCAACGCGGTATGCCCCACCGCCCGGTCCTCGGACGTGTTGAGGTGTTCGCCGCGCAGCATCCGGTCACGCTGCGTCTCCACACCTGCTTCCCGGGCCAGTTCCACCAGCAATTGCAGGGTCTCCCGGGTGACGCGATGCTTGCTGTAGTCGATCCGCAGCTCACCCGCGGTCAGCGTGAGATCGCGGCCGCGCGGTGGATCTTCGGCGAACAGGTCCCTCAGTTGTAGGGCGGCGATCGCAGTGTGATGATCGCGCAATTTCTGCCATGCCGCCGATGCGGTTATGTCGACGCTCACACTGGCCGAGCGTACAACCCACCGGTCCCGGACGCAGGCACGGCCGGGGCCGCGGCGGGTCCCGGGCCGCCGGACGCAGGAGAACGAAGGCGGTTGCCCACCGGTAACTCCAGCGGATCGAAGAACCGGGGTCACCGGGCCCCGACCCGCCCCGCCGCAGGCGGGGCAATAGATACTGTCCGCTCGGGCCGACGACTTCTGCCGGATCCGCGCTTAGGCTGGCCGGTATGGCATCGGAAACCGAAGTACTCGCATCCGTCCCGAAGCAACTGTGGATCGGCGGGCCCGTCGACGCCACCGGTGGGGGCACCTTCGCGGTGCACAACCCGGCGAACGGCGAGGTGCTGGCCGAGGTGGCGGACGGGGCCCCGGAGGACGCGGTACGGGCTCTGGACGCCGCGGCCGCGGTCCAGGCGGAGTGGGCCGCGACTCCGGCCCGCGAGCGTGGGGAGATCCTACGGGCGGTCTTCGAGCGCATCACCGCGCGCGCCGAGGAATTCGCCCTGCTGATGACCCTGGAGATGGGCAAGGCCCTGCCGGAGAGCCGGAACGAGGTCCGCTACGGCGCCGA
This sequence comes from Nocardia sp. NPDC050799, assembly GCF_040654015.1. NCBI lineage: Bacteria > Bacillati > Actinomycetota > Actinomycetes > Mycobacteriales > Nocardiaceae > Nocardia > Nocardia sp. NPDC050799. The sequence goes on from NZ_JBFAHF010000028.1 coordinate 45,342, forward strand.
GTTCTTCCGCTGGTTCAGCGAGGAAGCCGCACGCATCCACGGCCGCTATCTGCACGCGCCCTCGGGTACCGGCCGCATCCTGGTACACAAGCAGCCGGTCGGTCCCTGCCTGGCGATCACGCCGTGGAACTTCCCGCTCGCGATGGGCACCCGCAAGATCGGCCCCGCGCTGGCGGCGGGCTGCACCATGATCGTCAAACCGGCTTCGGCGACCCCGCTCACCATGCTGCTGCTGGCGAAGTTGTGCGCCGAGGCCGGTCTGCCCGACGGTGTGCTGTCGGTGATCACCTCCCGCCGGTCCGGTGCGGTGACCCAGCCGCTGCTCGACGATCCCCGGTTGCGCAAACTCACCTTCACCGGATCCACCGAGGTCGGTCGCACCCTCGTCGAGAAATCGGCCTCCGGCCTGCTGCGCACCTCGATGGAACTCGGTGGGAACGCGCCGTTCGTGGTGTTCGACGACGCCGATATCGATGCGGCAGTCGAGGGGGCCCTGCTGGCCAAACTGCGCAACGGCGGGGAGGCGTGCACCGCGGCCAACCGCTTCCATGTGCACCGCGCGGTGGTCGAGGAGTTCACCGAGAAGTTCGTGGCGGCGATCAACTCCCAGGTCCGGCTGGGCCCGGGTACCGATCCGGACACCACACTCGGTCCGCTGGTCAGCGAGGACCAGCTGAACACCGTCGCCGAACTGGTCGACGACGCGGTCGGCGCGGGCGCGTCGGTCCGCGTCGGCGGGAAGGCTCCGGGCGGTCCGGGCTGGTTCTATCCGGCGACCGTGCTCACCGATATCCCCGCGCAGGCGCGCATCCTCCGCGAGGAGGTTTTCGGCCCGGTGGCGCCGATCGTCGCCTTCGATACCGAGGAGGAGGGGCTGGCCGCCGCCAACGACACCGAGTTCGGCCTGGTGAGCTATATCTACACCCGGGACCTCGAGCGGGCGCTGCGGGTGGCCGAGGGGCTGGAGAGCGGCATGGTGGGGGTGAACCGCGGGGTGATCTCGGACCCGGCGGCCCCGTTCGGCGGGGTCAAGGCTTCCGGCTTCGGCCGGGAGGGCGGTACCGAGGGGATCGAGGAATATCTGTCGACCAAGTACATCGCCATGACGTGACAGACAGTACGAACCGCCCTGGGGCGTGGTCACCCGGGGCGGTTCGTGAGGTTGCGGCGGTCTGCGGGCCGCCGCGTCGGTTCTGGTGGGGCCTAGCGGCCGAGACGTCCGCGCCCGAGACGCAGCAGCAGCATCGCCAGGGTGTGACCCTCCTGGCCGAGCTCGCTGAAGCGCTCCAGCACTTTCATCTCCCGGCTGTGCACCAGGCGGGTACCGCCGGAAGCCATCCGGGTTCGTCCGATTACCCGCGAGATCTCCGTGCGGCGCTTGATGGCCGTGAGGATCTCCGCATCTAGCCGGTCGATCTCCTTCCGAAGCTTTTCGATCTCGGCTTCGGTCCGAGGGAGCTCCGAGTCCGTGTCGGTAGTCGAACCCGACCCGGTCGCCGTAGCGGGTGTGCTCATTTCTCATCTCCTCGTGTCAGAACCTGGATCGGCGCCGAGGCGCGTCGTGTTACCGATCCAGAGCTCCTCCACCGCGTGAAAAAGACCCGGCGGGTCTGGTAGTGCCGTTCCCCCTTTACCTGCCCCGTTCGGGCCTCAGGTGCCCGGTCTGCGGCCCAGCTGTCCACACAACCGGCGCGGATGTTTCGCTGAAGGGCAAACCATATTGCCAGTTTGCCACGGCAACCGATGTATGCAAAACGCTCACTGGTGGGGATATCGGTCCGCCGAGTGGTCCCGCCGGCGACGAATTCGGCCGAGTGTTCGATCGTGTCGGGTCGCGGCGGTAGCGTGAACAGACGATGGACACCACCGCGGCAGCACTTCGTTCGGATTCGCACAATTCCCGTGCCACCACCTCCGCCGCCGGCTCACCGGAGCCCGGCGCGGCGCCGGAGGCCGCGACCCTGCCCGGCCTGGAGCTATCCGGTGCCGAGCGGCGCGCGGCGGCGCCCGGTGGCCGGGAGCCCGGTGCACCGAGCGGTCTGGCCGCGCTGCGGCAGCGGGTGCAGGCCGAGCAGACCCAGCAGCGCACCGATACCGCGCAGCGCCGGGCGGAGGAGGCCGAACAGCTGCTGGAGGGCCTCAATCCGCAGCAGCGCGCCGCCGTACTGCACACCGGCTCGCCCCTGCTGATCGTGGCCGGCGCGGGTTCGGGCAAGACCGCCGTGCTGACCCGCCGGATCGCCTACCTGCTGGCCGCGCGCGGGGCCACCCCCGGGCAGATCCTGGCCATCACCTTCACCAACAAGGCCGCCGCCGAGATGCGCGAGCGGGTCATCGACCTGGTGGGTCCACGCGCCGCGAGTATGTGGGTGTCGACCTTCCATTCGAGTTGTGTGCGGATCCTGCGTACCCAGTCGGCCCTGCTGGCCGGTCTGAACTCGAACTTCTCCATCTACGACGCCGACGATTCCCGGCGGCTGCTCACCATGATCGGCCGGGATCTCGAACTGGACGCCAAGAAGTACACCCCGCGGCTGCTCGCGACCGCCATCTCGAACCTGAAGAACGAACTCGTCGGCCCGGAACAGGCGAGCAGCGACGCGGAATTCGAGGACGCCGAGCTGCCGCGCGTCGTCGCCCGTGTGTACACCGAATACCAGCGGCGACTGCGCACGGCCAACGCGCTGGATTTCGACGACCTCATCGGTGAGACGGTCGCCCTGCTGCAACGGCACCCCGAGGTCGCCGAGTACTACCGCCGCCGCTTCCGGCACGTCCTGGTGGACGAATACCAGGACACCAACCACGCGCAGTACGTGCTGGTGCGGGAACTGGTCGGGCATCACACCGCGGGGTCCGGGGCGGCCGGTGAAGCCGCCGATAGCGACGCCGGCGCGGCCGCCGCACCGGGCGCCGAGCCCCCGGAACCGGACGCGCATACGGTGCCGCCGAGTGAACTCTGCGTGGTCGGCGACGCCGATCAGTCCATCTACGCCTTCCGCGGCGCCACCATCCGCAATATCGAGGAATTCGAGCGTGATTTCCCCGACGCCGAGACCATCCTGCTGGAACAGAACTACCGGTCCACGCAGAACATCTTGTCCGCGGCCAACTCGGTGATCTCGCGCAACAGCAACCGCCGCGACAAGCGGTTGTGGACCGATGCGGGTGAGGGTGAACTCATCACCGGCTACGTCGCCGACAACGAACACGACGAGGCGGCCTTCGTCGCGCGCGAGATCGACCGGCTGGTGGACGAGGGCGAGACCGCTTACTCCGATATCGCGGTGTTCTACCGCACCAACAACAACTCCCGGGCCTTGGAAGAGATCTTCATCCGGATGGGCCTGCCCTACAAAGTGGTCGGCGGGGTTCGGTTCTACGAGCGCAAAGAGGTTCGCGATATCGTCGCCTACCTGCGCGTCCTGGAGAACCCGGACGATGCGGTGAGCCTGCGCCGGATCCTCAACACCCCGCGGCGCGGTATCGGTGACCGTGCCGAGGCCTGTGTGGCGGTGCACGCCGAACAGCGCGGTATCGGTTTCGCCGAGGCGCTGCGCGATGCCGCCGCCGGCGAGGTCGCGCTGCTGAACACCCGGGCGCGCAACGCGATCGCCGGATTCGTCGCGCTGCTCGAGCAGATCCGGGCCGCCGGTGAAATGGACGAGGTCGATTTCCCCGATGTGGGCGCGGTGGTCGAGGCGGTACTGGATCGCACCGGCTACCGGGCGGAACTGGAGGCCTCCGACGATCCGCAGGACGGCGCGCGGCTGGACAACCTGAACGAACTCGTCAGCGTCGCCCGAGAGTTCAGCTCCGAGGCGCGGAACGCGCTCGAGGCCGCCCGGGCCGAGGGCCTGGTACCGGAGACGGGTGAGGGCGAACCCGAACCCGGTTCGCTGGCCGCCTTCCTGGAACGGGTATCGCTGGTGGCCGATGCCGACCAGATACCCGCGGAGGGGTCGGGCATGGTCACCATGATGACCCTGCACACCGCCAAGGGCCTGGAGTTCCCGGTGGTCTTCGTGACCGGATGGGAGGACGGCCAGTTCCCGCATCTGCGGGCCCTCGGCGACCCTGCCGAACTGGCCGAGGAACGCCGGCTGGCCTATGTGGGGATCACGCGGGCCCGGCGCCGCCTGTATCTCACCCGCGCGGTGGTCCGCTCGGCGTGGGGGCAGCCGGTGTTCAACCCGGAGTCCCGGTTCCTGCAGGAGGTCCCGGATCATCTGATCGATTGGCAGCGCCTGGAACCCAAACGGTCGTCGGCGCCGGCGCAGTACGGCCGCCGCCGTGGTGCCGAGTCGAGCGACGAGGACTGGACCGGCGGCTGGCCGCAGTCGCGGGAGGCGCGGCCCGGCATCCGGGAGACCCGCCCGGCGCGGCGCGGCGTATCCCGCAACAATGTCGGCCTGGCGCTGGCGGTCGGCGACCGGGTCAGCGACGACAAGTACGGTCTCGGCCGGGTGGTCGCCGCGGACGGGGTCGGCGATATGGCGAGTGTGACGATCGATTTCGGGACCAGTGGCACCATCCGGCTCATCCCGAAGTTCAGTCAGACCCTCACCAAGCTGTAGCGCCCCTGCGGGGTCGGGCCGCGCGGTAGGTTCCGATCATGGAGTCTGTCGCGCAGCATCTGATGTGGTTCGTGCCGATGCTCTGGCTCGGCATGGTGCTGGCCATCTCGTTTTTGGAAGCGCCGCTGAAATTCCGCGCGCCCGGGGTCACCACCGAACTCGGGCTGGGTATCGGGCGGCTGGTGTTCCGGGCGCTGAACACGGTGGAGGCCGTGCTGGCGGCGGTGCTGCTGGTGGCGGCCGTCGTGCTGGCGCCCACCGGGGCGGTGTGGGTGTGGCTCGCGATCGCGGTGGTGGTCCTGGTGGTCCAGCTGGCCGTGGTGCGCCCGCCGCTGTCGCGCCGCTCGGACCGGGTGCTCGCGGGTGAGAAGTTACCGCGTTCGACGGCGCACTACTGGTACATCGGGCTGGAGATCGTCAAGGTGATCGCGCTGATCGGGCTGGCGGTCACCGCCGCACCGTGAAAACGACCGTGCCCGGGCGCTGTGGCTCGGCATCCGGCGGGTGGCGGGCCGGGCTAGTCGCCGTTGCCGGTGAGGCTGATCCCCCGGGTGGCCAGCCACGGCACCGGGTCGATCTTGTCGCTGCCGTTGAGCCACACCTCGAAGTGGCAGTGCGGGCCGGTGGAGAACCCGCGGTTGCCCATCGTGGCGATCTGGTCTCCGGCGTACACGTACTCGCCCACCGAGACGGTGGTGGTGTCGACGTGCCCGTAGACGGTAACTGTGCCGTCCGCGTGCAGCAGACGCACCCACATCCCGAAACCCGAGGCCGGCCCGGCATCGATGACCTCGCCGTCGGCCACCGCGTAGATCGGGGTGCCGATCGGCGCGGCCACGTCGATGCCGAGATGCTGGACGCCCCAGCGGGCGCCGAAGCCGGAGGTGTACGCGCCGCTGGCGAACTTCGCGAACAGCGGACGGAACTTGGCTTCTTCGGCCTGGGCCAGATCCTCCGCGAACTGGGCACCGTTGGCCAGCATCTCGCCGAAGCGGCTGGTGTCGACCGGGAGGTTGCCGCCGAGCATCTGCGGTGACGCTGTATTCGATACGGTGGCCGGGTTCTCGGTCGCCATCGACTGGGCGGCGATCTCGTGGACCGACCCGGCGGCTTCGTAATCGGTGGCCTGCTGTGCTTGTTTGTGATCGGTGGGTTCGGCGGTGGCGCACTGTCCGGCGGCCACCACCGCGCCCGCGGCCACCGCGACGACCGCGGCGCGGCCCTTGAGCGCGGACGGCGGGGCAGCTACCCGATGCGCGCCCCGGGAGCGGGACTGCCGGGTTTCCTCCGGCTCGTCCTCGGCGACCGGCGCGCTCTCCAGCGCCTCGGCGATCGTCGTGGGTCCGGCGTAGTGATCGGAATCCGCTCGGCCGCCGGTCTCGTAGGGCGCGGGGCCGGGCCAGGACTGCGCGGGCGCGTCGGACCACGACTGTGCCTCGGTCCAGCTCTGGTGGGTGTTCCAGTTCGGATCGCTGTGCCAGACGGGCTTGTCGTTCTGTTGCCACCCGCCCTGCTGCCAGTTGTCCTGCACCGCCTGCTGTTCGCTACCGGACCAGCTGTCGGCCTGGGAATCGGCCCAACCCTGGTTGGTCGACCAGAAGTCGTCGGCGGCGGTGCGATGGGCATCGGCGGCGGCCGAGGCGGCAGCGGTGTTGAGCGGGCGCCTGCGGGCCCGGCTGTCACCGGGTGCGCCGAACGCGTTGAACGTCGTCTGGACCGATTCGGCCGACTGCGCGTTCTCGTGCCGGCGCCGGGCGCGACCGTCGGGGTGGGCGTCGAGGGTGCCGCGGTGGTTCATCGGCCGGTTCGCATCCGACCGACACCGGACTTCCGGCCGATGGTGAGGGGATGCGGTGCCGGAAGGGCTGCTGCCGAACGGCTCTGCGACTGCGGAGCGGGGTGCTGCGTCAAGCTGCCGTCCTCTCTAAACCTGCTCAGGGAGCAACATCACGGAGATCTCTACTCGCGGAACAACCGGGTGCGCAAGCATCCACGCTGTGCAACGTTTGTGATCGGCCTGTGACATCGACCGGCTTCGACGGTAACGAAACGATTGCGACGCGGCAAGCGGTAGGACGTATTCAAACGTTACTGTGACATTGATCACGTTTCCCTCGCGGGGGAGCTCACGGTCGGACACTCCGCTCTGTGATCCCGGGGCCGCGATCGTCCTTCTCGTGTGCGCGGTGGCCGCGCACCGCCTGCGGCTCACCCGAAAGCTACTCGCCGGTAGCCTTGGCCTGCGGCTTTACCCTCCCCGCAGGAAGGCTCGTGACCTGCGCCACTTAGGATGAACGTGCCCGATCGGGCGTGCCTGTGAGTGGTTAGAGTCCGAACGACCCGCTACCGACGTCGGGCCGCCAACAAAGACGTTGTCATAGCAACGCAGACGAGACGGTGAGTACATGGATCTCTTCGAATATCAGGCGAAGGAGCTCTTCGTAAAGCACGGGGTGCCTTCGTCGGAAGGCCGCGTGACCGACACTGCCGAGGACGCCCGCGCGATCGCCGCGGAAATCGGCAAACCGGTGATGATCAAGTCCCAGGTGAAGGTCGGCGGCCGCGGCAAGGCCGGTGGCGTGAAGTACGCGGCCACCCCGGACGACGCGTTCACCCACGGGCAGAACATCCTCGGCCTGGACATCAAGGGTCACATCACCAAGAAAATTCTGGTCGCCGAGGCGAAGGACATCGCCGAGGAGTACTACATCTCCTTCCTGCTCGATCGCACCAACCGCACCTATCTGGCCATGTGCTCGGTCGAGGGCGGTATGGAGATCGAAGAGGTCGCCGCCACCAAGCCCGACCGGCTGGCCAAGATTGCGGTCGACGCGGTCAAGGGAGTCGACCTCGCGTTCGCCCGCTCGATCGCCGAGCAGGGCCATCTGCCCGCCGATGTGCTGGACGCCGCCGCGGTGACCATCCAGAAGCTGTGGGAGGTCTTCGTCAACGAGGACGCCACCCTGGTCGAGGTCAACCCGCTGGTCCGTACCCCGGACAACGAGATCCTCGCGCTCGACGGCAAGGTCACCCTGGACGAGAACGCCGAGTTCCGGCACGCCGACCACGCGGAGTTCGCGGACAAGGACGCGACCGATCCGCTGGAGCTCAAGGCCAAGGAGAACGACCTCAACTACGTCAAGCTCGACGGTGCGGTCGGCATCATCGGCAACGGTGCCGGTCTGGTCATGTCCACCTTGGACGTCGTCGCCTACGCGGGCGAGAAGCACAGCGGTGTCAAGCCGGCCAACTTCCTCGATATCGGTGGCGGCGCCTCCGCCGAGGTCATGGCCAACGGTCTCGACGTCATCCTGAACGATGCCCAGGTGAAGAGCGTTTTCGTGAACGTCTTCGGTGGTATCACCGCGTGCGACGCGGTCGCCAACGGCATCGTGAAGGCCCTCGAGATCCTGGGCGACGAAGCGAACAAGCCGCTGGTGGTCCGCCTGGACGGGAACCGGGTGGAGGAGGGCCGCAAGATTCTCGCCGAGGCCGCGCACCCCCTGGTGACGCTGGCACAGACCATGGACGAAGGCGCCGACAAGGCCGCCGAACTCGCGGCCCGCTGAGTCGACCTACCAGGGCACGCCCAGTAAAGGACACACAGAACTATGTCTATTTTCCTCAACAAGGATTCGAAGGTCATCGTCCAGGGCATCACCGGCGGCGAGGGCACCAAGCACACCGCGCTGATGCTCGCGGCCGGTACCCAGGTCGTCGGCGGTGTGAACGCGCGTAAGGCGGGCACCACCGTCTCGCACACCGACAAGGACGGCAATGCCGTCGAACTGCCCGTGTTCGCCACCGTGGCCGAGGCCATGGAGAAGACCGGCGCGGATGTCTCCATCGCGTTCGTCCCGCCGAAGTTTTCCAAGGACGCCATCATCGAGGCCATCGACGCGGAGATCCCGCTGCTCGTGGTGATCACCGAGGGCATCCCGGTGCAGGACACCGCCTACGCGTGGGCCTACAACGTGGAGAAGGGCGCCAAGACCCGGATCATCGGCCCCAACTGCCCCGGCATCATCACCCCCGGCGAATCGCTGGTCGGTATCACCCCGGCCAACATCACCGGCAAGGGCCCGATCGGCCTGGTGTCCAAGTCCGGCACCCTGACCTACCAGATGATGTACGAGCTGCGCGACTTCGGCTTCTCGACCTCCATCGGTATCGGCGGCGACCCGGTGATCGGCACCACCCACATCGACGCCATCGAGGCGTTCGAGAAGGACCCGGAGACGAAGCTGATCGTCATGATCGGTGAGATCGGCGGCGACGCCGAGGAGCGGGCCGCGGCCTACATCCAGGCCAATGTCACCAAGCCGGTCGTCGGTTACGTGGCCGGCTTCACCGCCCCCGAGGGTAAGACCATGGGCCACGCCGGCGCCATCGTCTCCGGCTCCTCGGGTACCGCGCAGGCCAAGAAGGACGCGCTGGAGGCCGCGGGCGTGAAGGTCGGCAAGACGCCGTCCGAGACCGCCGCGCTGGCGCGCGAGATCCTGGAGAAGGCGGCAGTTTCCGCCTGATCCGGTAGCAGCGCCGAACTCCGGGAGGCCGTCCGCATCGCGCGGGCGGCCTCCGTGGTTTGTCGCGTACCAACCGGGAATACGGTGCGTGGACGGTATCGGTGGCGTAATCGAGCCGTCTACGGCCGAATCCTTCGGTGATGACCTCTGCGCGTGTGTGCAGTAGCGTCAAAGAGAATTCAGCCGTCAAGTACGTATTACTCGACCTAGGAGATGACGACATGTCATACCCGACCGGGGGCTCCGGGTACAACGCACCCGTTCCGCCCTCCGTTCCGCCCAATCCAGGCCAGCAGGCGGCCGGTGGTGGGAGTGCCGCTGGGGCCGGCGGGAAAGGACTGCCGTTCTTCCTCACCATCGGTGTGGCCGCGGTGGGCGTGATCGCCTTCCTGCTCGGCTTCCTGTCCTATGTGGGCGCGGATACCGATATGGATCTGCCGTCCTCGGCCGATACCAGCCTGAACCTGTTCGAGTACCAGGAAGCCACGATCGGCGGACTGCTGCTGATCGCCGCGATCCTCGCGGGCCTGTCGCTGCTGCCCAAACAGAACTGGGTCGGCGCGGCGGCCGCGGTGGCGGCCGGAACCTTCGTCACCATCCTGTTCCAGCTGTTCAGCCTGCCCGAGGGCGCGAAGGCCGAGATCGGGCTCTACCTGATCCTGGTGCTGGCGCTGGTGCAGACGGGTCTCGCGGTGGCGGTCGTGCTGTTCGACACCGGAATCCTCACCCCGCCGGCCGCTCGTCCGGCGGCGCAGACCGGATTCCCCGGCGGCCAGCAGGGGTACGGCCAGCAGCAGTACCAGGGGCAGCAGCAGGGGTACGGCCAGCAGCCGGGTTACGGCCAGCAGTACAGCAGCGGTCAGCAGCCGCAGCCGGGTTACGGTCAGCAGCCGGCGGCCTACGGTCAGCAGCCGGGTTACGGCCAGCAGCAGCAGGGTTACGGCCAGCAGCCGCAGCAGTCGCCGTATGCCGGTGGCCAGCAGCCCTCGCCCTACGGTCAGCAGCCGCAGCAGCCGGCCTACAGTCAGCAGCCGCAGCAGCCGGGTCAGCCGGGTCAGCCGGCCCAGCCGTTCGGTGGTGAACAGCCGTCCGATCCGGCCGCCGACGCCACCCGCGCGTTCCGGCAGTCCGACGACCAGCAGTGAGCACTGGCAGCACCCGGCGCGGCGCGCCTGAAGCGCCCGCGCCGGGGCGGCTGCCACTCTGAAATCCATGAGTTCCCCGCGTACCTCGTCGAACCACCCGATCCGGGGGGCACGCAGGAGTTCGACGCGTTCCGGCGACCAGCCGGGTTTTCTCTCGCTACCCCCCGATCGCGCGCGGGTTCTTCTCTTCGTGGCCTTCCGGCCCGCCGCTTTCGCCCTGGCGGTCGTCGTGGTCACCATGCTGGTGACCCTTTTCACCGCGGGCAGCGATCTCACCGGTCTCAGCGGCGCGGTGGCCGCGGGATGGCTCGCCGTGCACCAGGTACCGCTGCTCATCGGCAGTACGACGGTGGGCCTGCTACCGGTGCTGCCGACCGCGCTGCTGCTGTGGGCCGCGGCCCGGGAAGCCGTCGCCGCCACCGATACCGAACCCACCCGGGCCGAACTGGGTTGGTTGTGCGGTGCCGCCGTGGGTGGCCCGCTGCTGATCACCGCCGTATGCCTGGCGGTCACCGAGGACGCGTCGGGATCCATTGCCCTGCAACGCCCCAACCCGCTGACCGCCTTCGGCTGGGTGCTGCTCCTGCACCTGACCGCCGTCCTGTGCGGTATCGCGTTCCGTTGCCGGGAACGCCTCTTCGAAGGTCTGCCCTACGACGTGATCGCCGCCGCGTACGTGGCGGGCCGGGCCGTGTTGCGTCTGCTGGCCGCCGCGGCGGTGCTGGTGGTGCTGGCCTTACTGGTGCACTGGTCGCGGGTCGGCGAAACCTACGGGTCCGCGGAGGGGATCGTGGACGTACTCGGGATCACCCTGCTCTCGCTGCTGTATCTGCCGAACGCCGTGGTGGCCGGCGCCGGGGTGCTGGTGGGTCCGGGGATCGAATTCGGTGATGCGTCGGTCGGGGTGTTCACCGTGGTCGGTGGACCGATTCCCGCGGTCCCGGTGCTCGCCGCGGTACCGACGGGTCCGGCCGTGCTCTGGTGGGCCGTGCTGCTGCTCGTACCGGCGGCCGTGGGCGTGTACGGGGGCGTGGAATCGGCCCGGGTGAGCTACGACCGTCCCGGCGCGCCCTGGGCGCTGCTCGCCGCGGCCGGGCTCGGGAGCGCGGCGCTCACCGCGCTGGCCGCGCTGTCCGGGGGGGAGCTGGGGAATTTCGGGCGCCTCGGCCTAGAGCTTCCGGTGTTCGCCCTGGCGGTATTCGCCTGGCTGGCGATTCCCGGCTACGCCGGTCTGCTCTTCGCGCGCACCTTCGTCGTCTCCTTCCCCACCCCGCTGATGCGCCATCCCGACGCGCTCTTCGACCCGGACGATATCGACTACGACGACGAGGACTATTACTCCGACGAATACGAGAGCGCCCGGGCGCCGGCGGACCGTGCACTACCGGTGCGGCGGCTCCCGGAGCTGCCGGGCGATTCCGCCACCGATGCGGCCGGCCGCTACGCCGGTCTGCTCGACCGGCCGCGCGCCGAGTCGCCGGGGCCCGAGCAGCCGCTGGAGGTCGAAGCCGAGGTGGTCGAGGACCAGCCGCGCGGACCCGGCGCCGGGATTGTCGCCGCCGCGGAGACGGCACCCGAGATCGTGGACGCGGAAGTGGTCGAATCGGACGCTCTCGACGGGGACGATGGATACGACGGGGCCGGCGGCCGGAGCTGACCGCGTCCGGTCCGGGCTCCGGCTCACTGCCGCCGCAGGCGGGCCCGACCGCGTCTACTAGGCTCTATCCGTGCCGCGGGTTCGTCCCCGCCGGCGGGTGAACCCCGCCCGCCGTTCCTTCGATCCAGGAGTAGAGCCCTGACCGCCCCGGAACCCACCGATTCCACCCCGGCCGGCCTGGTCGTACTCGCCTCGGGGACCGGTTCGCTGCTGCGCGCGTTGCTCGATGCCACCGCCGACCCCGGTTATCCGGCGCGGATCCACGCGGTGGGCGTCGACCGGGAGTGCGCCGCCGTCGAACACGCGGCGGCGGCGGGCGTCCCCACTTTCCGGGTCGCGGTCGGCGATCACGCAGATCGCGGTGCCTGGGATGTGGCGCTCACCGAGGCAGTGGCCGGATACTCGCCCGACCTGGTGGTCTGCGCGGGTTACATGAAGCTGCTGGGCCCGGTGTTCCTGGATCGTTTCGGCGGCCGGATCATCAACACCCATCCGGCCCTGCTGCCCGCTTTCCCCGGTGCGCACGGGGTGCGGGACGCGCTGTCCTACGGCGTCCGGGTCACCGGGACCACCGTGCACCTGGTGGACGCCGGTGTGGACACCGGCCCGATCCTGGCCCAGGAGCCCGTCCGGGTCGATCCGGCCGACGACGAGGCCGAATTGCACGAGCGCATCAAAGTTGTGGAGCGACGGTTGCTGGTGGAGGTTGTCGCCGCCGTCGCGACCCGCGGAATTGTCTCCGATGGACGAAAGGCAGTTATCCCTGATGAGCGAGTTCTCCGGTGAGTGAACGCACGCCGATCCGCCGGGCGCTGGTGAGCGTCTACGACAAGACCGGGCTCGTGGAGCTGGCGACCGCCCTGCACGCGGCCGGGGTGGAACTGGTGTCCACCGGCTCGACCGCGGCGCGGATCGCGGACGCCGGTGTCCCGGTGACCAAGGTCGAGGACCTGACCGGGTTCCCGGAAACCCTGGACGGACGGGTCAAAACCCTGCATCCGCGGGTGCACGCGGGCATTCTGGCCGATACCCGCAAAGCCGAGCACCTCGACCAGCTCACCGAGCTGGGTATCGAGGCCTTCCAGCTGGTCGTGGTGAACCTCTACCCGTTCAGCGAGACCGTCGCGAGCGGGGCGAGTCCGGACGACTGTGTCGAACAGATCGATATCGGCGGACCGTCGATGGTGCGCGCCGCGGCCAAGAACCATCCGTCGGTCGCCGTGGTGGTGAACACCGGCGACTACGACGAGGTCCGCAAGGCCGTCGCCGACGGCGGGTTCACGCTGTCGGAGCGTATCGCGCTGGCCGCCAAGGCTTTCCAGCACACTGCGAGCTATGACGTCGCGGTCGCGAACTGGATGGCGTCGACGCTGGTCGTGCGGACTGCCGGGGAGGACGAGTTCCCGTCCTGGATCGGCGCGGTGTGGGACCGTTCGACGGTCCTGCGCTACGGCGAGAACCCGCATCAGCGGGCCGCGCTGTACACCGACGGTGACGGCGGGCTCGGTCTGGCACGGGCGCGGCAGTTGCACGGCAAGGAGATGTCGTACAACAACTACACCGACGCCGATGCCGCTCGCCGGGCCGCCTACGACCACGAGGCGCCCGCGGTGGCGATCATTAAACACGCCAACCCCTGCGGTATCGCGACCGGCGCGGATATCGCCGAGGCGCATCGCAAAGCGCACGCCTGTGATCCGGTGAGTGCCTACGGCGGCGTCATCGCTACCAACCGCGAGGTCTCGGTGGCGATGGCCCAGCAGGTGGCCGAGATCTTCACCGAGGTGATCGTGGCGCCCTCCTACGCCGACGGTGCCGTCGAGGTGTTGCAGCGCAAGAAGAACATTCGCATCCTGATCGCCGAAGCGCCGGCCCCCGCGGGTGCCGAACACCGGCCGGTGAGTGGCGGGCTGCTGGTCCAGGAGCGCGATGTGATCGACGCCGACGGCGACGATCCGGCGAACTGGACCCTCGCGGCCGGCGAAGCCGCGGACGCGGCGACACTCGCCGATCTCGGATTCGCCTGGCGCGCCTGCCGGGCCGTGAAATCGAACGCCATCCTGCTGGCCCATGACGGTGCGTCGGTAGGCGTCGGTATGGGTCAGGTCAACCGGGTCGATTCGGTACGGCTCGCCGTCCAGCGGGCCGGTGACCGGGCCGCGGGGTCGGTGGCGGCCTCGGACGCGTTCTTCCCGTTCCCCGACGGGCCGCAACTGTTGCTGGAAGCCGGTATCCGGGCGATCGTCCAGCCGGGCGGTTCGGTGCGCGACCAGGACACCATCGACGCGGCGCGAGCGGCCGGGGTGACCATGTACTTCACCGGGTCCCGTCACTTCGCGCACTGAGCGTGGTGCCCGTGGCGGTGATCGCCACGGGCACCGAGCAGTTCAGTCGAGGCGGGGTGGAATGCACAGGGGGATCGGCATACACGGATCCGGCGTACCCGACAGCGGCTGGAAAAGTACGACCAAGAGTTCGGCCGAACCGCCGGCGGGGTTGCCCGGTGCCCGTCCGACCGCGCCGGGAATGGACTGTTCCAGTGGTAGGCCGGCGCCGGCGCCCGCTGTGGCCGCGCCCGCGACCGTTGCGAAGGCCATCGCGATCGCGATAGCGCATGATACGAGTGCTCGCTGCTGCATAGCCGCTTTTCCTCTATCGGTCGGTCGCGTCTGCGACCGAATTGCCACTACCGCAAGGGTAGGAGAGTCGGCGGTGCCGGGGCAGCCCATGATTACAGGGGCCCCTTGACGCCAGGCCTTTCGGCCCGGCGACAGGGCCGGTGGGCGCAGCCGGTCAGGCCGCGCCGAGTACCCGGCGGTCGCCCAGCGGTGCGTCCAACTGGATCTCCAGCGTGCCGAAAACCGCCATCATCACGCACATCTTGTCGACGGCGTCGGCGCGGGTGCCGCTGCGGAGTTCGACGGTGACCGTGCTGTCGTCCTCGGTGGCGGTGGCGTCCACGCCGTAGCATTCGGGCACACCGGTTTCGAAGTGGATCGCGATCCGGTCCTCGGCCATCTTCGTCCACGAGGTGAAGGGCACGGGATGGGCACCGACGATCGACGGGTCCGCGGTGAAGAGGTGGCCGGGGTCGGCTCCGGGGTCCTCGGTGGGAGTCGCGGGCGTATTCGCCGGGGCGGGCACGGAGGTCGGGGAGAGGCCGGGCTCCGGATCGGCGGTGCCGTCGCTACCGCAGGCCGAGACCGCGAGGACGACGCCGAGAGTCAGAAGTGCCGTACATCCCCGCAGTGTGACCATGCGCACCACTGTAGTGGGCGTCGGCTCCTCGTCGCCCGTACGTGGGCTCGGCAGCCGGACGCCCGGCGCCGCATCGTGCGGTGCCGGGCGTCCGGGCGAGAATTCGGTGCCGCGTCAGCGGCTGGTGAAGGGGAGCAAAGCCATTTCGCGCGCGTTCTTCACCGCGACCGCGACCTGGCGCTGCTGCTGCGGGGTCAGACCGGTGACCCGGCGGCTGCGGATCTTGCCGCGATCGGAGATGAAGGTGCGCAGCAGATTCACATCCTTGTAATCAACCGTCTCGATACCGGCGGCGATCAGGGGATTCTTCTTGGGCCGGCGGGCCTGTTCGGCGCGGACCTTCTTCGACGGGCCTCGTTTGACTGCCATATGACCGGTTCCTAACTCACGAGATCGGTGGGTTACCAGCTCGATTTGTGCACACCGGGCAACTCTCCTCGATGCGCCATCTCACGCACACGCACACGCGAAAGGCCGAACTTCCGGAGATAACCGCGCGGTCGCCCGTCGGCGGTGTCCCGATTGCGCAATCGTACCGGACTGGCGTCCCGGGGCAGTCGGCGCAGGGCCGCCTGGGCGGCCAGGCGCTCATCCTCCGGCGTGGAGGGTTTACGGATCAGTTCTTTGAGCTCGGCGCGCCGTTCGGCGTAGCGGGCCACGACGGCGCGTCGCTGCTGGTTACGGGCGATCTTGGACTTCTTGGCCATCAGCGCTCCTCCCGGAAGTCGACGTGCCGGCGGACCACGGGATCGTATTTCCGCAGCACCATGCGGTCGGGGTCGTTCCGGCGGTTCTTCCGGGTGACGTAGGTGTATCCGGTGCCCGCGGTGGAGCGGAGTTTGATCACCGGACGGATATCGGTGGATTTCGATGCCATCGGTGCGCTCAGATCCGCGTTCCGCGGGCGCGCAGGCGGGCCACCACGGCTTCGATCCCGTCCCGGTCGATGGTTTTGATGCCCTTGGCGGACACGTCGAGGGTGATCCGGCGGCCTTCGCTGGGCAGGTAGTAGGTCTTGCGCTGGATGTTGGGATCCCAGCGCCGGTTGGTGCGTTTATGCGAATGCGAGACGGCCTTGCCGAATCCGGGTTTGCGGCCGGTGACCTGACAGTGCGCCGACATGGGACTCCCTCCGACGTGAACGAAGATGACAATCGTTTTCGACAACGATGGGTCCACACTGTAGCGTGTGCCGGGTCGTAATTGAAAATCATTACCGAAAGGGTAGTGGTGTCCCATTCCGCACAACTCCCAGAAGTCATCCATCCCGGAGACCGCCGTACACCGGTCGTGGTGGTCGCCGGCCTGCACGGTGATCCGGCCGGCTCCGTGGACCTCATCGCGGACGCCCTCGGCGCGGCCGCGGGCACCGTCGTGGTACGCCATGATCTCGCCGAACTGGGGCAGGGGATCGTGCGCCGCACCGTGTCCGACGGCGGCACGGCCACCGTCTCGGTGCACGAACTCGCGCACGGCTGCGTCTCGTGCACCTTGAAGGCGGATCTACTGCCGCTGCTGTGCACTCTCGCGGCCCGCGATTCGGTGCGCCGGATCGTGCTCGCCCTGGACCCGGCCATCGAAGCGGAGTCGGTGTGCCAGGGGATCGGCGCGGTGGTTGTGGCCGGTGTCGTCGGCCGGGTGGACGGTCCCGCGGCGCGGGATGTCCGGGTAGCCGCCGTGCTCACCGGTATCGACGCACACACCTGGCTCCCGGCGGCGACCGGTGACGAAGCGCTGAAGGAACTCGGCTGGGCATGGGCCGACGATGAGCGCACCCTCGCCCAACTGGCCGTCGGGCAGGTCGATTTCGCGGACGCCCTGGTGATCACCGGAGGCGACGCCGTGGACCCGCTGGAGCGGGCCCGGCTCGGGGCGGTGCTGTCCCGGTTGGTGCCGCTGGCCCCGGCGCTGTGGACGGGCCCGGACGCCGCGGTGACCTCCGGAGCGGTCGAGGGACTGCTGGCGCGGATCCCGGCGGAGTCCCGGCGCGGACGGGTCTTCGACGCGCATGCTCCGTTGCTGCGCGGTCAGCCGCCGCTGGGCGCGGAATGCGGTGTGGAACTGGTGGAATTCACCGCCGGGCGACCCTTCCACCCCGAGCGGCTGCACGAGGCGCTGGACGTGCTGTTCGAGGGTGTGGTCACGGCGCGTGGCCGGATATGGCTGGCGACCCAGCCGGACGAGGTCGTGTGGCTGGAATCGGCCGGCGGGGGGCTGCGGATCGGTGGTGCCGGTCGCTGGCTGGCGGCGATGACCGAAGCCGAGCGCGGCGAGGTCGAGCCGGAGCGGCTGGCCATGGCCCGGCTGCGCTGGGACGACCGGTTCGGCGACCGCGACAATTCGCTGGTCGTCCTGGTCCACGCGGCCGACCCGGGCGAGGTCCGGCAGGCACTGGACCGGGCACTGGTCGACGATGCCGAGCTGCGGCTGGTCGAGCGGGCACCGCATCAGGTGGCCCGCTGGTCGGATCCCTTCGGTGAATGGCATACCGACCCCTGTGATCCGGACGAACCGTATCCGGCCGCCACCGGTGAGGGCCGGGGCGGCGACACGGGCGAGCGCGCCCGGAAGGAGAAGTGATGAAAGCCGACATCCATCCCGATTACCATCCCGTGGTCTTCGAGGACGCGAGTACCGGGGCCCGGTTCCTGACTCGTTCCACGGCCACCGGCGACCGGACCGTCACCTGGACCGACGGCAATACCTATCCGCTGCTGACGGTGGACGTCACCGCGGATTCGCACCCGTTCTGGACCGGCGCGCACCGCGTGCTCGACACCCAGGGCCGGGTGGAGAAATTCGAACGCAGATACGGCCGGCGTGCCGGGCGGACCCGGAAGGGGCACTGAGATGGCGGTGCCGAAGCGGAGGATGTCGCGGTCCAATACCCGTAGCCGCCGGTCGAACTGGAAGGCCACCCCGCCGGATCTGGTTCCGGTCACGGTGGACGGTGTGGTGCATCGGGTGCCGCGGCGATTGGTCGAGGCGGCCCGGCGCGGCCTGCTGGACCTGAAACGCCGGTGAATTGTCAGGCCCCCTAGATGCGAAAAGGTCGTTGAAGCAGTCGTATCCGAGGAAGGGTGGGACGCCGCTGGCAAACCTCCCGCAAGCATGATCATGGTCTTCACCTCGAACAATCCCCTGCTGGAAGGTTGCGGACCGAAGTCGGGTGCGGTACCGCAATTTCGGAGGGACATGCGGTGAGTACCGGAAAAACTCGGCGGACTACTACCTCACCGGTCCATACCGGTTATCCTCGTGCGTGAGGGCGGGTCTCCCAGCGATGGGAGACCCGCTCATCGCCACTTTCGAGGGCTTTCGCCCCCATCTCCCCGGGCAACTCCGCCCGCTGTCGTGCGTCGCATTCCGCCGCGAGCGCCTGCGCGATATCGCCCACCTGTCGCACAAGCGCCAGGGTGAGCGCGGCCGGTAGCAGCAGCAGCGATACCGGCCACGGCAATTCCACTCGCTCCTGCTGGTCCGCCCGCGCCGCGAGATCGGCGAGCGTGGCTTCCATTTCGCTGATCTCGACCCGTAGTTCGGATACCTCGGAGCGCAGACCGCGCACCTGCGCCCACAGCTCCCGCAGGAGCTTCTCCTGATCGGACAGCACGGTGTCGGTTTCCGCCCGGCTCAACGCGCCGGTTCCGGCAGCGGCTGAGCCCGCTGCGCGAGCGCTGCCGCCGCATTGGGCCGGGCGGCGGGCCGGATCTGCTCGTCCGCGGGGGACGCACTGCCGTTACCGCCTGCCGGGCCGCCGGTCTCGGCCCTACCGGGTTTCGTGGCGCGGGGGGTGTCGTCGGAGCGCTCCGGCGCGACCAGAACCGCGGTGATCGGAACGGCCAGGGCCAGCAGGCCGAGGACGAACATCGGGAAGGCGTAGCCGAACAGTTCCATGCCCTGCGCGGGTTCGGCATCGGAGTCGAAGCGGAATTCCAGGGCGGCGACACCGGTGAAATAGACGGCTGCCACGCCCGCACCGAACATCGCGATCGACCCGACCCGGGCCGCCGGGAAGCGGAACCGCTGAAAGAGGAATACACACAGCGAGGAAGCGGTGACCACGACGACGATCGCGACGACGAAGAGCCCGATGTGCACCGAGACCGAACCCTGGATATCGATCGAGGTGAGCTGCAGCCACAGCATGATCCCGAACCCGAGACCGAGCCCGGCCGCCGCGTTCACCATGCGTTTGACCTCGAATTCACGACCGGCCAGAAGGAGGCCGAGGAAGACCGCCGCGACGGCGAACACCAGGGATAACGTCAGGTCCGAGATGTCGTAGCGCAGAATCCGGCCCGGAATGGATATGCCCAGTAATGAGACGGTGCTGGCCAGCCAGACCCCGATACCGCCGATGGAGACCGCGGCAGCGGCCACCCATACCGGACGGAACCGGACCGAACGGCGTCCGTTCACCGCGCAGGCCAGGCCCACGAACATCCCGACCGCCGACACACCGAAGGTGAGCAGGGTCAGCCAGTAACCCATGGTGAACAGGTCGGCGGTCTCGACCGGTTCCGCGGCCAGCACCTCAACCATGCTGGGCGACTCCCTCGTATTCCTGAGCCCTCAAACGGTTGATCGCGTACTCGGTGACGGCGGCCAGCGCCTGCCGGACCTCTTTCGCGTCGCGGGCGTCGATATCCACGATCGGCACGCCCTCGCGCACCGACAACGCCTCGCGCAGTTCGGCCATGGCGAACCGCGGCGAGTTCGGGAACCGGTTGACCGCGATCAGGAACGGCAGATTGCGTGCCTCGAAGAAATCGACGGCCGCGAAACTGTCCTCCAGCCGGCGCGCGTCCACCAGCACCACCGCGCCGATGGCGCCGCGGATGAGGTCGTCCCACATGAACCAGAACCGGCGCTGACCGGGCGTACCGAACAGGTACAGCGTCAGGTTGCCCGGCAGGATGATGCGTCCGAAATCCATTGCGACCGTGGTGGTCTGCTTGTCCGGGGTGTCGTCCAGATTGTCGACGCCGTCGGAGAAGCTGGTGACCATCGCCTCGGTACGCAGCGGCACGATCTCCGAGACCGCGCCCACGAAAGTTGTTTTGCCCGCGCCGAATCCACCGGCCACGACGATTTTGGTCGACGCGACCCGGGTATCGGTTCCCCCCGTACCACCACCCTGGCTCTTGCTAAAGGGCTCGGAGTCCACGCAATGTCCTCTCCATCAGCGACCGGCGTTCGTCGTAACTCGCCTGCTCGGTCAAAGTCGAATGCACTCGCAGGTTGCCGTCCACGACGAGATCACCGATGACGACGCGGACCATACCGAGCGGGCGATCGAGATGCGCGGCGATTTCGGCAACCGACAGCTGGTGGGTTCCGAGTCGGAGGATCTCGGCTCGGATGTCACCGGACGGCCAATCGAATTGTGCATGATAGGAGATGGTTTCGATAACCGCCTCCATCGGCAGGTCGACTGCGGGCTGGGTTCGGCCGGCGGTGATTGCGTACGGGCGGACACGTCCGGCCCGGCGCGGGCTGCTCGGCTGCGCAGGGGCGCTGAACCGATAGGCACCGGTGTTGTACTGCGAGGAACCGGGTCCGAAGTTCTGTGCGCCCGGACCGTAGTTTCGATCCGGGGAGCCGAATCCGGGTCCGCCGGTGTGTGGATCGGGCAAGCCTTGGCCGAATTGGGACATGGTGCTCAGACGGTGGATCGGGCGGTCGCGCTGACAGCCGAACCCACGCGATCGACCAGCAGGGCCATCTCGTAGCCGATCCGGCCGATATCGTGCTGCTTGTTGGCGAGTACCGCGATATGCGAGCCGTTGCCGACGCTCATGACCAGCAGGTAACCGCGCTGCATCTCCACGATCGACTGCATCACCTTGCCGCCGTCGAACAACTGGGCCGCGCCGGTGGCGAGACTGGCCAGGCCCGCGGTCACCGCGGCGAGCTGTTCGGCACGATCGGTGGGCAGATGGGGGCTGACAGCTTGCAGCAGGCCGTCCGCGGAGACCAGGACGGCATGGGAGACACCCGGCACGTCCCGGGTGAATCTGGCGACCAGCCAGTTCAGGTTCTCGTCCGTGCTGCTCTTCGGGTCGTCGGTCATGCAAGCCCTCCGTCATTGTTCTGCGCGTCGGCCCGCCCACTGCGGACCCCGCTCAGGTGTCTGGTCAGATTGCTCCGGATCTCCGCCGGGTCCCGGGGGGCCTCGTCTTCGACGGGGGTGAGCCCGCCGGGTACGAGCTGCGCGCCCGGTCGGCGGATAGGGAGCCCGTTCGCGGTCTTGGAGTCCGAGCTCGGCTTGGCGGCGTCCTCGGCGGCCAGCCAGCCGATATCGGCGGGAGTGGTCCAGTCCTGGCGCGGCTGGTCCTGGGTGGTGGCCGGCTCGACCAGCCATTCCGAGACCATACGCTGGTAGATAGGCGTGGGGGTTTCACCGCCGACCGGCTGCAGCCGGGACGAGGTGGTCGTGGCCGGCACCGGCTCGTCGCGGCGCGCCTCGGCGCGGCCGAACGGGTCGTCGTGGTCCATGCCGGGCCGCCGGATCGGCAAGCCGGAGCGGGCGGTGACCGCCGGCGGCTCCGGCTCGGACGACGGCCGGTGTTCGGTGGCGCTCGGTGCCGGGGTCTCGACCGGCGCCGGGAAGGACTGGGACTTGTAGGTTTCCGACCACAGTCCGGTGGGCGAATCGTCGGCTTCCGGGGTTGCGGGGACCGGATCGAACGCCGAGAAGGTGTCCCGGGATCCGCTGCCGTTCGCCGTATCCTTGCCGGGGGCCGCGGGACCGTGCGTGGACGGGCGGCGCTGCGGCAATCCGGTGGACGTGGTGCCGAAACTCGAGGTCACGGGGGCGGGGGTGAGGGGCCGCACCGCGGGGAGATCGGTCCGCGAGGTCCACGAATCCGAGGACGGCAGGTCGGGCACCGGGGTCAGCTGCCGCGGGGCCGGGGGCGGGGGGAGCTGCGGCAGCTGCGAGGTGTGCTGGAGTTGCGGCGGGGCCGCGGAGAGGTCGGCGGTGAGGACGTTCGAGTTGTCGGGCCCGGTATCCGGTGAGATCAGCAGACCCGGCAGATGCAGGCTGGCGGTGATACCCGGCTGCTGCGCCATGGTGGAGGTACGGCGCAGGCCGACGGTGATCTGATGCCGTTTGGCCAGCCGGCCGACGACGAAAAGACCCATCCGGCGCGCGGTTTCGACATTGATCTCACCACCGGAGGCCAGGCGCGCATTGGCGGCCTGCAGATCCTCGTTGGCCATACCCAGTCCCCGGTCGGTGATCTCGATGAGGTACCCGCCGTCGACCGCGCGGGAGACGGTCACCGCCACCGGCGTATTGGGCGGGGAGTACCGCAGCGCATTGTCGATGACCTCCGCGAGCAGGTGTTCGATATCGACCGCGGGCTCACCGGCGACCACACCCTCGGGCACATGACCGATCTCGACCCGCTGATAGTCCTCGACCTGGGAAACCGCACTCCACAGCATATCCGAGAGCGGGACCGGGTCGAGCTGGCCGCGGCGCAGCGCGGTACCGGCCAGCACGAGCAGGTTGTCACCATTGCGCCGCATTCGTGTGGCGAGATGGTCGAGCCGGAACAGGTTCTGCAGCCGCTTCGGATTGTCCTCGTCGTGCTCGAGTTCCTCGATGATGCCGAGCTGCTGTTCGACCAGCGACTGGCTGCGGCGGGAGAGGGTCTCGAACATGTTGCCGATCTGCACACGCAGACGTGCCTGGTCGGCGGCCAGATTGAGGGCCTGCTGGTGCATTTCGTCGACCGCCCGCGCGAGCTGGCCGATCTCCTCGGTGCCCTGGACGCCGACCGGTTCGATCTCCGGGGTCTCGGCGCCACCGCGGACCTGTGCGAGTTCCTCGGGAAGACGCACATGGGCCACTTCCAGCGCGTCACGGCGCAGCCGGCGCACCGGGACGACCAGGGTCCGGGCGACCGCGAGCGCGAGGGTCAGACCGCCGAGCAGGGCGGCGATGAGCAGTGCGGTCTCGCGCAGCGCGCTGTTCTGGGCGGAAACCGTCGCATGATGTAGCGCGCCACTGATGGTGGCGATCAGCTGGTCGGTGGTGACCTGGTAGGCACGGGAGCTGGTATCGAGGGATTTCAGTGCGGCGGGATCGGTCATCGCGCCCTGGGTGCCCTGACTGAAGATCGCCAGCCGGGTCTGCACCGCGTCCAGAAGCGGCCGCATATTGCCGGCCACATCCGGC
The DNA here is from genome assembly GCF_040654015.1 of Nocardia sp. NPDC050799. Classification (NCBI taxonomy): domain Bacteria; kingdom Bacillati; phylum Actinomycetota; class Actinomycetes; order Mycobacteriales; family Nocardiaceae; genus Nocardia; species Nocardia sp. NPDC050799. Next base: position 68,696 of record NZ_JBFAHF010000028.1, read on the forward strand.
ATGATCTGGCCGTACTGGTGGATCATGGTGAGTTCGGCGCCACCGGAGGTGAGCACCCGGGCGCGCATGGCCGGATTGTCCTCGGCGGTGGGGGAACTGATCACCAGGCGCTGCGCGGTCAGCGACCGCCGTGCGTTCTGGATCGCGCTCACCTGCAGGAAGTAGCGCTGGATCGAAAGGTCCTCGACGGTGGGCGACTGCGCGAGCGCGTTACCGATCCGGACCGCGATCTCGTCGGCCTGGTCGCCCACCATGGCGGGCGATCCGTTGCTGAGGCCGCTGCGCATGGTGCTGCCGATGGTGAGGGCCGAGGACAGTTCGCGGGAGACCCCCGGCCGGATCTGGCTGGAGTCCAGTGCCCGTTCCAGGGTTTCGTGGGCCGCATCGAAACCGGCGAGGGCCGCGGAGGCCCGCGGGTCGCGGTTGTCGGCCCAGCCGGCGGTCGCGGTGACCGCGAGGTGTTCGGCGGCGGCGTTGTAGCCGACGATGGGCGCGATGATGCGGGACTGGTCGGTCGCGGCCTCGAGCTGTTCCAGGGTGCGCAGCTCGTTGTTGATCCGTAGCACCGCGAAGAGGGTCGCCAGGATGACCGGCAGGACCAGGACGATGCCGACCTTGCGGGTGACCGACCAGTTGGACAGGCTGAATTGCCACGGTCGCGGGGTTTCCATCCGCCTCTGTCGCCTCCGCATCACGATCGACCTCTTCTTGGCGCGTAGGCGTTTCAGTTATGATTCACTGCACACCGAACCAACCGGAGGTCTAGTTTTTACTGATCGGAACATACCGTGCATGTTAGCGGCGGGCAATCGGGACGTTCAGACGGTTATACCGCGAATAAAGCGGATGTGGAACGAGTTTCGTGGCATATCACAGGGTGGTAATGGATCGTCCGGTGGCCGGATGAATTCGCAGGTGAAGGTGCCTGTGAGCGGGAACGTCGAGACTTCGCCTTCATTAGGTCGACCGTCCGGTGCCTTCCCGTGAGTGGGAAGTTCCGCCCGATATTCGACCCGGATCCGGAAATCCGTCCGGCGAAGCCGGTGGTCAGCGGACTCGCGGCGCGGCGGGCCCTCTCAGTAGCCTCTCAGTCGCTGCGGTCAAACTGGTGTTATGCGGATTCTGGTGGTCGACGACGATCGTGCCGTGCGGGAGTCCCTGCGCCGGTCGCTGACCTTCAACGGGTATACCGTCGATCTGGCGGTTGACGGTATCGACGCATTGGAGAAGGCGACCGCCGACCGCCCGGACGCACTGGTACTCGATGTCATGATGCCTCGGCTGGACGGACTCGAAGTGTGCCGGCGGCTGCGCAGCACCGGAGACGATCTGCCCATCCTGGTGCTGACCGCGCGCGATTCGGTATCCGAGCGAGTGGCGGGCCTCGATGCCGGCGCCGACGACTACCTGCCCAAACCGTTCGCGCTGGAAGAACTGCTGGCCCGGCTGCGTGCCCTGCTGCGCCGCCGTGCCCCGGACACCGGCGAGATCTCCGAGGCGATGCACTTCGCCGACCTCTCACTCGACCCGGTCACCCGGGAGGTTGCCCGCGGTTCGCGGTCCATCTCGCTGACCCGCACCGAGTTCTCCCTGCTCGAAATGCTCATGTCCAACCCGCGCCGGGTGCTGACCCGCGGCCGGATCCTCGAGGAGGTATGGGGCTACGACTTCCCCACCTCCGGTAACGCTCTGGAGGTCTATATCGGCTATCTGCGCCGGAAAACCGAGGCCGACGGCGAACCCCGCCTCATCCATACCGTGCGCGGCGTCGGGTACGTCCTGCGCGAAACGCCCCCGTAGGCGCGGATATGGCACGCACCCCCCGTTCCGCGGCGAAGAAACACTCGGTCGCGCCGCTCGGCGGCCCCTGGCCGGACGAGCCGGCGCCTATGCGCCCCCCGACCCCGCTGACCCGCACCGTATCCCTGCGATGGCGGGTCACCCTGCTGGCCGCCTCGCTGGTGGCGATTTTCGTGGCGATCACCTCGATCGCCGCCTACGCCATGGTCGCCCGCGCCCTCTACGGTCAGGTCGACGCGCAGCTGCGGGCCCGCGCCGCCACCATGATCAGTGGCGATATCGACAGCATGGCGTTCCAGTCGCTGGGCGTGGCGACCCTGTTCTCCAACGATATCGGCGTCGCGCTGATCTATCCGCCCGCCAACCCGGAGTCCACCCAGCGCCCCAGCCTGCCCGCCTATATCCCGCCGCAGCCGACCACCCCGCCCATCGGTACCGAGGAGATCGCCGTGGCGCAGGGCACCCGCGATTCGTCGCTGCGCACCTACAACAATCAGCGGGTACTGGCCGAGCGCATGGATTCCGGCGTGACCTTGATCATCTCGCAACGCCTGGAACCGACTCGCGAGGTGCTGGACCGGCTGGCCTGGCTGCTGTTCGCGGTCGGCGCCTCCGGGGTCGTCCTCGCCGCCGGCGCCGGCACCACTGTCGGGCGGACCGGGCTGCGTCCGATCGCCCGGCTGACCGCCGCCACCGAGCGGATCGCGCGCACCGACGATCTCACACCGATCCCGGTGACCGGTGACGACGAGCTCGCCCGGCTCACCGAGAGCTTCAACACCATGCTGCGCGCCCTGACCGAATCCCGGGACCGGCAGCGGCGGCTGGTCGCCGACGCCGGCCACGAACTACGCACCCCGCTGACCTCCTTGCGCACGAATATGGAACTCCTCATCGCCTCTAGCCGCCCCGACGCGCCCGCCATTCCCGAGGAGGATATGGCCGAACTGCGCTCGGATGTGATGGCGCAGATCGAAGAGCTGTCCAACCTGGTCGGCGATCTGGTGGACCTGGCCCGCGAGGACGCCCCGGAAACCGTCTACGAGCGCGTCGATCTCGGTGAGGTGACCGAACGCGCACTGGAACGGGTCCGTCGCCGCGGCGCGTCCGATTTCGCCGCCGAATTGCGTCCCTGGTTCGTGTACGGGCACGACGCCGCATTGGAACGCGCGATTCTCAATGTTCTCGACAACGCCGCCAAATGGAACCCGCCCGGTGAACAGGTCCGCGTACTGATGGCCGAGACCGGCCGCGGGCTTCTGGAATTATCGGTCGACGATGCCGGGCCCGGTATTCCACCGGGCGAACGTGAGCTGGTCTTCGAGCGTTTCTATCGCACCACCGCCTCACGCTCCATGCCCGGTTCCGGGCTCGGCCTGGCAATTGTGAAACAGGTCGTGACCAAACACGGCGGCACCATTGCCATCGACACCTCCGAGCGCGGCGGCGCTCTCATCCGCATCGTATTGCCGGGTGAAAATCCGCCGCCCGAGGAATATCGTCCGGAAAGCGCCGTCGGCGAATAATTCGTGCACGTTCGCACGCGTCTACTGTCGATTGTGGATGGTCTACTTCCATGATCGGGACACGCCCGGTTCCGGAGCGACAGAGCCAAGGGGCACGGCGACCGATCGGCGGAGTGGAGAACCCGGGGTCACCAGGGCCCGGCCGAGTGGCGGCGGAGGCGCGGCTATAAGCACCGCAAATTAATGCAGCTCTCAGTTCGTTCTCAGTAGTGGTCGGCAGGCTGGACAGCGGATATGAGCAGAAAAGGGAAACTATGACCGAGGATTTCACCAATCGGCCGGCCGGGCCGGAATCCGGACCGGTGCCGCCCTCGACGCCGCAGCCGCAGGCGGGGCCGCTGCCGGGTCCCGGGCCCGGCGAGCCGACCGGGCACGGTCAGGCGCCGGGAGGCGGGATACCGCAGTATCCGGGTGGACCGCAGTTCCCGGGTGGCCGGCCGGTCGATACTGCTGTGTATCCGGTCTCCGGCGGGTCGTTCGCCGGACCGCCGACCGGCGATTCCGGGCAGTTCTATGCGGCCGCGCCGCCACCTCCGCGCCGGAGTTCGGTGCGTACCGGTCTGGTGGCCGGGGCGGTCGCGTTGGCTCTGGTGAGCGGCGGTATCGGGGGCGCGGTGGGTGCGCTGGTCAGCGATTCGGGCGATCGGCCGGCGGTGACCAATGCGCTGGACGGGCCGGTGCCGAAGGTGCAGAACACGGCGAATGCGCCGGCCGGGTCGACCCAGGCGGTGGCGCAGCGGGTGCTGCCGTCGGTGGTGATGATCGAGGTGGCCAGTAAGCGCGGGCAGGGGGAGGGGTCCGGGGTGGTGTTGTCCTCGGACGGTTTGATCCTGACCAATAACCATGTCGCGGCCGGGGGCGGCGGCAACGGCGATATGTCGGTGACCTTCTCCGACGGCAGTACGGCGCAGGCTTCGCTGGTGGGTGCCGATCCGGTGTCCGATCTCGCGGTCATCCGGGTGCGCGGCAAGACGGGTCTGCAGCCGATCGAACTGGGTAGTTCGGCGAACCTTCAGGTCGGTCAGCCGGTGGTGGCGATCGGTTCGCCGCTGGGGCTGGCGGGCACGGTGACCACGGGGATCGTCTCGGCGATGAATCGCCCGGTGTCGACCACCGGGGAGGGCGGCAACGACCCGACCGTGCCGAATCCGGTGATCGACGCGATCCAGACCGATGCCGCGATCAATCCGGGTAATTCCGGTGGTGCGCTGGTCGACGCCGCGGGCCGGCTGATCGGGATCAATACCGCGATCGCGAGTCTGGGGTCCTCGGGTGCGGGAGGTCAGCAGAGTGGTTCCATCGGGCTCGGGTTCGCGATCCCCGTGGATCAGGCACGCCGGGTCGCCGACGAGTTGATCAAGAGCGGTCACGCGACCTACGCGCAGATCGGGATGACGGTGCAGCGGGACGAGTCGGTGCACGGCGCGCGGGTTCTCGATGTCACGCCGAACGGCCCGGCGGCCGCGGCGGGGATCCCGTCCGGGTCCATCGTGACCCGGCTCGACGACCGCACGATCGATTCCGGTGACGCGCTGGTCGCCGCGGTGCGGTCCAAACAGCCGGGAGACAAGGTGACAGTGACGTATACCGATGAACGTGGTGGAAACACCCGCACGGCCGAGGTGACCCTCGCCGCCGCCGCGGTGGAGGGAGGCCGATGATGCAGAAGGTGGCCGGGGGTGGGCACGCGCCGCTCGCGATCGGCGCTACGGTGAGCGGTATGGAAATCGATGCTCCTGTTGCGGGGCGTGCACTGGTCGTGGTGGTGGACGATCGAACGGCGCACGGCGGCGAGGATTCGCTGGGCCCACTCGTCACCGAACTGCTCACCGAGGCGGGGTTCCTCGTCGACGCGTCCGTTTCGGTGGAGGCCGACGAGGTGGCGATCCGGAACGCGTTGAACACCGCGGTGATCGGTGGCGTGGACATAGTGATTTCGGTCGGTGGCACCGGTATGTCGCCGCGTGATGTCACGCCCGAGGCCACCTCCGAGGTGCTCGACCGGGATCTGCCCGGGATCAGTGAGGCGTTGCGGGCGTCGGGACGGGTGGCCGGTTCACTGGACGCCGGGCTCTCCCGCGGGCTGGCCGGTATCTCGGGGAGCACACTGGTGGTGAACCTGCCGGGTACCCGGGCCGCGATCCGCGACGGTATGGCGACCCTGGGGCCGCTGGCGAGCCGGGTGATCGGTGAGTTGTCCGGGCTGCTGGAATGAGCCGGAGCGGTCAGTATGAGTGAGGGTGAGACCCCTGAGGTCCCCCGTCGGGCGCACCGCCGGACGGGGGACCCGGCGCGTGTGGACCGGATCTTCGGTGAAGTGTTGCCGTCCACCACGCGCGACGAGCGGGACGACGGCGCGGCATCCGGTGCCGACGACGAGTGGTGGCGTTCACAGGTGCCACCGCATCACGGCGGCGCCGGGTGATCCCGGAAATGCATTGGCGCCCAACACTTTTCGCGTGATTGCCGCGTTGGTACGCTATTTTTTTGGGGGTAAAGGGGGGTGTGAATTTTTCTGAAATTATCCGGTAATGGAATGGGCGAGTTTATAATGTTCCGCTCCCGGTGTCGGTGTTTTGAAGGGGGCTATTACTTTTGACGAATTCTTTGCGGGGGATTTTCTCGGCCGACGACCTGTTCGGGGCCGTCACCTGCGTTTGCCTAACGATTCGCACCGCTTCGTATTCAATTGTGACTTGGATCACATTAACGTATAGCGAAAACACCCTTTGTCCAACCTGTTGCCGACCGTTTAATCTCGGCTTCGTCGACCGCCGCAATGGTGGTCCGGCGTGACTCCACTTTGTGGATCCTGCCGGTCGCATTGGCGTGCATTGTCCGATTTGCGGCGTTGCACCGAAATAACAACAGGTCACCTGTAGGTAACAAACGAGCGAAACACTGGTCGGAGCCGGCGAGTCAGCTGTCCGAGTCTCGTAGGCCATGCTGTTTGTCCGACATGATGAGGGGAAATATGAGCGAGAACCGCACCGACGGTGTACGTAACGGCGCCAGGATCGCGGGTGTCGGTGCCGCGGCCGCCGTCACCGTGGGCCTGTTGTCGGTGGGCGCCGCGAATGCCGATGCCTTCGTGGCTCTGCCCGACGGTCAGAAGGCCGGCCCCGGAGTGACCATCACCCGTACGGGTGAGCATGCCGTCGTTTCGCCCTCCATGGCGGCCAACGGCGCGGGCCGGGTGGTCTGGGTCTCCGGAAACGCCATTGCCGATGTCACGGTCACGCCCGAAGGCGAACCGGGCCCGAACAACGGCCCGACCGGCGAGGACGGGACCAACAACTCGTCCACGCACGGCGCCTCGCAGCTCAATACCGGCTATATCGTCGGTTGCCAGGTGAGCATCGGTGAGGACGCGATCGGCCTGGGCGGCTCACTGGGCCTGTCCCTCGACGGCGGTAGCCTCGGCGGCTCCGTCGGTGTCGAGTTGGGTCCGGGCGAGGTGAAATTCGTGCAGATCGACTACAAGGACATCACGAAGCCAGGTAGGTACTCGGTGGAGTACCAGGATGCCGAGATCGAGATCCAGGGTTGCGCGGGTTATGCGCAGGCGCGGTCGTACACGGTGGTCGAGATCATCGGCGACCACTACTCGAAGACCACCCTGTACGGCCAGCCGTTCAGCATCGGCTGAGCTGCCGCGCCCGTCCACGTCGCATCGAATCGAATCTTTCTCGCGCATTCCGCGAGCTCTCCCCTCGAAGGGTGTAACTCTCATGTTCAACCGTAAGAATCTGGCGCGCCTGGCCGGCGTCGGCGCCGCCACCACCGTCGCGCTCGGCCTCTTCTCCACCGGAGCGGCCAGTGCCGATACCTTCGTGCCGCTGCCCGGCGGCGAACTCGTCAAGACGCTGTCCGACGGCACGGTGGTGACCGTACGCATGGTCGGCGAGTCGGCGTCCATCAGCCCGTCCATGGGTGCCACGCCGGTGCACCGCAACGCGTGGGCCTCCGGTAGCGCGCAGGTCGAGATCGCCGGCGGCGAGGACGTGGGTGGCAAGATCTACCCCGGCTATGTCGTGGGCTGCCAGGTCAATATCGACGGTGGCGGTGCCGAGGGTGGTGCCGGGGCCGAGGTGGACACCGAAGGTGCCGTGAGCCCGAGCGCCGAAACCGGCGGCAATCTCACCGTCGGCCCCGGCCAGGCGAAATCGTTCTACGTCCTGGATATCGAGGGGCCGGACGACTACGGCAGCGAGGATCACGCCACCAACAACAAGTTCCGAGGCAACAGTGGGTCGGTGACCTGGTCCGATCAGACCATCGGCCTCAACGGCTGCGGTGGCTACGCGCAGGCTCGGTCGTTCGTCAAGGTCGAGGTGGAAACCGAGAACGTGATCACCTTCGTCACGCTCTGGGGGCAGCCGTTCAGCCTCGGCTGATATCCGGCCGATCCGACATACTGGCACGAATACGGGCCCGCCGCAGCCGCGGCGGGCCCGTATTCTGTTGCGGCAGGACCGGTACCGCCGACGCCCGGCGGGTATTTCCCCAGCACCGGTCACTTTCTGGCCATCTGGCACTCATCCGGTCGACACACCGCGTCGGCGGCACGGTACTCGAGTGTTCACCGGTTGTGTGGTTTTTGGTTCATCTGGTGGCTACAGCCGTCCCGCAAGCTCTATGCAGCCTGTTCTCGGGCCGCCCCGGCATCGAATCGCTGCGATGCCGGGTGTCGCTGAAAACCTTGATGAGGGGAAATATGAGCAAGAACCGCACCACCGGTCTGCGCTGCGGCGCCCGCGCTTTGGGCGTCGGCGCTGTCGCGGCCGTGGCCATGGGCCTGTTCTCGACCGGTGCCGCGAACGCGGACACCTTTGTTCCGCTGCCCGACGGTGAAAAACTCGGACCCGGCGTGAAGATCACCCGCACCCATGAGAGCGCGCTCATCTCGCCGTCCCTGGCCGCCAACGGCGCGGGCCGGACCGTGTGGGTCTCGGGCAACGCCACCGCCGACGTCACGGTGACCCCCGAGGGCGAAGCCGGTCCGAACAACGGCCCCACGAACGCGGACGGAACCAACAACTCCTCGACGCACGGCGCCTCGCAGCTCAACACCGGCTACATCGTCGGCTGCCAGGTGAGCATCGCCGACGACGCCATCGGTCTCGGTGGCTCGGTCGGTATCGAGGTGGGCGGCGGCAGCGTCGGCGGCTCGGTCGGTATCGAGCTCGGCCCCGGTGAGGTCAAGTTCGTGCAGATCGAATACAAGGACGTCGAGAAGCCGGGCGTGTACTCCGTGGAGTACCAGGACGTGGAGATGGCGATCCAGGGTTGCGCCGGTTACGCGCAGGCCCGGGCCTACACCGTCGTCGAGATCATCGGCGACCACTACTCGAAGACCACCCTCTACGGGCAGCCGTTCAGCATCGGCTGATACCGGCACCGGTCGAATTCACCCACCACATCTCTCGCTGTAGCGAATTCAACCCCAGAGGGGCACACACACATGTTCAACCGTAAGAATCTGGCGCGCCTTGCCGGCGTCGGCGCGGCCGCCTCGATGGCGCTGGGCCTGTTCTCCACCGGCGCCGCCAACGCCGACACCTTCATCCCGCTGCCCGGCGGCGAAATCACCAAGACCCTGTCGGACGGCACCGTGGTGACCGTGCGCCTGGTCGGCGAATCCGCCACCATCAGCCCGTCCATGGGCGCCACCCCGATCCACCGCAACGCCTGGGCCTCGGCCAGCGCGCAGGTCGAGATCGCCGGCGGCGAGAAGGTCGGCGGCAAGATCTACCCCGGCTATGTCGTGGGCTGCCAGGTCAACATCGACGGCGGCGGCGCCGAAGGTGGCGCCGACGCCGATATCGACGGTGCGTCCGGTGAGGTCAGCCCCAGTGGTGAGGTCGGCGGCAACCTGACCCTGGGCCCCGGCCAGGCGAAGTCCTTCTACGTCCTCGATATCGAGAAGCCCGACGACTACGGCAACGAGGATCACGCCACCAACAACAAGTTCAAGGGCAACAGCGGTTCGGTGACCTGGTCCGATCAGACCATCGGCGTCAACGGCTGCGGCGGCTACGCGCAGGCGCGCGCGTTCGTGCGGGTCAAGGTCGAGACCGATAACGTGATGTCCGTGGTGACCCTGTGGGGTCAGCCGTTCAGCCTCGGCTGATCCGGCCGTAAGGCTCATCCGGCCGGGTGCCCGGCTCGGCCGCACCCACATCTCGGTGGAGGGACCTGCCGCGTATACGCGGTGGGTCCCTTCGTCGTGCGGGCCGACGTTCAGTGGAAGATCACGGTGAGTGCGCTGTGCAACGAGGCCGCGGCGACGACCGCTGCCCGGCGGGCGTCCATTGCCACCAGCACGACCCGTTCGGCGTGGCGGTTGCCGGAATCCGCCGGCGGCCCCGACACCAGTACCACCGCGGCGTCGACCGCCAGGGTTTGCGCGAGTGCCGGATCCTCGGCGCCGGCGGCCACCACGTCCACCCGATCGCCGGCCCGCAGGATCTCGGTGATCGCGGTATCGGCCAGGCGGACGGGCACGATCCGGGCATCCGGCCGTCCGGTGGCGGCCTCCGCGAGCCGCGGGCCGACCACACGGACATCGGTGAGTACCTCGCCCGCTCGCAGGGCGGCGGTGAGCACGGCGCCGAACAGCGGCGCCGGGTCGGCGGCCGCGCCGTCGGGTGTGGCGTCCGGAGGGTAGGAAGCGAGGCGGAGATCCGCGGCGGCGAGCAGGTGGCCGGGCGGCAGGTCGCGGGCCGCGACCACGACGGAGCTGCGCACGTGGGCCGGATCGCCGCGGAGGAACAGCGTGACGGCCGCGAGTGCGCACAGTACGGCCAGCGCACGGCGCAGCAGGACCCCGTCGGCCCAGGCCGGTCGATCGGCGAACGCGTCGCGCCAGGTGTCACCGGCGCCGAGGGAGGAGGTTCGGCCGCCGCTCGTGCGGGCAGTGGGTCGGATGCGGCTCATGGGCCGAGCGTAGGAGTACTGTCCGGCCGCGAACCCGGGGTTGTGCGCGATTGTGGACAACTCCCGGGGTGTGGATGGATCATCCGCGATACCCGGCCGCTGTCAACGACCTGTCCGGGCGGGGCCGGGTCGCGATTCCGCTCTCAGCTGGCCGCGGCGGCGGGTGCCGAGGAGGTACCCGAGGAGCCCTTGTCCGAGCTCGATTTCGAACCGGATCCCGAAGAGCTCGACGTGGAGTTGTCGGACTTGGCCGGTTCACTGGCGGTCGAGGCGCCGCTGCGGCTGTCGGTCCGGTAGAAGCCGCTGCCCTTGAAGACGATGCCCACCGAATTGAAAAGCTTACGCAGAGCGCCGGAGCACTCCGAGCAGACAGTGAGTGCCTCATCGGTAAAGGACTGAACGATATCGAAGCGGTTGTCGCACTGGGTGCACGCGTATGAATAGGTTGGCACTGGGTCCTCCGCAGTATTCGAGACTTAGCACTCTACAGCCGACAGTGCCAACAGTGCCAATCGCCGAGTGATTCCCGGATACCCTCCATTGTGCCGAGTGCCACCACGACGGCGTCTCACGACGCTGTCACATCGAGCCGGCGCAGGCCGCCGCCCGGGGTGAGCACCCAGGTCATCCGGATATCGTGCGGTTCCTCGGGCAACCGCTCGACCACCTCGTCGTCCCGGACGACCACGGTGCGCCGGGCTGTGGGATCGGCCATACCCAGGGTCCGGTCGTAGTAGCCGGCGCCCTGGCCGAGCCGGACCCCGCGCCGGTCCACCGCCAGTGCCGGGATCAGCAGGACCTCGGCCCGCGCGACCGTTTCCGGCGGTAGTACCGGGCCCGCCGGTTCCAGCAGGCCGTAGCGGCCCGGCCGCAGCGATCCCGCGCCGGTGAACTCGCCCCAGCGCAATGGGCCGGGCGCACCGGTCACCGGCAACAACACCCGGCTACCGGCCGCGCGCAGCGCCTCGGGCAGGTCCGGCGAACCCGGTTCCGCGCGCATCGGCACGTAGGCGCACACCCACTCGGCGGGACCCAGGTCCGCGGCCGCGGCGGCCAGTGCCGCCGCCTCCGTGGCGCGCACGAGTTCGGGTAGTCGCGCCCGGCGGGCACGGATCTCCGCGCGCCAGGCCTGTTTGTCACGCTCGTCGGGCAGAGGCACGGCGACAACCATAGGCTCTCACCGGTGCCGGTTTCGCCGCGAAAGTCGGCGGCGAGCCGGTATACAGCCGTTTGGGCGGCGCTCCGGGTGGATAGGGTGTGTATATGACAGAAAAGGCCGCAGAACAGGGCAGCGAGGGCGCCTCCGCGCCGGAACCGTGCTTCCGGACGGCCGTCGTGCCCGCGGCCGGGCTGGGAACAAGGTTCCTGCCCGCGACCAAAACGGTCCCCAAGGAACTGTTGCCGGTGGTCGACACTCCCGGTATCGAGCTGGTGGCCAGCGAGGCCGCCGAATCCGGGGCCAGCCGCCTGGTGATCGTGACCTCGCCCGGTAAGGACGGAGTGGTCGCGCATTTCGTGGAGGACCTGGTGCTGGAGAGCACCCTCGCCGAGCGCGGCAAGTTCCAGCTGCTGGAGAAGGTGCGCAAGGCCCCGGGGCTGCTCGATGTGAGTTCGGTGGTGCAGGAGGAACCGCTGGGCCTCGGTCACGCGGTGGCCCAGGCGGAAGCGGTGCTCGACCCCGACGAGGACGCCATCGCGGTACTGCTCCCCGACGATCTGGTGCTGCCGTGCGGGGTACTGGATGTGATGAACCGGGTCCGCCGTAAACGCGGCGGATCCGTGCTGTGCGCGATCGATGTGCCCAAGGACCAGGTCAGCGCCTACGGCGTATTCGACGTGGCCCCGGTGCCCGACGCGGTCAACCCGAATGTGCTGCGGGTCAAGGGCATGGTGGAGAAGCCGGGCCGCGAGGAGGCCCCCTCCACCTTCGCCGCCGCCGGGCGCTACCTGCTCGATCGCGCGATCTTCGACGCCCTGCGCCGCATCGGTCCCGGCGCCGGCGGGGAACTGCAACTCACCGACGCGATCTCGCTGCTCATCGACGAGGGACATCCGGTTCACGTGGTCGTCCACCGTGGGTCGCGCCATGATCTGGGGAACCCGGGCGGCTATCTTCGTGCTGCGGTGGATTTCGCACTGGAGCGGGAGGAATACGGTCCCGCGCTGCGCGAGTGGCTCCAGCACCGGCTGAGTTCGGAGTGGAACCCGCAACTCACCGCGGACGAATGAGATCGCCTGCGGGGCGAGGACATCGGGAAGGGCTGGATGCGCTCTGTTGAGGATCAGCAGATCAAGGTGACCGCCGCGGCCGTCGCGCCGCGGCCCGTGCGGGTCGCGATCTCCGAGGCCCAGGGCCTGCTGTGCGCCGAAGACGTGGTGACCGAGCGGCCGCTGCCCGGTTTCGATCAGGCCGCCATCGACGGATACGCCGTGCGCAGTGTGGATGTGACGTCCGCCGGGGCCGATATCCGCGACGAGGACGGCGAACTGGTCGACCTGACGCTGCCGGTGGTCGGGGAGGTGCTCGCCGGCTCCCGGCAGCCGATCCGGCTGCAGCCCCGGCAGACGGTCCGGGTCGCGACCGGCGCGCCGCTGCCCACCCTCGCCGACGCGGTACTGCCGCTGGATTTCACCGACGGCGGCCGGGGCCGGCTCAAGGTCTACGAACCGGTGCGGTCGGGCGACTATGTGCGCCGGGCCGGTGACGATGTGCAGCCCGGGGATGTCGCGGTGCACGCCGGCACGATCATCGGTCCCGCGCAGGTGGGTCTGCTGGCGGCGGTCGGCCAGGACAAGGTGCTGGTTCATCCGCGGCCGCGGCTGTCGGTGATCTCGATCGGTGAGGAACTGGTCGATATCGATCGGGCGCCCGGGCCCGGGCAGGTTTACGACGTGAACTCCTACGCCCTGGCCGCCGCCGCCCGCGACGCCGGCGCGGATGTGAACCGGGTCGGCATCGTCGACGCCGACCCGCGCCGGCTGCGGGATGTGGTCGAAGGGCAGCTGGTACGGGCGGAAGTGGTGGTGATCGCCGGCGCGGTCGGCGGATGGGCCTCCGATCAGGTGTGTGAGGCGCTGGAGGGGCTCGGTGAACTGGAGATCGCCCGGGTGGCGATGCATCCGGGTTCGGTACAGGGGTTCGGCCGTCTCGGCCGCGACGAGGTGCCCACCTTCCTGCTGCCGTCCAACCCGGTCGGCGCCCTGGTGGTTTTCGAGGTGATGGTGCGACCGCTCATCCGGATCGCGCTGGGAAGGCGGCAGCCGATGCGCCGGATCGTCCGGGCTCGGACCATAACTCCCATCCAGTCGATGGCGGGCCGCAAGGGTTATCTGCGCGCCCAGTTGATGCGGGACGAGGCCACCGGGGACTACCTGGTGCAGCCGCTCGGCAACAGCGCCGGGGCGTCGTCGCATCTGCTGGCGGCCATGTCGGAGGCCAACAGTCTCATCGTGGTCGAGCCCGACGACACCGAAATTCGTACCGGCGACAAGGTCCGGGTCGCATTTCTGGCGCAACGCGGCTAGAAAGTGGAGTCCATGAACGTTTTCCGGGCCACCCAGCACCCCGGGTGGCCCGCCCACCTCGGGCCGGTGCGGGTTCCGGCCGGGGAGGTGACTCTGCGCCCAGTACGGTTGCGCGACGCGGCGGCGTGGAGCCGGATCAGGTTGCGGGACCAGAACCATCTGGAACCCTGGGAGCCCACCGGCCGCGGGGCCTGGGACGCGCGCAATCACGCTTCGAACTGGCCGCCGCTGTGGTCGAGCCTGAAGGCGGAGGCGCGCCGCGGCGCGATGATCCCACTGGTGATCGAGGTCGACGGTGCGTTCAGCGGGCAGCTGACGGTCGGCAATATCGTGCGCGGCGCGCTGCGTTCGGCGTGGATCGGGTACTGGGTGGCCAAGGATCTCGGCGGGCAGGGGGTCGCGACCGCGGCATTGGCGCTGGGGCTCGATCACTGTTTCGGTCCGGTTGGCCTGCACCGGGTGGAGGCGACCGTGCGGCCGGAGAATCTGGCGAGCCAGGCGGTGCTGCGCAATGTGGGCTTCCGTGAAGAAGGGCTGCTGCGTAGGTATCTCGATGTGGACGGGGCCTGGCGCGATCATCTGCTGGTCGGGATAACGGTGGAGGAGCTGCCCGGCCGGGTGGTCGATCGGCTGGCGCGGGAAGGACGGTTGACGCTGCGGTGACGTGCCGCCGGAAACCGGCCTGCCCGGACCCGGCTTTGGTGGAAATGTGACTCATGTGGCGGAAGTGCACGGCGCGCCTGCCGTGTTGTACCCCTACTCGGAATTAACCTACGGACGTCGGTGGTGCGTCCTGTGCCACCGGTGGAGAGCTCGTACCACGATCTGCGAGACGTACCCGCGGGGTAGGACTCCGGCGTGGGGGCGCACACGGTTCATGGCGGGGGCTCGGACGACGACCAGGCGGGACGGAGGTGCTGACGACGATGCCGAATTCGATCCTGTGGATCGGGCTGGTCGTGCTGTGGGTCTTCGTCCTGTTTCCTATCCTTGCCGACCGGCATCCCAGAATCCGCCGGACAACCGACACAGCCCTGGCGACGCGGGTACTGCATCGTGGAGATTCCAAACGGCGTAAGGGAAGTGGGCATGCCCGCAAGAAGCGGACCACGCGGCCTTACCGAAAGCGTCACCACGCCAATGATGCGGAGGATCCGATGAGCACATCGGCCGAGGAGAACGGTACCGCGGCTGGCGAGGAGCAACCGGACGAGGTCGTCGGCGAGCGGCCCGGGGGCGCCGAGCCGGGATTCGGTGCGGACGGCACCGCGCACGACAGCGAATCCGGCGACGGCTGGGACGACGTGGAGTTCGAACGCGGCGAGGACTGTGACGAGGAGGTCCGTTCGCCCGAGCACGCCGAGGCCAACGTGCCCGCGCGCATTCCCCCGGTGCGGGCGGCGATGCGGCCGCCGGACCCGGAACTCGAATACGACGACGAGGATTTCGTACCGTCCCGCCGCGGGCGCGGTGGTTACGACCCCGAAGCCGACGCGATCGCCCGGGCCGCGCGCTATACCTTCCGGCAGCGCGCCGTGGTCGCGCTCGTACTCGGTGCCGTGCTGTGCGGCGGCCTCGCGGTCGCCGTCGCACCCATTTTCTGGTGGGGTTGCGGTGGTGCCGTGCTGTCCCTGGGTACCTACCTGGGTTATCTGCGCAAACAGGTCCGGATCGAACAGGAGATCCGCCGGCGGCGCAGCGCCCGGCTCACCGGCCGGGGGCAGGAATCGGCCGGACACGGCCCCGCCGACGCCGAGACGGCGTCGCCGCGGGGTGCCCGGCCCGGAATGGACCGGGATACCGCACGCGCGCTGCGTCGCCGGGCCCACCTGCTCGAACCCGACGACGAGGATCCGGCGTTCGAGCATCTGGACGCCTATGACGCGTCCGTCGCCCGGACCGTGCGCAACCGGGCGACCGGCGGTGATATCCGCCGGGCCGCGGGTGCGTGACCAGTAGTGGATCCCGCCGCACGGAAATGCTCGGAGAAATAGAGAAAACGCAGGTCAGCGCCCCGATTCGGATTCTGGTAGCCCTGTTTGCTAGAGTGGCACAGCGCGGTTCACCGAGCCGCACGGGGCTATAGCGCAGTTGGTAGCGCGTCTCGTTCGCATCGAGAAGGTCAGGGGTTCGATTCCCCTTAGCTCCACCACAGGAATTCTTGCATAACTGCCCTCGGCCGGTATCCGGTCGAGGGCAGTTCTCTTTCCGAGCCGAGCGCGGCGAGCGGGTGACGAGACCGGGCCGCTCGGAGTGGCGGTCTGCGTCGGGTCGCAGTGATCGGCTCCGTTTTGTGAGGTCGCGTTCGGTGCCGCGGTGGCCCGTGGGCGGGGGAACCGTCCATTGCATTCGCGGGCAATCGATTCGATGAGAGATGGAGTACCTCATGGTCTCGAATCAGCGAACGCAATAGTGCGTTTTGCCGCCGGTGAGTTATGTCCATCGACTATTGTCATCGACTGAACAAATCTGTCCGATACGCGGTACGACCGAATCGAGAGCCGATCATGTTTGAACAGAGTGTGATGGTGCCGGGCGACGTTCGCACGCGGCCCGTGGTGCCCGTGGCCACCACGGGCCTGCCCACGGCGACCCAGTTGCTGTGCAGCTTCCAGGGGACCCGGTTCGAGGATCACGACGTCCTCCGCACGGCGCGGGCACTGGCCGCCCTGCACGGCCATCGGGTGACGCTGCGAGACGCGCGCACGGTCGCCGAGGTCGACAACCGCCGCCGGGAGCTGGTCGAGGATATCGACGAGTGGGTCGACGCGCGGTCCCCGCAACGTGACGCCGACGTATCGATCCACGCCGAAACGCTGGGGGCAGTGATCGATCGCATGGCCTGGGGGTGGGTGGACGCCAACCAAATGGTCGAGATCGACGGCACACGAGATCACCACGCGCGTAAACGTTGGCACCGGCTGGCCGAAATGATCGACGGCTATACGGAACTGATCACCGAGCTCATCCGGGGCGGGCGGCGGCTGCCCGGCCGGCTGTGACAGCCGCTCACGGTGCCCGGTATCGCGAGCGATCCGCTCGGCTCGGCGGCATCAGCGGTCGAGTACCGCGAGCATTCCCGATACGGCCGCGGGCCAGGTGAACTGCTCGGCCCGCCGCCGGGCCGCGCCGCGCCGCTGCGCGGCCGGGCGGGCCAGGACATCGGTGACCGCGTGCGCGAACGCCGCCGGATCGTCGGCGGCGACCGCGCCGCAGTCGGCGGTGACGATATCGGCCAGCGCCGAGGACCTGCTCGCGACCACCGGGGTACCCGCGGCCAGCGCTTCCAGCGCGGCCAGCCCGAAGGTCTCGTGCGGACCCGGAGCCAGCGAGATATCCGCGGTCGCCAGCAATCTCGCCACATCCGACCGGTCGCTGATGAACCCGGTGAAATGTACCGCGGGCAGGCCGCCCGGCAGGTCCGGCAGCAGCTTGGCCCGGCGTTCGAGCGCGTCCCGGCGCGGGCCGTCACCGGCGACCACCAGACGCGCGCCGAGCCCGTCCCGGCGTAGCTCGGCGAGCGCTTCGATACTGCGATCGGCGCGTTTCTCCACCGACAGCCGGCCGCAGTGCACCAGCAGGGGCTGTCCGGGCACCCCGAGGTCGGCCCGCAAACCGTGGTCGTGGCGGCGCGGGCTGAACAGGTCCAGATCCACACCCAGCGGCACCATCTCGACATTCGGCGCGCCGATACGCCGGAACTCGGCCCGCGCGAATTCGGTGGTGCACACCACCATGTCGTATTCGGCGGCGGTGTGCCGGTTGGCGATATCGGCGCAGCGCCGGGCGATCCGGTCCGGCATGATCTGCCCCAGCAGCCGGTCCAGGCGCTCGTGGGAGATCATCACCCCGGCCACGCCCCGGCGCCGCGCCCAGCGGCCGAATCCGCGCAGGGTCAGCCGGTCGGAGACCTCCAGTACATCGGGCCGCAGGCCGTCGAGGACATCGGCGACCCGGCGCGGGTCGGCGGCCCGGTAACCGCCCGTCCACGGGATCCCGACCGCGGGCAGGGTAATCCGCAATGCCCCGCTCGGCAGTATTTCTTCGGTACGTCGCGGCCCGGGCACGATCAGCACGACCTCGTGGCCGGCGGCCACATAGCCCGCACCGAGATGGTGCAGCGCGGTACGCAGACCCCCCGAGCGCGGGCCGTAGAAATTCGCCAGTTGCACGATGCGCACGTCGCCGATCGTGGCGCGAGCCGGGTTATCACCGGAACCGGGGCGTTGAACTCGTGGTGAAGGCCGCGTGTTATTTGGACCTCGAGTGGCTACGGGGCGGGCATACCGCGGCCCACCCGGGGCAGGTCCAGATTCAGCGGGATCCGTCCGAGGGCCAGATGCTCGCCGACCTCGTCGGCGGGCAGCGGGCGCGCGATGAGGAAACCCTGGGCCCGGTAGCAGCCCAGACCGACCAGGGTGCGGGCCGCGACGGGGGTCTCGACCCCCTCGCCGACCACCCCGAGACCGAACGATCCGGCCAGCCCGATGATCGATTTCACGATGGCCAGGTCGTCGGTACTGGCCCCCAGCCGCTGGACGAAGCCGCGGTCGATCTTCACCGCGTCCACCGGCAGTGCCTTGAGATGGGAGAGCGAAGAATAGCCGGTGCCGAAATCGTCGATGGCGATCTGGACACCCATCCGTTTGAGCCCGCGCAGCGTGACCTGGGTGCGGGCCAGATCCTGGACCACCACGTGTTCGGTGATCTCCAGGCAGATCGAACTCCCGTCGATTCCGTAATGCCGGAGGATGTCCTCGATACGCTCCACGAAATCCAGGCTCACCAGCTGCACCGGCGACACATTGATCCGCATGACCATATTCGTCGCCAGGCCTTGCCGGCGCCATTGCGCGAACTGCGCGCAGGCGGTGCGCAGCACCCAGCGACCCAGCTCACCGGCGAGGTTGGTGGCCTCGGCCACGGTCACGAACGCACCGGGCGGGAGTAGGCCGCGGGTCGGATGCATCCAGCGGACCAGCGCCTCCATGGCCACGATCCGGCCGGTGCGCAGATCCACCTCGGGCTGGTAGTGCAGGATCAGCGATCCGTCGGCCACCGCGCTGCGCAGGTTCAGTTCCACATCGTCCTGGAGTTCGAACTGGGCCCGCATGGCGTCGGTGAACAGGGCCACCCCGTTGCCGCCGCCGGATTTGGCCGACAGCAGCGCGTGGTCGGCGCGCCGCATGATATCGGCGACGGTGGTTTCACCGGGGATACCGACAGCCACCCCGACGCTGGCGCCGCGGCTCACCGACTCGCCGCCCACGGTGACCCGGCGGCTGATCAGTTCCTGGATCCGGGTCGCCTCGTATTCGGCGGCGACGGTGTCCATGGGTTTGGCGGGCACGATCACGAACTCGTCGCCGCCGAGGCGGGCGATCATATCGTTGGGGTCCAGATTGTCCCGTAGCCGCTCGGACAGGGTCCGGATGAACTTGTCCCCGGCGGTGTGGCCGAGGAAATCGTTCAGGGCCTTGAGCCGGTCCAGGTCGAGGAAGAAGGCCGCGACCGGGCCGGGACTCCCCGATTGCAGCCGCTGCTCCATATGTTCCAGCAGTGCGCGGCGGTTGGCCAGACCGGTCAGGTCGTCGTGCAGGGCGATGAAGCGGAGCTTTTCCTCGGCTTCCACCCGGGCCTGCAACTGGGCGAACAGAGTGGCGATGGCTTTGAGCACATTCAACTCCCGGGTACTCCAGTCGCGGTCGCCGACCTTGACGAAACCGAGCAGACCGGTCGACCGGCCCCGGGACACCAGCGGCACCGCCGCGGAGCTGATGTCGCCCAGCCCGGACGCGGAGTGGATGGTCTGCTGGTAGTCGGCGGCGCTGGCCGGGATGAGGAACGGTTCGGTGGCGTGCTCGAGTGATTTGAAAACCGAATCCGCCTGATCGAAATACACGATCTTGAGCGGATCCGGTTCGGGCACGTCCTGGCGTGGCGGCCACTCGGCCACCAGCACCGTGGATCGGTTCGCGGGATCGTTGTGCCGCAGGTAGCTGAAGTCGACGTCGAAATAGTCGATCAGCATGGCCAGCACCTGCTCGGTCGCCGACACCATGGTCGCCGAATCGACGCCCATCAGCTCCGCGGCGACTTCGGTCACCAGCGAGTCGAGTGTCCGCCGAGGCACCTGATCTCCGATCGCACTATCTGCGGCTGTCCGCGCCCGGTGCGGGGCGCCGTCGGCTCCGCACGCTGGCAGCTGCCGCGTAACTCAGGCGTAATACCAGCGCCACGCTGTCCTGTTCCGGCACTTCCAGTAATTCCAGGAAACGACCCTGAAGTGTGGACAGTCTATCCGCGTATGCCGGGGAGAGCGCATCCAGTTCGGTACGGGATCGGGAAAACAGGAAGACGGGGGACATCGGCTGGACGGCCAGACCGGACCGCTGCGCCTGGATCCACAGCCGCTGTACCGCGGCCCCCGCGCGGGCGTAACCGGCCAATGCCCCGGGCTCGGCACCCGGATCGGGAGTGAAGGTCAGGGCGACGACAGCCGAACTCGAGCGCACCCTGTCCCGGGCGTAGTCGCCCAGTGCCGCACCCGCCGACCAGCTGTGCAATTGGGCCATCACATCGGCGCGTCGCCCGATCTGCAGGGCGACCCGCTCATCGGGCGCCAGCTCGAGCGACCGGGTGTCGATACCGTCGGTCAGGTCCTCGCCGGGCCAGCGCATCTCCGCGAACATCTCGCGGTGCAGCAGCGGTGTGAGGTAGCGGATCCGGTCGGATTCGGCCAGGACGGCGGCCAGGGTACGGATCCCCGGCGAATCGGCGACGGCCCGCATCCGCGCGCCTTCGGCCGCCGCGACCGCGGCCAGCCCGGCCAGGACGCCGGCCGGGATCTGCCCGCCGTAGCCGAGCCGGCGGTTGGTCTCCCGGGCGAGCGCATAGGGATAGTCCGCCGCGAGCGCCGGGTCGGTGTCGCCGCCGTGCCGGAGCACCGCGGTGAGCGGGGAGTCCGGTGCGGTGCCTTCGAGGTATTCGTGGGGGCCGAGTACGTCGTAGGCCGCGGCCGCGACCCGGGCGTTGTAGAGGGCGGCGCCCAGCGCCACGGCGCTGCCCCGGTAGCCGATGTCCATGGCGGTGGTGTAGCGGGGCTCGAGCGCGATCCGCAGCTCCTGCGGCGCGGTGTGCAGTGACCACGGCTGGACGTTGCCGCCCGAGGGTGCGCGTTGCGCGCAGACCAGGATGCGGTCGATGGTGGTGCCGGCCGGGTCGTCGGACTCGGGGTCGGCGACATCTTGCTCGGTATCGATATCCGGGTCGGCCAGCGCGTCGAGCGCCTGCTCCACATCGACCCGGGTACGGCCCGACCGCAGCGGCCGGCCCAGCCCGATCCGGCGGATCGCCGTCGCGACACTGGCCGCGCCGAGCACCACGTCACCGCTGAGTTGCGGCCAGCTGTTGAGGGTCTCACCGACCTCCACGAGACTGCCGGCCATCCGGGCCGACAGATCGCGCGCGCCGAGCAGGCCGACGACGTAGGGCGCTTTGTCCCGGGTGGACAGGCCGCGTAGTTGTTCGGCCCCGGTATCGCCGAGTAGACCGTGGAACGGGGCCCGGTCCGGTTCGAGGTCGAAACGTTCGACATCGAGCAGACCGCGGTCACTGGTCTCCATGATCAGCGGCAACCGGCGGCGCCGGGCCGCCTCCCGGATGAGTAGTTTGATGTCCAGGGAATCGCACTCCTCCACAACGATTCCCAGACCGTCGACGAAATCGTCCGCGGTTTCGGCGTCCACGCCGCCGCCGCGCACTTCCACGGGCAGGTACGGATCGAGTTCGGCGATCCGCCGAGCGGTGACGATCGCCTTGTTCACCGCGATATCGAACAGCGTGGCGGGTACCCGGTTGAGGTTGGACAGTTCGAGTTCGTCGAAATCGGCGAGCCGCAGCCCACCGCATACGCCCTCCTGCGCCAGGGTGTAGGCGATGGCGTGACCGACGCTCTGACCCACCACTCCGACCGTCACGGTGCTCAGCCGGTCCTGTTCGGCCCGGGTCAGCTTGTTGCGGTTGCGGTCCAGGCGGATCGCGCGGAAGGTCCGCGGGCCCGGCAGCACGAGCACGCTGCGCCGCCACGGGTAGTAGACCCAGCGGTCGTCGGCCGCGCTCTCCCCGGTGTCCGGGGGATCGTTGAGCCGGCCGAACTCCGCGGCCAGCAGGCCTCGTAGATCGTTGAACTCGGTATGCGGGGTGGCGCGCAGCCCCGCGAGGGCGTGTTCGTCGTCGGGATCGCTCGGGTCCAGGATCAGCGGCCGGTATTCCACCCCGAGATCTGCCTCACCGACCATATGCATGGCATTCCTCCCCGCCGTGCCCGAACAGTCGATGCGACCGCCGCGACCTTGGTTCAGCTAATCCCATAGCGCGAAGTTCACCACGCATCAGCAGATACTGCAAATTGTCAGCAAATACATGGTAGGTCCGGGTATCCCACCAAATGGGCAGGGTCCGATAGCGCTCGTCGGGGTAGGGCACCGGCGGGATCGACCGGGCCACCACCCCGCCGCTGGCGCGGTGCCGTTCGGTGGTGAACGAGGCGACTGTGGCGAAGCCGTATCGGACGTTGAGCAGGCGCGGCGCATGGGCCATGCAGCGCGAGATCGCCGCGGCCAGTTCGTTGCGCCGGGGGGCGTCCCGGGCGACCCACACCGCCCGGGTTTCCACCACTCCGCGGGGAATGCGCCGGGCCATCATCAGACCCAGTTCGGCCGCGCCCGCCCGGCCCGCCCACGGGGCGAGCGAGCCGACCTCGGACACCCAGGTGTAGGGGCCTTGGACGCGGAGTCCGCCGACCACGTCGCCGCGGGCGTCGGTAGCGGCGAAGAACAGGGCCGTCGAGGCCCCGTCGAGTACACCGTCGTAGTCCAGGGCCGATTCGTTGCCGAAGTGGCGGTAGGCTTCCCGTGCTCCCGTGAGGTATCGGCGCCACAGGCCGGGGGAGAGACGCGGGGTGGTTACGCAGAGGGCGTATCCGGAAACGTTGTCGCGAAATCTCACAGTGCGGCCGCGGCTCGGGTCTTCCTGGCCGACTGCGATCGTTTCGACAGTCATGCAGTTCCTACTCTTTCGCCGCACGACGCGAGGGCCGTGCGGGATTTGTTGTCCAGCAGCCCGACCGACGCCCCGGCTCGTCGGCGTGCCCAGTGCAGTATCCGTCATCGGAAGACAATTGACCAGAACTCTGGTTAATCTTCCGGAAACCGGCTCGGTGTGCGATTGTTATCGCAGGTCAACCCGGATGAATCCGGGATGCGCCGTTACCACCAGACCGGTTGGTACCGAGTTGGTTACCGACAGGCAACAACTTGTTCCACGCTGAGGTCAGGGAGTGATGGAGATGAACAGCTCCACCGATTCCGAACCGTGCCAGATCTCGATTTCCTCGCGGTAGGCCCGGGTGATCTCCGCCGACGCGGTCGCGTCGTCGACCTGGGCCCAGACGTCCTCGACCGGATCGTGGTAGTCGCCGTTGGGTACGAACCGGGCGTAGACGCCCCGTGGTACCCGGACCAGTACATCGCCGACCGGGGCCCGGCCCGGGTCGGTGTACTCGAAACACACCAGCGCGTTGTAGGTTCCGGTCGGTGTCCGGACGTACACGGTGTACATGGGCCGTTGTCCGTCGGCCGATCCGGCGGCAGCGTCCAGCCGCTCCCGCACCCGGTCCTTCAAGAACTCGATGATCTCGCTGTTGCTGACCTTGAAACTGGGCCGGACCTTCGGGAAGACGAGTCCGGCGTACACGGATTCGCCGCGCACCACGATCGTGTAGGTCATCGGGCCTCGACCGCCAGATACAGATCGATTTTGTAGGCGTGCGGGTAGAACTCGAAATCACCGGAGAAGGTCCGGTTGATCTGGTGGTGCTCCTCGGCGTAGGCGATCTGTGTCCACAGGCTCGTCATGATCTGCGGGAAGTTACCCACCGAGGAGAATTTCGCATAGGTGCCGCGCGGCAGCCGGGCGACCAGATGCCCGCGGGTGACCTCGTCGAATGAACTGCACCGATATCCCACGATCTGAGTGTTGTAGGTGCCCAGCTCCGTCGAGTAATCCGTGTACGCCGTAGCGAGAGGGCCGCCCAGCTCGTGATGTAGTACCGATGCCCAGGCGCCTTCGAGGTCGCGGTCGTACAACTCACCGAGCGCACGCTTGGGGCTGCGTACCGGGAGTCCGGCCACCCACGTCTCGTCCCGCTCGACGAATTCAAACTGCATGGAACGACTCTTTCGAGATGTGTCCTGGTCGGCAAGCCGACCGAATGGTCGGCTGGATCCGCCATGCTATCAACCGACGGCGATACCGGCCGGTTGCCCGCGCCCGGCGCCGCCGCCCGGGTGCGCGAGCGCGGCGCGGCGGGATCGGCCGAGTTCCTACGGTCCGATACGGAACCCATTATCATGGGACGAAATCTTTCCGGAAGCCACAGCCGGGCAATTCGGGAGTAATCGGGTTTATGGCCCAATTCCGCTCACTATGACTTGAATTCGGCATTTTACTCCTGTTCTCGGGGCTGGGAATTTTTTCAGGTATTGTTTCGTAATTCACCGCGGTGGGCCCGATCCGCCACTGCCAGTTCAGCTGAATTTCATTCGGCGTCGATACCAATGCCAGCATGATCGGCAGACCAGACCGGCGGGCCGTGCCCGCATTCGGCGAGCGCGCGAAACGCGCAACCCAGTAGCCGGATCTACGGCCATGCGCCTGTGGGGTGAGCCCGGAAGCAGTGCACCGCGGACAGCGGCGAGATGGGGGCGCCGCCTCCTCTGGTGCCTCGCCGGCCTCTTCGTGCTGACCGTACTGCCGGGGGCGCTCGGGGCGGTGGCCGTGGCGCAGGACGGCACCACCGGATCGAGCCGGATGGACGGGGTGGCCTGGATGAACGTCCGGGACTCCTTCGGTGTGGCACTCGCCGATTACACCTACATCAGTGACAACGGCGGGTTGCTCGACCCGGGCGGCACGATCGTGTGGACCATCGTCGGCCTGGAATTCGTCGGCTACATGATCATCGTGACCACCGCGATCTGGTTCATCGGCTTCGCGCTGAGCTTCGCCTGGCTGGATTTCTTCGCCGACGCGCTGCGCGGTACCGCCGGCGCGCTGGCCGGCCAGCTCGCCACGCCCGCCGTCCTGATCACCGCGGCCTCGATCGGCGCCTTCTTCGTGGCCTGGTTCATCGTGCGAGGTTTCCAGGCCCGCGCGGTGATCCAGACGGTGACGATGCTGGCCGTGGCGGTGCTGGGCCCGCTCTTTCTGGCCGACCCGCTGGCGGCCGCACTGAGCTCCGACGGGGTACTCGCCCAGGGCCGCGACGTCGGTTTGGCGGTCGCGTCGGGATTGAACGGGTCCACGAACCGGAACCCGGATCTGGCGGTGAGCACACTGCAGGGCGATATGGCGGACAATTTCGCGCGCCATCCGGTGCAGGTGTGGAACTTCGGCCATATCGTGGACAACCGGTCCGCGTGTGCCGCGGCGTGGTCTTCGGGAGTGACCACGGGGGACCCCGACCGCACCCAGCGCGCGCTGACAGCCTGCGGGGACACCGCGGCGGCCGCGGCCGCCGCCCACCCGAGCATGGGGCAGATCGGCACCGGTCTGTTGCTGTTGGTCTCGGCAGCCGTACTGCTGTTGTTCGCGGTGGTCCTGTCCTATCGGCTGATGCGGGCCGCGCTGGACGCGATCATGCAGGGATTCATGGCGACCTTCGGATTCGCCGCGGGCGGTTTCGTCTTCGGGCCCACTCAGACCTTTCTGGTGCGCAACCTGGTGAACACGGGTATCGCCGCGGCCCGGATGTGCGCCTACACCGTCTTCATCGGGGTGTACCTGCTGTTCCTCGGCAACCTGTTCCAGCAGGCGCGCGGCCAGGTGCTCGCGGTCATCGTCATCGCGGCGGTCGTGGAAGCCGTCGCGATCCTGCAGCTCGGCCGGCTGGCCAAGGGGTTGACCCGCGGTTCGGACTGGATGGCCAACCGGTTCTCGCTCACGATCCAGGGCGCGCGCGGCGGGTCGGGCGGTACCGCGCTCGGTATGGGCGGCGGCGGGAAGAGTTCCGGGGGCGGTTCGGGTGCCGGCGCGATCGCGAGCTTCGCCGCATTGAACACTGTCAACTCCTCGCCGCTCACTGCCTGGCTCGTGGGGCGCACGGTCAACCCGCTCAGCCCGTTGGCATTCGGCAAGATGCGCAGTGACCGGGTGAACGCGGCCACGGCGGCGAGCCGGTTGGAACGGCACGCATGGGCGTCGATGGCCAGGCAGAACTGGCGATTGCTGGCGCGGCGGGAAGCCGACGCGTGGGGCGGAATCCACACCGAGCTCGGACTCGCGCGCGCTATCAAGTATCTCGACAACAACCGGGTGCCCTATCAGCACATGGTGGCTGTGCTACTGGACGCCGGGTCCACCCACAGCAGTGTGAACCATGCGCTGCGCGCCCGGTCGGTCCGGAACGAGACCCGATCGCGCAATCCGTACGGCTTCGGCCCTTTGCAGAAGGCCGTCGCCTCCGGCAATGCGGTGGTGAACCACGCCGGAACCGACGCGCAGGCGGCCTTCGCGGCGCAGGCGGTGGCCGATGCCGACAGCCTGGCCCGGCATACTCTGGCGCCGGACCCCGCTGCACAGCTCGACCGCGAATTCATCGCACGGGTCGAGCAGCACTGGGATTCCGACCGCGCCCTGCGGGCCAATATCAGTCCCCAAGAATGGAACTCGGTCGGCCGCGCCACTCGAACCGCCATCGCCGATCGGCTGGCCACCGATCACTTCACGATCGCGAGGGCGTTCAGCGATCACCCGACCCACACGAATCGGCAAGCGCTCATGGCGTCGGTCAAGCGACTCGCCAACCTCGACCACACGATTCCCGAGTTCGGCCTGGACCCCTGGGACGTGTGACAAGGGGGCGCGGCCCGGGCGCAGGCCTCATGCCTGCTGCCCGCTGTAGTCATCTGCCCCGGGCGCTGTAGTCATCGCGGTCGGCGCAGTGCGGTCGCCGGCCGATCACCGGTCAGGTCGACCACCTCGGCGCCGCCGCGGTCGCTGAGGTGGATGCCGGCGACGAACAGGTCCGAGCCGCGGCTGTGCGCGCTGCGCCCGAACAGGTAGTGCTGCGCGGCGGCGGTGGAGGCGAGGGTGAACTGTTTCCACCGTGCCCGCCCGGCCCGGGGTCGGTAGGCTGCTGCCGACAGCGCAGTCGGACGATCGGGAGTAGCAGCATGGGGCGGGTCGACCGCAGGAAATCGGTGCAGGACGCGAAAACGCTGATCACCGGCGCGGCCAGCGGTATCGGCCGGGCGACCGCGCTGGCGTCGGCGGCCCGCGGGGCGCAGTTGGTGCTGACCGATATCGATGCCGACGGGCTGGCCGATACCGTCGCCGAGATCGAACGGGCCGGCGGCACCGTGCTCATCGCCGAGGCGTTCGATATCTCGAACCACGACGCCGTGGCCGGGTTCGCGGCGACCGTGCACGAGCGGTTCGGCAGCCTCGATGTGGTGATGAACGTGGCCGGGACCTCGGTCTGGGGCACGGTCGACAGTCTCGAGATCCAGCACTGGCGGCGGATGATCGATATCAATCTACTGGGCCCGATCAATGTGATCGAGCGGTTCGTGCCGCCGATGGTGCGTGCCGGTCAGGGCGGTGCGCTGGTGAACGTCTCGTCGGCGGCCGGTCTGCTGGCGCTGCCGTGGCACGCCGCCTACAGCGCCAGCAAGTACGGGCTACGCGGATTGTCGGAGGTGTTGCGCTTCGAACTGGCCGAGCACGGTATCTCGGTGCACGTGGTGACCCCGGGTGCGGTCGCCACGCCGCTGGTGCGCTCGTTCGACCTGGTCGGCGTGGACAAGGAGCATCCGCGGGTGCAGCGGGTCACCTCGCTGTTCACCCGGCACGCGGTGGCACCGGAGAAGGTCGCCGAGGTGATCCTGAAGGGCATCGAACGCAACCGGTTCCTGGTGTACAGCTCGTTCGATATCCGGTTCGGATACTGGTGGAAGCGGAAGTTCGCCCTCCCCTACGAATTGCTGATGCGGCAGGCCAACCTGCAGTTCAGCACGCTGAAGCAGTCGGTGAATCGGGATCGGCCAGCGGGAAACACAACGAGTCCGGACTCTCCGGCACCGCGCTGAGCGCGTCGTCGCAGCCGTACTCCGGGCAGTTCAGGTGCACGTCCAGGACGCGCGCGCCCGGGCCCTCGGCGCCGAGCCGGTCGTTCTCGTTCACGAGTTTGCAGCTACCCAGGGACAGGCAGCCGCAGCCGATGCACCCGGTCAGGTTGTCGCGCAGCCGGACCAGCTGGGTTATCCGGTCGTCCAAATCCTCGCGCCAGGCCGTGGACAGCGTCTCCCAGTCGCGCCGGGTGGGTGTGCGACCTTCCGGCAAACGGTCCAGGGCGGCCCGAATATCGCTCAGTGGGATGCCGACCCGTTGCGAGATCCGGATGAACGCCACCCGGCGCAGCGTCTCGCGGGTGTAGCGCCGCTGATTTCCGCTGGTCCGGCGGCTGGAGATGAGGCCTTCGCGTTCGTAGAAATGCAACGCGGACACGGCTACTCCGCTACGCTCGGAAAGCTGGCCGGGGGTCAGCTCTTTGATGGTCCAATCCGCTGTCGGCATCGATCCTCCTCCTTGATCTGAACAATACTTCAGGTTGCTGGAGGCGGGGGCGGAATCGGGGCAACTGCCCCGCGAACAGGTGGGCGACGCCGTGCCCACACCACGTTCGCGCACTAGTGTCGGGACATGGGACCAGATGCCGTACCGGATCCGACATCCGCCCGCGACCACCGGCCTCCCCCCGCCGGCTACGGGGTGACCAGCGAAGTCGGCGCGTTGCGCGCGGTACTGCTGCACCGCCCCGGTGACGAGTTGCGCCGCCTCACCCCGCGCAACAACGACCAGCTGCTCTTCGACGGAATCCCCTGGGTGGAACGCGCGCAACAGGAACACGACATCTTCGCCCAAGTGCTGCGCGACCGCGGAGTCGAGGTCGCGCTACTGGCCGATGTGCTCACCGAAACGCTCGAGGTGAGCGGCGCAGCCCGTATCCAGGGCATCTCCGCCGCCGTGCACGCCCGCCGTCTCGGGCACGCCCTCGCCGACGATCTGGCCGGCCACCTGCGCGCGGTCCCGGCCGCCGACCTGGCCCGAATCCTCATGGCCGGGATGACCTTCGACGAACTGCCCTTCGCCGCCGACAACACCTCGCTGGTCCGCCGGATGCACCACGGCGGTGATTTCGTCATCGACCCGCTGCCGAACCTGCTGTTCACCCGGGACTCCTCGTTCTGGGTCGGCCCCAAGGTCGCCATCACCGCCCTGGCCCTTCCGGCCCGCGCCCGGGAAACCTCCCTCACCGACCTGATCTACGCCTTCCATCCGCGGTTTCTCGGCGTACGCCGAGCCTACGAATCGCATACCGCGCCCATCGAAGGCGGCGATGTGCTGCTGCTGGCGCCCGGAGTGGTGGCGGTCGGCGTGGGCGAACGAACCTCACCGGCCGGCGCGGAAGCGCTGGCGCGGAGCCTGTTCGACGACCGGCTGGCGCATACGGTGCTGGTGGTGCCGATCGCGCAGAATCGCGCCACCATGCACCTGGACACCGTGTGCACGATGGTCGACACCGACGCCGTGGTGATGTATCCGGGAGTCCGCGAAACCCTCACCGCCTACACGATCAATCGCGACGGCACCTCCGACGACTGTGTCGTCACCGGCCCCGAACCCTTCCTGCCCGCCGCGGCGGCAGCCATGGGTATCGACAAACTCCGCGTGATCGACACCGGGCTCGACGGGGTCACTGCCGAACGCGAGCAGTGGGACGACGGGAACAACACCCTCGCACTGCGGCCGGGCGTCGTCGTCGCCTACGAACGCAACGAAATGACCAATGCGCGGCTGGAGGATTCCGGTATCGAAGTGCTACGCATTCCCGGCTCGGAACTGGGTTCGGGGCGCGGTGGGCCGCGCTGTCTGTCCTGCCCGCTTGCCCGGGATCCGGTATGAAACCCGACCGGATGCGGTAAGAACGAGCCATGCTCGAGATCACGGTGTCCCACGATTCGGGCGTCCCGCCGTACGAACAATTGCGGCTCGCCGTCATCGCCCGGGTCCGCGCGGGTGAACTGGCCGCGGGCACCAAAATCCCGACGGTGCGGGCCCTGGCCGCCCAACTGGGCCTGGCGCCCAACACGGTGGCCCGCGCCTACCGTGAACTGGAGCAGGACGGAGTACTGGAAACCCGCGGCCGGCTGGGCTCGTTCATCGCCTCCTCCGGCGACCCTACCGCCGACGCGGCGGGGCGGGCGGCCTCGGAGTACGTGGCGGCCATCCGGCGGCTGGGGTTGGACGGGGACGCGGCGATCCACTACGTCGAGGTCGCGCTCGGCGTGTGAGGTGGGCTGCTCGTGAGGGCGAGTATGTGGGCTGCTCGTGAGGGCGAGTATGTGGGCTGGTTGTGAAGCGAGTATGTGGGTTTGGTCGTGAAGCGAGTATGTGGGCTCGGTTGTGAGGGCGAGTAGGTGGGTTTGGTCGTGCAGGCGACCGTGGGCTTGCTCGTGAAGGTGCTGTGTTTTTCGGCGCCGCCTGCGGCGTCGCGGGGTTGCGGCCCCCTTGGTCTCGCCGTTTCGGCCTCGAGCCGCGCACACGCGCGGTCGTCTCACACGTCGGTCAGCCGGCGTGC
>NZ_JBFAHF010000029.1:0-97708 GCF_040654015.1 Nocardia sp. NPDC050799
ACCGCGTCACTGACCGTGCCGCGCCGGATGACCTCCACTGTCGCCAGCATCGACTGGTGCTCATCACCGCCGTGTAGTCCGGCCTTCAACACGTCGTCCGCAAGGTTGGACAGGCGCTGACTTTCCGGTACATGCTCAGCGGAGGCCTGATGGAAGTCGATCAGCAGATCGACCGCCCGATCGCGGTCACTGCGCGGCAGACCGGCGGCTTCGGCGAGACTGTCGTGATCGGTGGGAACATTCTGTTCGCCGCGCACGGGGGCCGAATGGTCGCCCGCAGCAGGCGTGTCGGTGCCGTCCGTCTCGGTCCGGCCCGAGCTCTCAGGTCGTTCTCGGCCGGACTGCTCGGCAGTTGCATCTCGCTGCGCGGTCGCAGGCTCGTCGCCACCCGGCGATCCGTGTTCGGCGCGGGCGCCCGACGTCCCCGCATCGCCCTCGGCGACCGGATGCGGCCGTGCCGATGTGCCGGCACCGTCCGCGACCGCGGCGTGCGCCCGGCCCGGAGCACCGGCCGTTTCGGGAACCCCGCCGACCGGTCGCGCGTCCGTCGAGACCTTCGGCGGCGGCGCGGTTTCGCCAACCGCCTCGACCGAGCGCGGCGCAGACGCTCTCCCAGCAGCGGCCGGCTTGTCCGCCTGCGGCCGGTCGACCGTTGTGGTCGCCTCCGAACGCGGCCGAGCCGCGGCGGCGTCGGACGAGACGGCACCGGCGGCGGCCTGTGATCCCGACCCTCGACCGGCGGCTCCCTCCGGCGGTCGACCACCGGTCGCGGTGGGTGTTCCAGCCCCCGCCCCGTCGATCGAAGCCGATGCCTGTTGCCCACTCCGTGAATGTGGCTGCGCGGCCTCTGCCTTCCCCGCCACCTCGGCGGGAGGCCCGCCATGCTCACCTGCGGTGTTCGCGGTCTCCGCAGCCGGTTTCCATGTCTGCTTCGCGGCCTCCCACGCTCGTTTCGATTCCGTCGATATCTCGATCGGTTGCCGAGGCGCTGTGGTTTCCGCGTCGTGCCCTGCCGAGATCGCATCGGGCGGCGTGAACGGTGCGCCGCCGTCGATCGCCGGCGGACGGGCGCTCTGGGCATATACGCCCCCGGAGAAAGCACCGTTGAGCAGTGGCCCCAGCACCTCCGTGTAATGCTGCGGCCAACCAGCAACCAAGGCGGCCGCACCGAGGCCCGAGATCGCCCCGGCCGTACCGTGCACCAAGCCCATGGCCAGACGACTGGTGGCGACCTGGGGGAACACCATCGGAGCGAACCGGCCCGCGAGCATGCCGCCCAGCGCTCCGCCCCCGGCAGACACGGCAGCGACCTCGATCGATTTGAAATCGATGCCCGTGGGGTTGGAACCGTCCTCCCCGATGATCTCGAGTTCTCTGTCCCCGGTGGCGACCTGCAGCGCCTGTACACCCACTTCGACACCGACGGGCAACGCGACCGCCGTACCCATCCACTTGGCGAACTGCGCCGGCCCCATACCGCTCAGCTGGGCTGCCGCCTTGGCCCCACCCGCCTGAATGGCCCGCTGTAGGTTCGCGCGCATCACGGCGACCTCGGCGCGCCCCTGGACCAACGTGGACTCCATCGCCGGCGCGGCCGCAACCTGACCGCCCGGCCCCGACGCCGCGGCGGCGGCCAGCAAACCGTGGATCCTCCACGCCAGGTGGATGCCGAACGTGAACATCACGCACAGCCACTTCTCCGCATCATTGGCCGCCGCCTGTCCCTGATCGGCCAGAGCGTTCACATCCGTGCCGAGCCGAGCCGCGCCCTGTCGATAGGAACTCAATGCCTCACGCAACTGTTCGGCCGTCTCACCTACCGAATCCTCCTGCGTCAACAGGCTGTCGATATCGGCCGCATGACCCTCCAGCTCCAGACTGCAGGCACGCAGCTCGGCCACCATCCGGCGCATCCCGGAAATGTCGGCGCCGGGAAGCTCCCCGCCGAACACCACCAACTCGATCGGAGCCCGCAGGAACCCCGGCAGGCATTCGAAGGCATTGCGCAGCTGCACCACCGGGCTGAACAGCGAACCGTCCATCGCCTCGACCTACCCCAGACGGGCCGCCGCGGCGACCAGCACCGCATGCAGCAGTCGTGCCTGAATACCGGCCTTCTCGCCGTGCCGGACCACCTCGGCGAACGCCACACCGAGCGCCTCGGCCACATCGAACTCGCTCGGCTCCGTGGCATTCCCGGACAACTCGGCACGCCACTCCCGATAACCGCGCACCAACTCGGACAGCGCAGGGCGCGGACGCGGCAGGGTGTTCAGGTACTCCGAGATCAGAACGCGTTGCGCCCGCCGGTGTGCGACACCGCCACCGGCCGCGTCGAAAGCCCGGCCGAATGCCCGCAAGGTGGCCGTGTAGATATCCGGCTGTGTCGTCGCGCCCGTTTCCCCGGTATCGGCGGTGGCATCCTGCGGGCCTGCGGGTGGCCGGGATGATCGGGCAGGTGCCTGCGGCTGTTGTGCGGCGCGCCGGTCGAGAGTTATCGACCGGGCACCGCCTTCGCTGTCCGGCGGCGCACCCGCCCACCGCACCGTGCCGAGCTGATCCTCGAGCTCGGCCACCGCGACGATCTCGAGCACGATCATCGGGTAGTCGGTGAGGACCCGGTCCACCGCGGTCACGAACTCCTGTACCGGCGCGAGCTGAAGATCGGGGGCATCGAAACCTGTCACCTCGACCCCGTGCCGCTCGGCCAATTCGCGCGCCAGCCGTTCGATTGCCGGATCGGCCAGCGACCGCCCGCGGCCGCCGCGCCGATCACGGTCACGGCCATTGTCACCGCCCGGTGCGTTCGGTCGTGATGCGGGACCCTGCGGCGGAGCCTGCCCGGTGTTTGCGGGCCTTCCAGCGTTTCCAGGGGAACCCGGCGACCCGGGTTGGGCGGGCGTGCGGGGCGGCGTCTCGGTCCACGGGGCTCCGGCCCGTCCCGCGGGTCCCGCGGCGGGGGTGCCGGACGGTGCTCCCGACGTCTGGGGCGTATTCCGCGAGGGGGCTGCTACCGGCGGGGGCGAGACCGCGGCGGACGGTGGCGGCACCGCCGGTCCGGACCGCCGGCCCGGGGCGCCGGTCACCTCGTTGCCCACCGGACCGGATTCGGGCCGGGAACGACTCCACGGCGACTCGGACCGTGGTCCGCTGTCCGCAGCGGCTCGCCCCGGGGATCCGTCCGATGCCGGTGCGCTAGCGGGCGGATTGTGCCCACCGGCCGGGAGTTGGTCGGTGCTCCGTGGCCCGCCGCCGGGATACACCGGCGAATTCTGCTCCGGTGCCACCGCACCCCGATCAGATGGGTTCGGCCGAGGTCCATCGACCGGCGATTGCGGGCCGGCCGCACCATCCGTGGACGACTCGGCGGGGCCGGTCGGCCCCGACCCCGGGTCGGGTGCCGCCCTGGCCACCCGCGCGGCGCCGTCGATGTCCTGTGCACCGAAGTCGTTCGCGGCGCCGATGATTCCGGCCGCGTTACCGCGCATTCCTTCCGCCATGGCCTCCACGGTGGAAACCACTTGTTCGGCGCGCGGCGTGAACTGCTCGGCGAAGGTGCGCCCCATATAGTCGTCGCCGAAGCTGCCTTCCGCCTGCTGCAAGCAGGACTGCAGGCCCGCGTGTGTTTGCTGCACCCGCTCGGCGATATCGGCCAGCCGCGCGCCGCGCTCGCGCAGGCCATCCAAGTCCAGTCGCAGTTCGCCGCTCATCTCCCACCTCGGGTGGCGGGCATCGGTCCGCCGGTCCGCAGCCGGAACCGGCGCTCGAAATCGGTGATGAACGCCGACAGCGGCACCGACGAGCTCGACCGCTCCACGACACCATCGTCTGCGATATAGAAGACCGCCCGGTCGAGCGCGATCTCACCATCCGGCACCGGTGATCGCACCATCCAGCCCACGCTGATCCGCTCGGCCCGCAACGTCGAGAGCGGGAACCCGGTCGTGTCGTGACCCCGGCTGCGGATGTAATCACGGACGAGGTTCAGTGCCTCCTCTTCCCGGATCCCCACGATGTCACCGGCGACCAGATCGGCGAGCACGAACTGGAACAGGGCACCGTCGACATCGACCTCGGCGTCCGCACCGACGACTTGCGCGATCGCCGCGCGGGTCACCGCCGCGGCCTGCGCGGCCGACACCAGCACTTCAGCGGCGTCCGGCGAGGGGCCGTCCAGCACGCCCGCCACCACTTTCGCCACCGTATCGGCCGTCCACACGGCGGGCAACGCAGGCGCGCATTCCGCCATCGGAGCGGATTCGCCGCGGTACCACTGTCCCTGGTCCCACCAGTAGCAAAACGACAGCATGCCGGTCAGCACGCGCGGGTTGAGTACCGGGTCGGTCACCCAATCCGGCGCTCCGGCAAATAATTTCGGCATCGCGCCGTTCCCGTTGTAGGCGGCTTCCAAGACCGGCGCATTCCAAACACCGCCCGACAGCACCGCTCGATCGCCGGGCAGCAGTGTCAACGTCGAACCGCTGTGTCCCGAACTTTCGAAGATGCCGACCGACGGGCCGATCCGCGGGCCTCGTTCCGATCCGGCCGCCACAAAGGCCGCGGCCAGCACCGCCCACCGGGCCCACACCACCGCCAGATCCGGCAACTCGCCGATCACCGGCACTGCCAGCACACCCGCACTCCGATCCGCGCGCACACCGTCCGCGGCCGCGCGCGGTGACCTCGACTGGGATTCACCGCGCCCGAGGTAGGCGGCCAGCCACACGGGTAGCCGACTACGCGGATACCGTTCCAGATCCGCCAGATA
Organism: Nocardia sp. NPDC050799; assembly: GCF_040654015.1. Taxonomy (NCBI): domain Bacteria; kingdom Bacillati; phylum Actinomycetota; class Actinomycetes; order Mycobacteriales; family Nocardiaceae; genus Nocardia; species Nocardia sp. NPDC050799. The sequence goes on from NZ_JBFAHF010000029.1 coordinate 4,769, forward strand.
CGCCTGCGGCGCGAACAATTGCTCACCGGGAAACGGCTCCGCGCCCCGATCGGTGACGACCTCGGCCCCATGGGTATCGACGTGCACCACCAGCCGCCACCACGGCCCGTCCTCGACGGCAGCGGACAGGGCCCGATGCCGGCGCACCAACTCCCACACCGCCTCCGACACCTGACACCGGACCGGATGGTCGCCGTCATCGGCGAGGAACAGCGCCGACTCGGCGACAACGGTCATCGCGAACGCGGCCTCGAACCGGCTTCGCCTGTCCGGCAGAATTTCACGCAGCCCCGTGACGATCTGATCGGCCAGCTCCGCGAGTTCCGGATTTCCGGAACCGATCACAGCACACTCCCACCTCAGCGGATCTCTGTCCTACAAGCGTGAACGACGACCACCAGATTCTTGGACCTCTTCATGCCGTGCTCCGCACTCGGCACGTAGGTCTCGGCGGAAATCTTGTTGGGCTTCTCACCATCTCGGCAGCCGCCCCAGCGGGCCCGAGTTATCTTCGACTCCAACACCATCTGCGCCAGTTCGTCGGCAACGATGTTCAGTTTCACCGCGCTGATATAGCGCATCTCGCCCGAATCGACCCACCCCGGCTCGCTCACCCGATGCCCACCTGCGTCGCGCACACCTCCGCACCTCACTCAAGATCCCGAGACCGAGAAATATATCGTCACATCAGGAACGCCAGTACGCCGACGCCCACGCAGATCAGCAACATCGATGCCGCATTCAGAAAAAGATTCCGGCCGAAATCCCGGGCTGCGATATGCATCCCGATAGCCACGACGAAGTACAGGACGAGTGCCACGCACGTCACCGCAGCCAGATACGGCACCCAAAGCCCCAGAATCAGTCCCGCCGCGGCTGCGAACTTGACGGGCGGCACTATCCACCACAATCGCCTGGGCCAATTCACCCCTTCGAAGCAATCGGCGATGAACTGCAACGGCTTGATACACATGATCGCGTCGCCGAACTGAATCAACGCCAGGACGAGAACGGGCCACACGAGTTCCGGGAACTCAAACATCCAGACCACTCCATCGTTGTTGTGGGATATACATGGATGAGACGAGATACCGCCGGAAAGCGTGACGGTGAGGTAGATCACCCCCCTTGAAGGGGGCTCGTCCTTGCGCCGCCACGGGTGGGGGGCCCACCGAAAACCGTCCCAGGCCGTTCACTTTCCGAATCCTCTCATTTCAGCGTTAATTCGCCGCCACCATCACCCCCTCGGCCCGCAGCCACAGCGACAACGCCGGCGCTGCCATTCCAGAGGCCGACAAGTGAGGTGACCTGGTCGCGTGCGTCGTCGACCAGACTGCCGACGGGGGCGAGTGACCAGGAAAGATGAACACCGGCTACCAGGGCGCGCAGCATTCGCGCTGCTTTGCGACCATCGGGAGCGGATGGAAGTTGCACACGGGCCGCTTCCACCGCGGACTCGAGGATGTGAATCTCCCGCTCCCACCCTTGCGCAAGCAACGTCCGCAACGCGGGGTCCCGCAGATCTTCCGCGAATGCGGACAGCTGACTGCTCGCCCTGTACGCGTGGTCGAAAGTGGAGGTATCCCAGAGCGCGCCGGCGACGAGACGTTCCACGGGATCGTCATAAGGACGCATCGCGGAAGCCATCCCCGGTTCTATCGAGGCCAGCCACCGCTCCGAAACAGCGATGATCATTTGAGACCGGGACCCGAATCGCTTGATCAGTGTTGCAGGAGCGACCCCCGCACGGGCAGCAACATCACCCACCGTGAATCCGGCGGCTCCACGTTCGAGGAGTAGTTCGTGTGCGTGTGCAAGCAGCGCATCGCTTGTCGTTTCCTGTGGGCGGGCCATGGAGTTAGTAAATCATAAGTTACAAACCCCGCAAGCCGAGCGCCCGCCGAGTGAGCGCGGTGCGGACAACCCTCCCGCCGTCCGCGAGCCAACGCTCGCGTCATCGCCGCGCACGATGCACTGAGCACGAACCTGCGAATGTAGTGACCGATTTTCAACTTCTGGTCACTACAACGGCAGGAGCCGTATGCCCCGCCCGCCAGTCGCCGACCCGCGCGGCAGGATCCTCACTGCAGCCGCCGAGCCGAACCTCGAAACCGGATGGCCCCGCACCGCGGGCGCGGCCATCGCCGAACGCGCCGGCATCGGCAGAGGCCCGTCTACCGCGAGTCCGCCGACACAACGGCAGCGCTCGGCGGAGCCGGTCACACTACCCGGCGCCGGTCACCCGACGGCTCCCGCCGCGGCCGCGTTTCCTACCGGATCAGCCGGTGTCGGTGACGGCCGGGAAGTAGCGTCATCGACCTGCCGATCGAGATGCGGCTGCAGATCCTCTGGAGCACCATCACGCCAGTCCGGCCACGGCTTTTCCCACGTTCTCCATCCCGCATCGTCCTCAGCGCGGTCGCGCGCCGGCAGATCAGCCTCTGACAGGCGACATGTCGATATCGTTGGACTTTCGGCAACTACTGCCGGACCCCCGATCTTCGACACTGCGCATTCTCCACGACCCAGGCCGCGATCTGGGCACGTGAGGTGAACCCGAGCTTGGTCAGGATGTACTCGACATGGCCCTGAGCGGTGCGCTGCGAGATCACCAGCTTGGCCGTGATCTGCTTGTTGCTGAGTCCCCGCGCGACCAAATCGGCCACCTGCTGTTCCCGCTTGGTCAGTTTCGGCGCCCCATCGGCCGACGCTCCGGACGCCTCACCGGCCCGTGCGCCGAGCGCGTAGGCGACGGCGGCGTCCATGTCCATGCTCCGTCCTCGCTGATGGGCCACGTCGTACCGATGGTCGCCCAGAGACGCGCGGGCGTCCCGCTCGCATTCCTCGTGGAACCCCGCCATGTTGTGGAATACGGTCGTCACCTGCGCCCCGGCCGGCCGGAGTCCCTGCGCGGCCCCCATGAGGATCGCGGCACGTTCGGCTTCCGTACGCGTATCGAGGATCCAAGCCAGCCCTTCGAGGCAGAACATGTTGAGGACGGTACTGTTCAGCCCACTATTGACCCGTAACGACTCTTCCAGCAGTTGCCGGGCCTGACCACGCTCGCCGTCGCGCCATACCGCGACCCCCACACCCCGCAGCGCGGCCGCCCGATGCAGTATCTCATGGCGGGGTTCGGTGGCCGCGAGCACGCGGCGGTAATAGTCGCGCGCCCGGTCGGTATTCGCGTTCAGTTCGTGGGCCCAGCCCAGCAGGGTGAGAGCGCTCATTCGCAGCCACCCGGCCGGGTCCGACTCGGTGAGCTCTGCGGCGCGTTCGAAACGACCGGGGGCCACGTCGGATTCGCCGCGTGCGAGCGCCAAAATGCCTTCGAAGAACGCGATCTGCGCCCGGCTTATCAGCGCGGCTGCCGGGCCGGCGAGATCCTGGGCTTCCGCCAGCGCGATACCCGCTGCCGCGAACTCGCCATGTTGCGCGGCAAGTCCTCCTGCCGCGCAGAGCGCTGCGATCCGGTCGGGTACCGAATGCCATCGGGGCCGGGCGAGTACGCGCCGCAGCCATGATCGGCCCTCGCCGTAGAGGCCGCGGAAGTTCCAGAACGCGTAAAGCCCGGCAGCAATGCGCATTCCGGCGTCGGCCGCAGCCTCGGTGTCCTCGGCCAGGCAGTACTCGATCGCCTGTCGCAAGTTGGGCTGTTCGCGGGTCAGGCGTGCGATCCAGTTCGGTTGCTCGGCGCTGATCCAGCCGACAGCAGCATCAGCGCCCAGCCGTTCGTACCACTCGTGGTGCCGGTGGCGCAGCTCCAGGTCCCGGTCCGCCTCGCGCAACTTCTGCCGGCCGTAGTCACGCAGCGTTTCCAGCATCCGGAAACGCACCGCGGTGCCGGATTCCTCGCGGATCAGGATGGACTTGTCCACCAGCGACGACAACACATCCAGCACATTGTCGGCGCCGGGATCGATATCGCAGATGCTCTCGACCGCGTCGAGTTCGCAACTTCCGGCGAACACCGAGAGCTGGGCCCACAGCCGCTGTTCGGGCGGACTGCACAGGTGGTAGCTCCAGTCCATGCACAAGCGCAGTGTCTGCTGGCGCGTCGGGGCGGTGCGGCTGGACCGGGTCAGCAGCGGGGTCGGGTTTTCGAGCCGCTGCTGGATCTGCTGCGGGGTCATTGTCCGGAGCCGAGCAGCGGCAAGCTCGATGGCCAGTGGCAGCCCGTCCAGCCGGGCACAGATCCGTACCGCGGCGCCTTTGTTATCCTCGTTGAGCTCGAATCCTGGTACCGCCGCGGCTGCGCGTTCGGTGAACAGAGTCACCGCGTCGAACCGAGGTAACCCGACCAGAGAGGGCTCTCGGCTCGGGTCGGGAACCTTCAGTGGCGCGACCCACAGCACTGCCTCGCCGGCGAAGTTCAGCGGCTCGCGACTGGTGGCCAGGATGCGCAGGCCCGCACAGCCCTGCAGCAAAACCTGGCCGAACTCGGCAACGGCGTCGACAAGCTGTTCGCAGTTGTCCAGCACCAGCAAAATCTCACGCCGGTACAGCTGCTCCACCAGAACATCGATCGGCGGCCGTCCCGCTTCGTCGCGCACCCCCACTGCGGCGGCCACCACATCCACCAGGATCGCGGGGTCGGAAACCTCGGTGAGGTCGGTCAGCCACACCCCATCCGGGAAATCTCGCGTCACCTGCGATGCGACCCGAAGCCCAAGCCGCGTCTTTCCCACACCCCCGGTTCCGGTCAAGGTGACCAGCCGAGAGGTCGCCAGCAGGTTCTTCAGCTCGGCGACCTCGGTGCGCCGGTTCACCATGCTCGTCAGCTCCAGCGGGAGATTCCCGGTCCGACCGTGCCCGATCGGTTTCCGCTGCGCCGGTAGCCGGGATCCAGCCGGAGACTCGGCGCGGACGGAACCGCCCTGGAACGCCATCTCGTCCACCGGGTCTCCAAGCCGAAGTTGCAGCTCCCGGATGGCCTCTCCGAGGGCGGCCGCGGACGGCCGCTCCCGACTGTTCCTGTGCATCGCCGCTTCCACCAGATCACTGATATCGGTGGCCACCCCGCGGTCACCCAGGTCGGGCCGGGGCGCAGTGGTGATCCGCAGGAACTGGGTCACCATCTTCTCACCGCTGCGCCGCTCGAATACGGCGTGCCCGGTGAGCGCGCAGAACATGGTGGCTCCAAGCCCGTAGACATCGGCGCCGGAAGAGGGCGGTGCCCCGTCGAGCACCTCAGGCGCGGTGAACGCCGGCGACCCGATCACGGTGCCCGCCGCGGTCCGGAAGCTGCCCGCGATGTGCGCGATCCCGAAATCGGTCAGTGCGGGCTCGCCGTAGTCGGTGAGCAGGATATTGCCCGGTTTCACATCCCGATGCACGATTCCGAGCCGCGCACTCTGCAGCGCCCCCGCGATCTTCACACCGATCCGCAGGACGTCCTCGACAGGCAGCGGGCCGTGCTGTCGGAGCCACGTGTCGAGCGAGCCCAATGGGTAGAACGGGGTTACCAGATAGGGGCGCCCCCGGGGGGTGACGCCCTTCTCCAGGACAGTGACGATGTTCGGATGTCCGGTCAACCGGCCCATTGCGCGTTGCTCCCGGCGCGAACCCGGCACGATTGTTTTCATCGAATTCCGCCGCGAGCACCTTCACCGCGACCATCCGGTCCAGAGGTTCCTGGACACACCGGTAGACCACACCGAAACTGCCACGACCGACCTCCGTCTCATCCTCGAAACCGACCGCGGTCGAGGTCCACCACGGCCATTTCTATCGACTCGCCGAGTGTGCGGGCAGGATCGTCGCCGCTCATCGGGCGAAGACGATCCACCGAGCAATACTGCGAGTAACGGGTCGCATATAAGTCCCTTTCGCCATCCAAATTATATCGCCGGAATATCGCCGACGGCAGACTTGGGACAACGGATCGAGGATTGCTGCGAGGGTGATTGCCGAGCGGGCCGCGTGCCGCTTCGGCGCGACGGCATGAGCGGTGCTGATCACGATAAACGGGAAGAGGGCGCCGCCGCACGGCGGTCGCTGCCGGCTCGGTCACCCCTGGTCGGTGGTTCCGAACCGATCTGGGTGAGGTGGCGTCTCGTGGGCGAGGTCGGGCTCGGGGTCTCCGTCCACCGGCCATGGCATCCCCACCGCGTGCACGCCTCCATCGGCGTGCACGATCTCGCCGGTGACTGCGGGCATCCATTCCGACAGCAACGCGCACGCCACCCGCGCAACCGGCCCGGTATCGGTATCATCCCATCCCAGCGGTGCCCGCCGGGACCAATGGGTGGAGATGGCTGCCATGCTGGCCACGCCACTACTGGCAGGGGTCCGCAGCGGCCCCGCCGCGACCAGATTGACCCGGGTGCCCTGCGCGCCCAGAGCCTGCGCGAGGTAGCGGCACGAACTCTCCAATCCGGCCTTGGCCACGCCCGCCCAATCATAGCCGGGCCAGGCAACCGCGGAATCGAAATCCATGCCCACCAGCGAGCCATGCTCTGCTCGGGCAAGTAGAGGCCCGAACACCCGGCCACAGGCGACAAAGGAATAGGCAGTGGTGTGCAGCGTGATCGCGGCATCGGACCACGCCGCGTTCAGAAATCCGCCGTTGAGCGCTCGCGGCGGAGCGAAGGTGACCGAATGCAGCACACCGTCCACCCGCCCCCAGCGGGCGTCCAAGTCCTGCGCCGCAGCCTTCAACTGCTCGGCGCGCGTAACATCCACCTCCAGCACGTCGCATGGTTGCGCTAGTCGACCGGCCACCGACATAGTGCGCTTGAAGTGACGATTGTCGCTCGTGAGCACGATCTCCGCGCCCTGTTGCTGAGCCAGCCGGGCAACAGCGTAGGCGATCGAGGTCTCCGCGCGCACCCCGAGGATCAAAATCTTCTTGCCGGTCAGCAGCATTACTCGCCTCCAGGGCTGATATTGACATTGAGATGAAATATGTTGTGCGGATCCCACATCGCTTTGAGCCGGGTCAGTCGGGCATATTTCGCCGCGCCGTAGCTGGCGCGTACCTGGTCCTGCTGGTAGTCGGACATGAAGTTCACATATCCGGCGGTGTGGGCATATGGGGTGAGCGCATGCCAGAGCGAACGGACCCAGTCACGCTCCGGGGTCAGCTCCTCGGCGGTGGCAGTCGTGCCCTGAATGTTGACCACGAATCGAGCTTTTCGGCTTCCCCCGAATGCCGTGTCATCCTCCGGCACCCTGGAGAATTCTCCGCCCAGGGCCAAGATGAAAAGAGTCGTATGGACGGAATGCTTTTCCGGAAGTCGCTCGACGATCAGATCGATCACGTCATCCGAGAGCTCGTCCAGGTAAAGTCCTTTCTGGTAGGTGTGCATACCCCATACGGCGGATTCGTCGAACATCCGCTGCAGGCGCGCGTACTGGACCGAGTCGCGGACCTCGAATAGCGGCGGCGCCACGGATATCAGCCGGGCGATCACCTCGGTAGGCTCTTCCATCCCGGCGAAACCGGCGACGACCACCGCTATTACCGGCATACACCGGAATCGTTCGGGCACGAACGGCGCCACCGGCGCACTCATACCGTTGACCAGCACAGCCACCTCATCGGGAAGCGCACGGCAGAGCTCACGCACCAGACGCAGTACCGCGGGTGCCGTCTCGATACCCCAGCAGCACATCGCGTACCACCCTGCCGGACCGACCTCGCTCAGCGCGAACTCCAACGATGTCACAACACCGAAATTGCCGCCGCCGCCCCGCAGTCCCCACAGAAGCTCCGGATTTTCCCTGGCGGAGACATGGACGATCCGACCGTCCGCGGTCACCACCTCGGCGCCGCTCAGGTGATCACAACTGAGGCCGAGTTTCCGGGTGAGCCATCCGACACCACCACCGAGGGTCAGACCGGCAACACCGGTGTGGCTGACCATACCGCCGGGCACAGCCAGCCCGTAACGCTGACCGGCAGCGTCCAACTCGGCCCAGGTGGTTCCCCCACCGCAGCGGGCGCGTCGAGCGGATGAGTCCACCACCACCGATCGCATCATGGTTAGATCGATGGTGACCCCGCCCTCACTCAACCCGAATCCGGCGAAACTGTGACCGCCGCCGCGGACAGATACCTCGAGCTCGCAATCTCGGGCGAACGATAACGCCGCTACGACATCCTCGGTCCGCTCACACCGAACGAGCACGCTGGGGTGACGGTCGACATTGCCGTTCCAAACCACACGAGCCCGCTCATATCCCTCATCCCCGGGAAGAAGAACCTCCCCGCGACAACGCTGCCGCAACCCCGGAACATCCACGAAATCTCCTGACTGGCATGGCGTCGAATCGGTACCGAGCAGGGTCCGCTCGGCCGTCGTCGCGGCTGGTCATCGCTGGATCATGTGTGCCGCATTTCCTCGACGAGAGCATCGGCGAAGTTGTCGACGTCGTCGATGGTGGTATCGAAGGCGCACATCCATCTGACCTCTTCGGTACGCTCGTTCCACACATAGAAGGGATAGCGCTTCCGCAGCCGTGCACTGACCTCGCGTGGAAGTACCGCGAAAACCGAGTTGGCCTGTACCGGACGCATGAGCTGGACACCGTCGATGCCGACGACGGCAGATTCCAACCTTGTGGCCATCGCGTTCGCATGCATAGCACTGCGCAGCCACAGGTCGCCGCCGAGCAACGCTTCGAACTGGACGGAGAGGAACCGCATTTTCGACGCCAATTGCATCGACATCATGCGGAGATAGGCGACATCACGAACTCTCTCGGAGTCGAGCACGACGACGGCCTCACCGAGCAGCAAGCCATTCTTGGTGCCTCCGAAAGATACCGCGTCCACGCCGGCGTCGGTCGTGAACCGACGCATCGGCTCGCCGAGGAAGGCGGCCGCATTGGCCAGTCGCGCCCCGTCCACGTGGACGAGCATGCCGAGTTCATGAGCATGATCACAGATCGCACGAATCTCCGCGGGGGAATAGCAGGTGCCCAATTCCGTACACTGGCTCAGTGATACGGCCGTCGGCTGTGCCCTGTGCTCATTGCCCCACCCCCATGCCTGCCGATCGATTACTTCCGGGGTGAGCTTGCCGTCCGGTGTGGCCACCGGATAGCACTTGATTCCGGCCATCTTCTCAGGTGCACCACACTCGTCGGTGAAGATGTGCGCAGAGTCGGCAACAATCACCGCCCCCCAGCGTGGCAGCAACGCTTGCAGCGTGATGATGTTGGCGCCGGTGCCACTGAAGACCGGATACGCGACGGCTCGCTCGCCGAAGTGACGCCTGAAGATCTGCTGCAAGTGCACGGTGTAGTCATCGGAGCCATACGCCGGCTGGTGTCCACCGTTGGCCAGCGCGATGGCCGCCAGCACCTCCGGATGCACTCCGGCGTTGTTGTCGCTGGCGAAGCCGCGTCTTCCCGGGTCATGCCTGCGGACCACACCACTCATCGCGAGCTCGATCCGAAGAGTTGTTCGTCGAGGCCGGACGGACGCGCCGTCTCCGGACAGGATTCGGAGTAGTAGTTCATCGTTACCACGGCACGAAAACCATCGGAATGACGCATGGGCCGCACATAGTGCGCGTGCTCGCGGGCGTCGAAAACAGTCAGCTGACCGTGCCGCGGGTACAGCACGGTACAGTCGGCATCGACCTGGGCGACATCTCGGGCGGTGCTGCGCCGAGCAACCACCAGCTCACCGCCGGTCTGCTCGCTGCAATCGGTCAGATACAGCAAGCCCTGGGCGGGGTTGCTGTCGACATGACACGGGTAGCGGACGTCGCCGCCACGCAGAATATTGAGGCTCAGTGCACGATTGCGGGTGCTGGTGGGATGTAACGGTTCTCCGGCGTATCGCTCGGCCAGGGTCCGGAACCAGCCGAGATACAGATCGTAGAGCCACGGCACACACTCGTACAGGGCTTCCCCGTCGACCGTCTCGAGCGCGATCTCGATATCGGCCGACTCTCTGGCCGATGTCATCGTCGGACGGAATCCGTGTCGGGTGGCTCGCTTCGCGGCCAAGCTCAGCAGCTCATTGTCCCAGTCCTTCGGCAGTACCGAGTTCAGATCGAAGGTGAGCCAATGAAATGGCGCAGGGGACGGAATCGAACCCGCTCGAGGTGCACTCATCGCATCGGTGGTCGATGTATCTGTCACGGCTGTCGCCTTCCGTTACTTCGCACCGGACGGGGACAAGCCCGCGAGTCTCGCATCACCGCCGAAGGACCGGTACATCGCGGTGCTCCCCTGCCAAAGCCCTGGAAACAGCGGCCGGACCGCGAGGCGTTCGAGATCCGCCAACGGCCTGCCCCGCATGCTCTTCGGCCGGTCGGGATCGCCTGCGGGGCACCCGGAGACCCCGGGGTGGCCGCCGAGCAACTGCCAGACCATGTTGAGGTGAAGCTGCTTCCACTCGACCATCGCGGAGTCGAACTGATGCAGTTCCATCGCTATCTCCGCCAGTAACTCTGTGCCGAGCGCGCCGGAATGACCGGGCACGGTGGCCGAGGTCAGGTCGGCGATTTGAAAACCGTGGCCGGCCAGCGTCTTCTCGAATGTATCCCAGACTACGTGTGCAGCCTTGCGTACCGAACGCGCCCCAGGTGAGTCCAGACCTGAGGAACCCTCCGGGAAACCGGCACGCATTTCCAGGAAACTGGCTTGCGGCAGGGTATCGACCAGAATCCGGATACTGCTGGTCGGCCACGCCGCCAACCGTTTCGCTCGTTTGATCAAACGTAGCGCGGATACCAGCTCATCTTGCGCGAGTGCCTCCGCGATACCACACATCGTGTGATGTATTGCCACCCAAGCATATTCGGTGACCAGGTGCGCGATCTGGAATAGTCGATGATCGGGATGGACCAGATCGTCGGTCGGCACCAGAGCCGACAACGCATCCGAAAGGTGTAATTCGGTTTCGTATCCGCTGCCCCGGTCATATACATAGAGGAGCTTCTCATTCGGCTCCGACGGATTCATGATCTTCATGATGAATTCGGCCTTTGTGTTTATCCTGAGCCGCTGGCGGCACGGTTTCCACGAATATTTCATTCCGATCGCGGGCATAGCGCCGATCGAAGCCGCCGCATTGTCGGTAATTCGAACGACAACGCGCCTCTTCATCTTGTCGAGCCGCTGATCGGTTCAGATCGAAGTTGAGCAAGATTGGGTCGGCCGACCCTTCGAGTCGCTGGCGACTCGAAAACCATGACGATCCGATCACGGATCGGAACTGCGTGAACTCGATACCGGCGGCGAGTGCGTCACATCTCGCAAAATGCCGTGGAGTCTGCGAGTCACCTGGATACCCACAACAAGAGGGCCGAAGCTCGCGAAGTTCTGCACGGAGATCCGTTGCTTGATAGGAACTGTCAATGGCTTTCCCGGATGGATCGAGTCGTTGATAATGCACAACAAAAAACGTCGCGGGTAGTAGTTGCCGATTGATCAGACGAATGATTCATTCGACCCCGTGCCGGTGGTTGCTGGGCATCAGCTTACGGCACTACAGCCGATCTGGCGAGGATTGCGCGAAAATCTTCATTACCCTTGTGCCGCTGAACGATCGCGCACCGCGACACTCTGACTTTTTCTCTCTTGGCGACCGACGCGACATGGCTGCTTCCGATCCGGAGAACCTCATCGAGTACTGGGCGAGAACCACTTCCGGCATTTCACTCGGTAGCTTCGATGAAGCCAGACGATGTCGTTCGAACTCATCAGCGGTCGCCGGGCCCGGGCATCGTGCCAATTCCAGGGCGGACTGCGCCAAAATTTCGTGTCTGTGGGACGGCAGGTGTGGGCGTATCCGCACTCGGCTTCGGTGATTCGACAATTGCCGGCGCCGTCGGCCCGATCTCCGCTCGCCCTGCCGCCGGCTATGCCTGCCGCGTACTCGATATTCAGTTCGGACGTCCGGGTCGTATCCATCGGAGGAAACCGAGATACTTGTCGTCGTGTTATCGGTGAGGTTGAACGATTTGGCGGCTGAAGCCGTGGGCGTGCTGTCGGTTGGACCCCTGGAACCACCGGGAGGTTTGAGCGCCGGTCTTCGTGAGCAGGCTGCGCGCGGAATCGTCCACCGAGGCCGAGTAGTAACATGGGCCGACTCCACCGGCGGCGTCGACAACGCGCCGTCATTCTTTCCCGACCTCACCGGCTGGGAATGCAGCGACAGTTCATTCCATCTGGAGGACTTCGTTCCGGTCGACGTCGCCATCATCGATGATCAGCCATTCATCGTGGAGGACGACCAGCGGCTTCTACTCCTGCACGGCATTGCGTTGGCGCGGGTGGTCGGCCGGCTTGTGTACAGACTCGACCCGCCCGCTCCGGTGCGCTTCATCATCGCCGCGAACGAAACCAACGCCACCTTCAGATTTCACCGGATCCGAGTCGGCGAATGCTGGAACAGTCCCGACCTGGACAACTACCGACAGGACAAAATTGTTGTCATGGACATCGAGCCGCCCGGCGACAGGTGAACAGAGGTAGGAAACGGCAGCGGCCCTGTCCCATCCTCGCACGGGACTCGGTACGAGGACTACCTCGGTACCCCGGAGCCCGGCTCCGCCGGCCGACCGAGTGCGCGGATGCTCAACGCCCATTCACATCCCCAGATAACTGCGCAAGTGTTCCGCAGTTACCGTGTGCGACGCAGTTACCAAATCGGTGGGCGTACCTTCGAACACGATGCGGCCGCCGTCCTGCCCCGCACCAGGTCCCAGCTCGATGATCCAGTCGGCGCGAGCCATCAGTGCCCGATGGTGATCGGCGGCGACGACCGTGAGGCCAGAGTCCACGAGATGGTCGAGAAGTACGATCAGCCGCTGTACGTCATCGAGGTGTAGCCCGGTTGTCGGCTCATCGAGAACATAGATACGTCCCGGCCCGGCCAGCTGGATCGCCAGTTTGAGGCGTTGCCGCTCCCCTCCTGACAGAGTCGTCAACGGCTGGCCGAGGGTGATGTAGCCGAGTCCTACGTCGATCAGGCGGTCCAGAATGGCCGAATCGACGTCCGCGCCGAGAAAATCTCTGGCCTTCACGATGGACATCGCCAGCACAGCACTGATGTTCTCGCCACGGAGACGATACTCGAGCACCGTCGACCGGAACCTCCTGCCGGCACACGCATCGCAGGGTGTGGCGACAGTCGCCATCATCGCAAGGTCGGTATATAAAACACCATTTCCGTTACAACTCGGGCAAGCGCCCTCGGAGTTCGAACTGAACAGCGAAGGCTTCACCCCGTTCGCCTTGGCAAAAGCCCGGCGGATGGCATCCATCAGACCAGTGTAGGTAGCGGGGTTGCTTCTTCTCGATCCGCGGATGGTCGCTTGGTCGAGAAATACGACATTTTCACTGCGCGGGATCGAATCGCGAAGCAGCGAGCTTTTACCGGACCCGGCAACTCCCGTAACCACCGTGAGCGCGGCCAACGGAATATCGACGCTGACGTCTCGTAGGTTGTTTGTGTTCGCAGCGTCGATGCTCAGTACGCCCGTACCCCGCCTCGGCAACTCTTTGATGGCGGCTGCGTCATCTATTCGCCGACCGGTGACCGTCTCGCTGCTCCGCAGCCCGGCCAGGCAACCTTGATATGTGATGTGGCCTCCGTTGATACCTGCACCTGGTCCGAGATCAACGATGTGGTCCGCGATGGCGATGGTTTCCGGCCGGTGTTCTACGACGAGAACTGTGTTTCCACCTTCTCGAAGGCGCACGAGAAGGTTGTTCATCCGGCGGATGTCGTGAGGATGCAGGCCTGCGGTGGGCTCGTCGAATACATAGACGAGATCTGTAAGGCCGGCGCCGAGGTGGCGAACCATCTTGATCCGCTGCGCCTCTCCCCCCGAAAGAGAGCCGGACGTACGGTCGAGTGACAGGTATCCGAGGCCGACCTCTATCAAGGAGTCGAGCGACTGAATGACGCTTCGGATCAGCGGCGCCACGTTCGGATCACGAATGGACTCGACGAAGACGCGCAGTTCGCGTGCCGGCATCGATGAGCACTCTGCGATATTCTTTCCCTTGATACGTGCCGAGAGCGCAGTGCTGTTGAGTCTGGCCCCACGACACTCTGGGCAAACTTCATCGGTGAGAGCCCGCTCCATGAACGCACGGAGACTTGGTTTCACCGAATGCTTGTCCTTGGAGAGTATTGTCCTCTGCACTCGCGGCAAGAGTCCCTCGTAACGTGTATTCATGCCATTCATAGGCACCGTTACGGCTTCTTTGTAGAAGAACTCGTGCCACTCCACCTCGCTGTAGTCGGCGAGTTTCTTGTCCCCATCCAGACCGCCGGCCTCGATAAACAGGCGTACGAGCCATCCACCCGGGCGGTAGCCCGGAACGGTGATCGCGCCCTCGTTCAGACTCTTGGACCGGTCGACGAACTCCTCGACGCTGATGTCGTTCACAAGGCCCAGCCCTTGACACCGAAGGCACATACCGTCTGCGGTGTTGAATCCGAACGACGACGCCGGCCCTGTCTGCGGTCGACCGAGCCGGCTGAACAGGATGCGCAACATGGAGTTGATATCCGTCGATGTGCCGACAGTCGACCGGGCATTGGCGACCGGAGGTTTCTGATCGATGACGATGGTCGCGGCGAGATTTTCCAGCGCGTCGACATCCGGACGAGACAAGCGCGGCAGATGGCTCTGCGCGTACGACGAGTACGTCTCATTGATGAGCCGCTGCGACTCCCTGGCGATTGTGTCGAAGACCAGCGATGATTTGCCGGACCCCGAGACCCCGGTGAACACTGTGATACATCGCTTGGGGATGTCGAGAGACAGGTTCGCGAGGTTGTTCTCCCTGGCGCCACTCACTCGAATTATGTCGCGAGGCCGTGGTGTATGTGTGTCGAGAGTAATCGGTATCCGCGAAAACTCGTCCTGTACTGTCATCAACGAAATCCCGAATCGTCGGCAGGCAACCCTCGATCTTGCACCTCGACGATGTAACGCCAGGCGTCGGGGCGTGTGCCGTCGATATCGTCGAAATCGTAGAGGGATGCGAGTTCGAAGCTGGAAACGACAGACCCCCCGAACCTATTGCGATCGGGATCTCCTGCGAGCGAAGCGATTCCGCGCGCGACGAATGCGGGCGACTCCGAAATCACGAAATGTGGCTCGGCCGCGAGTGCCTCGCGCCAGTTGTCCGCCCCGACGCCGAAGAGGTCCAGCATCGCTTCGGAGCGAAGCCACCCCGGCGTGACCGCGACAGCCGTACCGCCGTGCTGGGCCATCTCGTATTGGAGAGCGCCGGTCATACGCTCCGTCGATGCCTTGACAAGATCGTAGAAGAATCCCTGGTCCTTGCGATAGGACCGGTTGTATTCGGTAGTTCCGTCGGTGAGTTCGATCAAGAGCGACCCCGGCTCGCGCAACATCAGCGGAAGCATCTGGTGCGCGGTGATGACATGGCCGTCGATACCCAGTCGCAGCATACGTAGGCCTCGCTCCAGGTTGTGCTCCCAGAGTTTGTCGCCGAACTGGGCATAGATGTCGCCGCCGAACAGACCGTTCACCAAGATGTCCAGTCGGCCCTTTTCCGATTCGATCTGTCCAACCAGGTCTGCCACCGCCGATATGTCGAGATGGTCGACGACGAGCGCGCGCCCGTCTCCGACGGCGGCGATGAGGTCGCCCGTATCCTCGATCGTTTCGGGCCGATCGATCTCCGACCTCCCTGCAGAAGCACTGCTTCGGCCGGTTGCGTAAACGAATGCTCCCGCTCGCGCGAGTTCCACGGCGATCGCGCGACTTGCACCGCGGGTAGCCCCGGCTACCAGGGCGACCCGTCCTGCCAAGGGGCGGCTGGATGCAGTCATCCGAATTCCTTCCATGAGTTGATATGGGTGACGAGCCGGTCGCGTGCATTGTCGACCAGACTGCCGACAGGGGCGAGCGACCAGGAAAAATGGAGACCGGCTACCAAGGCGCGCAACATGCGCGCTGCCCTGCGGCGATCGGAAGCGAACGGAAGTTGCGCGCGAGCCTCTCCGACTGCGGACTCGGGGATTCGCGTCTCCTGCTACCACCCTTCCACAAGTAGAGTTCGCAATGCGGAGTCCCGCAGATCGCGGAGGCCGGCCCCGGTGCAATCGAGGCAGGCCAGCGCTCCGAAACGGAGATGACCAGCTGGGACTTTGACTCGACACGCTTGA
Source organism: Nocardia sp. NPDC050799 (assembly GCF_040654015.1). Taxonomy (NCBI): domain Bacteria; kingdom Bacillati; phylum Actinomycetota; class Actinomycetes; order Mycobacteriales; family Nocardiaceae; genus Nocardia; species Nocardia sp. NPDC050799. The sequence continues at coordinate 20,886 of NZ_JBFAHF010000029.1, forward strand.
TGAGGGCTGCAGGAGAGACATCTGCACGGGCGGCGACATCACCGAGCGTGAATCCGGCCAGACCACTCCCGAGGAGTAGCTCATGCACCTGCGCGAGCAACTCATCGCTCGCCGTTTCCCGAGGACGGACCATGGCGTTAGTAAATCACAATTTACTAACGCGGCAAACCTCACCTCCTTCGCCGCGCAAGGATCCGGGGCCGGGCGCGACATCTGCACACCGTTCTCCCTGGTCAGTGGAGGATGCGGATAGCAGGTACTCGGCGTCGTCACGTTCCAGTTCTCGGTGAAGCCAGGACGGTGGGCGGAGCTACCGATACCCAGCGCAGGATGTTGGCTTCGTGCGGCAGGTCGGCCATCGCATGAGAGTGCTCGAGCAGTTGACCTGGGAGCGCTTCGAATCGAAGATTGCAACTTCGCGCTCGGGGCTGCTGCACGATCAGGTCGCAATCACCTATCTGTGCAGCAGCCCCTAACAGCAGCGCTGCAAACAGCGCAATAACTTAGGTCTATGCCTATCGCCCGGGCCCACGCATTCCGCTGCCGCTCGACACCACACAGACCAGCAGCCCGGCCGATAGTATGACCGCCACTCCGAGCGCTGTGATCAGCACCACACCCGTTGACGGAGCGATATGGTCGAGCATCGTCAGGTGCACAATAAAGTGTGGAACCGCCCACGTCAGATACATTGCCAACGCGACAACCGTAAGTATCCGTCCCATATGGACTGTTGCGACGCCGAGCACCACCGCGCTGGCAAGAGTCATGGCACCGTAGTCGCGCATCAGGTGCTCGTTGTAGGCCATTCCCATGCCGACGACTTCGAGCGAGAAGAAATTCACCGGCAAGAGCAGTGCCCAGATGCCGACGCTGGTCTGGCTCGCGGCGAGAAATCCGATACCAGTACGCACCCACCGATTCATCGGCCACTCCGTTCCAACGCAACCCTCATGACGAACTCGTCGAATGCGATCTGTCCGACCGCCCGCTCCCGGCAAAGCTGGTAACCCGCACGGTAGTCGCGCATCGCTTTGCCCGGCAATGCAATCGACCACACCGCGCGGCGACGTCCGATCGCCCTGAGGTAGGTGCGGGCCAGTTCGGCCGCGCTACGCACCTGCGGTCCGCCAAGGTCGGGCATCCGTGCCGCGGCCGGCCCCGCGGCGATACCGACGAGCCGATCGGCGACCTCGGTGACGTCGATCGGCTGGAAGCTCACCTTCGACGGCATAATCGTTACCGGTAGCCTGCTCTGAGCATCACAGATCGCGGTGATCATGTCGTGGAACTGTGTCGTGCGCTGAATCGTCCACGGGAGCCCGGATTCCTCGAGGAGGCGCTCACAGTCCACTTTCGCGCGATAGTAGCCGAGTGCGACCTTGTCGATGCCGACGATCGATACGTATACCAGGTGTGGTTTTCCGGCTGTTGCCGCGGCATCGATCAGGTTGCGGATCGCAGCCACATCGCCGTGCCCATTTGTCGTGGCCAGGTGGATGATCACCTGCGTACCGGTGACCGCCGCCGCGATTCCGTTCCCGGTGCGTAGGTCACCGCGCGCCCATTCCCAGTCGGCGGGGGCGCGGGTCGAGCGCGTCAGCACGCGCACTGTGTGGCCGGCGGCGGCGAGCCGCGGCACCAGGGCACGTCCGAGCCGTCCAGTTCCGCCGGTGACCAGTACGGTTGTAGTCATTTCGCTCCGTCATGGTTCGAGGATTCGTCCTACACCACAAGGAACCGAACAGCCCCGGTCAACGTGACAACCGCGCCACCTGGGTACCCAGGAAGCGGAGCTTGTCCGGGTCGGCCACGATCCGGACAGCAGTGACAGACCGGCCCATGATCTCCGGGACGAGCACGCCGACCAGCACCGAATCCGACCAGGCCAGTAATGCGGGCACACCATTGACCTCGCGGACGCGCGTCTGCACATCCGCAACACTGCGGCTCGCCGTCGCCGCCAGGTATCGTGCGACCTTCGCCGCGCCCTGCAGGGGCCGGCGCGCTACACCGGGCCGGCCACCACCGTCGGTGACCGAGCTGACGTCCGTGGCGAGCATCAGCTCCAGGCCGACGAGATCGCCGTCCTGTGCAGCGGTCAGGAACCGCTCCACCAGCGCTCGGTGGTCGAGCAGGTCGGTCGGCGAGCGCGACAGCTCGGTTCCGGCCAATCGTTTCCGCGCGCGACGGTGGAGCTGTCGACAGTTCGGCTCCGAAAGTCCGATCAGCTCGGCCACTTCACGATGGCTGTAGCCGAATGCCTCGCGCAGCACGAATACCGCTCGTTCGGTCGGGCTCAGCCGTTCGGCGAGCACAAGGAAAGCGAACGACACCGTGTCACGTTGCTCAGCCGTCTCCAGCGGCCCCAAATCACTGTCCGGTGTCAGCACCGGCTCGGGCAACCACGTCCCGACGTATCGCTCTCGGCGATTGCGTGCGGAATCGAGCTGGTTCAGACAGAGGTTTGTCGCGACCTTGGCCAACCATGCGGAGGGCGCCTCCACCGAACCGGGTTCGGTGGACTGCCACCGCAGATACGCCTCTTGGACGATGTCTTCGGCCTCGGCCGCGGAACCGAGCATCCGGTACGCCAGGCCGAGGAGTCGCGCCCGGTACTGCTCGAACACCTCGACCGACTCTGACGACATGCATGAAGCATGACAGAGGGCGATATTCAGCCGGACCCGAGAGTGTTCCCGGATCACCCGGCAACCGGGGATCAGTTCCTGTGATATGTCCCGGTCAACCAGCACCATGGCCTCGACACTGCGAGCCGCAGTCCTCTACGGGACTGAATCATATACGTCGATGACGGGTTGCATCACGAGACTTCGAGGTTGTGGGTCGAGAAGGCCCTCGACCCAGGATCTCGATCTGCGGCGCCGGCCTCGGCGGGATTGTCGTCGGTCGAGTGGGACGAGTCGGCGCGGCTGCGGAAAGAGAAGTTGAGGACGCCACGACCTGGGCGGATCTACCACGGGAAGAAAGCGAGATGACCACACCTACTACGAGGGCATGGAAGATACGTGGGCATGGAAGACCAGCTCTCCGCACTCGGGCTGATGCTCAACTGCCTCGCACTGTGGAACACCGTCTATACAGCGACGGCGCCCTGGAACAGCTGCGCGTACAAGAATATCCGGTTCGCGACGAGGACGCCGCCCCGCTGTCGGCGTTCATCCGCAGCCACAGCGCATCGATAGGCACTACTCCTTCCCGCTGCCCGATCTCGGCGGAACACACCCGACCGCCGCGCGATCCCGACGCCCGCGACGCCGAATGACAGGTCGTCGGCCCGAAGCGGGCCCTATGGATCAGGCTCCCACGCTGACCCCGACCTTCTGACAGCAGCAGAAAATGCCGCCATGAGGATGCCGAATAGAAAGCCCGTGGTCCGCCGTCAGTTCGTGATACCAGCGAGTCGAAACGGTGCAGCACCGGCGGGATTCAGGGAGATCTCGACACCGGTCGACAGGGCTCGGTGAGTTTCGCTCCGTGCACGGACTCGCCCAACTCGGCCCGACCGGCTACCGGCCGCTGCGGTTGCGCGATACTTTGTTCTGAGTCCACTGCATCGAGAGGGACAACCTGCTGCCCGGAAATAGGCCGACGACGCGCCTGGTCCCGATCACCCTTTCGAATGTCGGTTTCTGGCGCGACCGCGGCGATTGTCAGGAATCGGTCATTGCCGCCGTCATGTCTCCCAGGGCGACTCCCAGCGCCGCCGATGTCGCCTCACACCGAACATCGGGGACAGGTGGGGTGGTGGGTCGGATTGGGGTAGGTGGAGATAGGCGTCCTCGCCGGAACAGAAATCTCCGCCGGCGCTGTGGTAGTCCCGGAGATCTGCGAAAAAGGTTTCACCGGCGGCGTTGTGATCGCGTGCCACGGTGGCGAGTTCGTTGGTCCTGTCGTAGCCTCCCGTGAACGCGATGCTGGTCGTCGAGTGTGGGCCGGCGTGCAGAATCGTACCGGCGTTGGGCGGGAAGTATTGCGAAGTGTTGCCGGTGTGGAGGCGGCCCAGCAGGGCGGCGACTTTGGTGTCGGGGTTCTCGGGACAAGATGCCGTCGATGGAGTCGGCCATATTTCTGTCTCGGGCGTCTCGGGCGTCGCCGGCCGGATTTGCGGATCGAGGCATGTCGAGAGGGACGACGGTGATACCTTCGGCCTTCATCGCCTGGATCACCTCCTCGTATCCTGACAAGTGCCTCAATCCGACTTGTGTGAGATCTGCGGGTCGGCCCGCGTTCAGCTCGTCGAACGCCGAATGTGGGGGTGCCTCGACACCGAAGTGAGTGATTCCCGCTTCCCGTATGGCTCGAGCCTGGCCGGCCAGGAACTCTCGTCCCGGCGCGTTGTAGTGACGCTCACCCAACAGGACCGCGCGATGGTCGCCGACTATGGCATTCCAGTCGACCGAGCGCCGGTTGGCCACGACGCTGACGAGGGAGTCCGGTGTGAATCCGGCCATTCCCTCATCTGCAGGGCCTGTCTTCTCCTCACCATCTCGCCTGACGGGCTCCGTGGCGTCGTTCAGCTGTCCGGCTGCCGCCGCCTGGGCATCATCATGCCTACCGGCCGAGTCCCGCAGACCATCCGCACCGAGCGGGCCTCTGTAAGCGCGCTCGTGGTGCCCAGCGATTCCGGGCACCTCGCGCTTACGCAGTCCATCAGCCATGTCCGAGAAAAGTCGAGACAGCGGACTCTCTCGCCGCAACTCTCACACCTTGCTGTTCTCGTGCACGGCAGCGACAACGGCCGGAGTTGCCACTGTCCCTATTTCGGGAGCATCCTCCTCTACAGGACTTGAATGGCACTTCTCCTCCGTCCCGCCGGCCGGTGTATGGAAGGCAGTTGCGGTTCGCCCACGCCGATCGTCAGATGGCCGTGTTCCAGCAGCGATGCACGATAGTCGGGAGGCAGGAAATGAGCGTGCAGGTCGATCCGACAGACGCCCGACGGCGGTGGGGATTGCTCTTGCCTGGGGACGGCCTGCGCTTTCGTAGCAGACGGACACGACGCGGCCAGCGCGGCGACGCCCGATGTCGCGGCCGCCGCGCCACCGAGGAGGCGCCGCCGGCTGGTCGCAGCGGCGAAATGAGGGGTGCTCAGCCAAACTCACTTTCAGGGAACACGGACCGGACATCAGGCCGCAATCACCAGGCTTCCGCACGCGAGGAAACGGCTTCGGTGGCTTTCGAGCCCGCCGGCTCACCGGACAGACGCAATTGACGACGTAATGCCGCGATAAGAGGCGCGATCACGCCGCTCGCGGCGGTGCCGAAAACGAAACGGTCCGGCCGCAGCACGACCACACCCCCGGGGCGGACTCCCGCCTTGCGGAACCACCTGGTCAAAGTACCTGTGTGGTCTTCGATATCGACGATGTCGTCGCGCCCGTCACCCGGTTTCCCTTGCGGCCGGCCGCCGCGCGGATAGACCACGACGAACGTCGCGTCCAACGCGTGCAGGGTCGCGAGATCGGCGGCAGACAGCGCGCGGCGGGGGTCGACGCCGTACCCCAGGAGGGCGAACCCGAGGCCGAGCGTGTCGTCGAGCCGCCGGTGTTTCCCCTCGTAGGTGCGGATTTCGGGCTGTGGAGCCAGCATTCCCTCCACACCACGAACCCGTGGGCGGGGTAGCCCGAGGTAGGCACCGCGGCGGAAACGCGGGCGAGGTTTCATCTTCGCGGCCTTGATCCAGCTGCCGAGGCCCGGTATCCGGATCGCGGTCATCAGGCCGATATCGCGGGCTCGGGCCAGCGCGGCGTTGTCTACGGAGACCAGGTTCTTGTTGAATACCGAGAGATCGATCATGGCCTCGGCGTGCGGGCGGCGTTCGGTTTCGTAGCTGTCCAGGATCGCCGGATCGGCGCCGTGGCGCAGGATCGTAGTGAGCTTCCAGGACAGGTTGTCCGCATCACGTACCCCCGAGTTCATGCCCTGGCCGATGAATTGCGGGGTCATATGCGCGGCATCGCCGGCGATCAGGATGCGGCCGTCGCGCCATCGGTCGGCGACCACAGCATTGAAGGTGTAGACGAGTCTGCGCAGCACCTCGACTTCGTCGGGATCGACATATCGGGCGATGTGGCGCCGGACCGTCTCCGGGTCCTCCATCTCCTCCTTGGTCTGTTCCTTACGCAGCATGAACTCGAAACGGTGGTGCCCGCCGGGCTGTGGGCAGGACACGATCGGCAATCCGGGTTCACAGACGAAGTCGAAATACGGCAGGTGCCGGAAAGCATCGACGCCCTCACATGCTTTCAGGTCCACGACCAGCCAGCGTTCGGGGAAGCTGGTGCCCGACATCTCGATTCCCAGCCGGGCCCGCACGACGCTGCGGCCGCCGTCGCAGCCGACGAGGAACCGGGCGCGTACCCGCTCGGCGGTGCGGGGATCGGTCACCGGTTCCCGCTTGCCGTAACCCGCACCGGCACACCCGGCGTGTTCGATATCGACGAACTCACCCCCTTGATCGAAATCCGTCACCGCCCGCCCGCGGCGCACCGTCACATGCGGATACCGGTCGAGGGCTCGTTCCAGCGAGTTCTCCAGGTACGGCTGGTAGAGAAAGTTGGAGATAGGCCAGCCCAGCGGCCGTGCGGTCTCGTTGAACTGGGCGAGGACCTTGCCGTTTCCGCGCACCCACTGCACGGTGGAGTCCACATTCATATCGGCGGCGAGTTCATCGGCGACACCGGCGGTCTGGAAGATACGCAAGCCCTCGTCATCGGTGTAGACCGCGCGGGCCAGGCCGTAGTACTCCGGTTCCCGCTCGAGGACCAGCACCTCGATGCCTCGCCGGCCCAGCAGGTTGGCCAGGGTCAGACCGGTCGGGCCAAGACCGACGATCACGACCTCGTAATCGATATCGCTCATCGCGGCAGCCCTCCTGCCAGCTCCGGGACTGTGATCTCGGGGGTGCGCAGCCGCCTGGCGGCATTGCGGATCTGGGCGAGTTTGTCCAGCGCGGTTTCCGATACCGTGTCGTGGCCCCAGATGCTGATACCTCGGTGGGTGACCGGTTGCCATGCGGCCTCGACGTCGGGGTTCAGTACGAGTGGGTTCCAGCCGACCTCGAGTTCGAAACCCGACGGGGTGAGGCAGTAGAAGGACAGTTCGCGGTCGTTGGTGTGCTGGCCGACCGACCACGCCATCCGGAACCCGAGATCGGTGACCCGGCGGTAGGCGGCAAGCATATCGTCGAGCGTGGCCGACTGGATATTCACGTGCTGCACCCGCGTGCGGATCGGGTCTATCCTGATGCCGCGGATATTGGCTATCGCGACCGAGTGATGGCGTTCGTTGACCCGCAGGAACCGGATCTTCATCCGCAGCCCGGAGACGTTCTCGTCGATGAAATCCGACAACCGCGAGTCGAAGAGCGTCCGGTAGTAGCCGTGCATCGATTCCGGCTCCCGCGACACGATCGCCACATGCCCCATCCCGGCCTTGCCCGTCACCCAAGCGGAGCTGAGCATCCGCAACGGTTCGGTGGTGGTCGTCGCGGTCGTGAAGATCTCGGTCGCGATCCCCTTCGGGCCGGGGAACCGCCACAACCGCTCCACCCCGCGCAGCGCCGCCTGTTCGGCGGTGCCCGCCTCGATCGGGACGCCGCGCTCGCTCACCCGCGCCAGGATCCGATCGAAGGTTTCGTGATCGTCGACCTGCCAGCCCAGCGCGGTCACATCCTCGGCGGGTCCGTGGCGGATCAGGAACCGGCAGGCCCGGTCGTCCAAGCGGAACCGCAGCGTCTCGCTGTCCGGCTCGTCGACGTGCAGGCCGATTGCTGATGCACCGAACCGGTGCCACTCGGTGATCTTGCGCGACTCCACCGCCAGGTAGCCGAGATGGACAGCGCCGAACACCGAAGCATCGGTGTTCGGACGCAGGAAATCACTCATCTCGGCCTCCGAGGAAGGCGGCGGCCAGATCGTTGAACAATTGCGCACGTTCCCACTGCACCCAGTGCCCGGTGTTCGCGGGCAGGTAGATATCGCAGTCCGGCATGCGGTCGGCGAGCATCCGCGCCCCGGCCGGGCGGTTCACCTTGTCCTCGGCTCCCCAGAGCACCAGCGTCGGATGCCTGACCCTGCCCAGCCGCGGATCCCGTGTGAGATCCATGCGCCACAGTGTTTTCAGTGCCGACGGACCCGAGGGCCGGCGCAGCGGCGGATTCGCGATCACCTCGGGATCGAGACTGGCTTCGTAACGAGTGTCTATCATCTGTTCGGTCACCGCGCTCACGTCGTAGACCAGGTATTCCCGGATGAACTCGGCCAGCTTCACCCGACTCGGCCCGTCGCCGCCGTAGTAGGACAGCAGCGACTGCAGGCCCTTGGTCGGCAGCGCCCGGGTGGAACCGATCCCACCCGGACCCATCAGGATCATCCGGCCGACTTTCTCCGGCCGATCCATCGCCAGCCGCAGCGCCCCGGCACCGCCGTAGGAATTACCGACCAGATGCGCGGAGTCGATTCCGAGTGCGTCGAGCAGGCCACCGACCGCAGCCGCCAGATCGCCGAACGGATCGGACTGATCGATCCGCTTGGTGGACCGGCCGTAGCCCGGCATATCCGGAACGATTACCCGGAACCGCCGGGCGAGCACGTCGATATTGCGGGAATAGTTCGACAGGCCCGAGGCTCCTGGGCCGCCGCCGTGCAGCAACACCACCACCGGCCCGGTGCCCGATTCGGTGTAGAAGATCTCGCGGTCGCCGACCAGGACCGTATGCCCGGCTTCGGCGTCGTTGTCTGTGCTTGTCACGGCCACCTCCATCGGTTTAATGATGAAATCATCAGTCACGAGGAAACTCGATGTCAAGCAGATGCTGACGAAATACTCAGAAAGTCCGCTCGGCTTGAGCCCGAGCATCCCGGTCGAACGCATACTGGTTCCGAAATCGAGTCTGAGAATTTCGTCAGGTACGATTATCGGTGACAAACCGAGGTGGAGGGCCCGATGACAGCCGAACCCGAGGTGCGCACCCGCACCGATCGGCGCCGCGAGCGCACCCGCAACGCCCTCCTGGGCGCCGCACGCAAGTTCTTATCCGAAGGCCGTTCCGCTGTGAGCATCCAGGAGATCACCGATGCCGCGGATGTCGGTTTCGGGTCGTTCTACAACCACTTCGAGTCCAAAGATCAACTGTTCGACGAGGCTGTTCGATCCACACTCCAGGTCTACAGCGAGATGCGCGACGGAATAGTAGCCCTCTACGACGACCCCGCCGAGGTATTCGCTGTCAGCTTCCGCATGACAGGCCGCCTGCAACGCCGACTTCCGGAGATGGTACGCGTTGTCCTCAACAGCGGAATATCGATCATGCTTCGCGACGAGGGCCTGGCCCCGCGTGCCCGCCGCGATATCCTCGCCGCCCAGAAAGCCGGGCGGTTCGAGCCGATGAACCCCGATATGGCCGTTATGGCGGCCGGCGGCGCTCTTCTCGGGGTCCTCCAACTGCTGGATGCACAGCCCGAAGCAGACGCCGATTTCCTCTCCGACGAGATGACCTACCGCGTACTGCGCATGTTCGGGATGAACAAACGCAGTGCACAACGGCTGATCTCCCAGCCGCTGCCGGAACTGCCCCAGATCACTTGACGCCTGTCGCGCCCGCGCTACCCAGCGCTACATCCGACCATCCGCGGCGCGGCACAGTGCGCGCGAAGCATCGCCCCTCGGCAGCAGCTTCGGCGCCGACCGGGTCCGGACAGACCACAGAGGACAAGCCCGGCGCTCGCCACTCCTTCCCATGATGAAGCTGAGGTTGCCCCGGCCTTCCGGACACCAACGGAAAGGCGAGATACTCGCCTCCGAGAGGAGTCTGGATGCCTGCAGTACACCTGCAGTACACCCGCCGGAGTTCCGGCAGCGCGCGATCGGGCTCTCGCCCGAACCAGCGACAAATCGGTCGGACAGGTCGCCGAGAGCTTGGAGATCTCCGAGTCGTGTTCGCGGAACTGGCTTGCCCGCGCTGAGGTCGATGAAGGCAAGCAGAATGATCACCAGAGGCCGCTCGTTCGTGTGGGTGGTTGCGGCTGGGTTACCAGGTCACTGGGAGGCTGTCCGGGCCGGAACCGGGCGTGATCGTTATCCGGTCGGCGGGACTGCCAGGCGCAGGCTCGGCAGTCGACCCATGAGTGCGGAGAATGCGATCTGTAGTTCGGCGCGGGCGAGGTTGCGTCCCAGGCAGTGATGGATGCCATGTCCGAAACTGAGGTACCGAACAGGCGTGCTCCTGTGCAGATCCAGTTCGCCCGGGCGTTCCACGAGGGTTTCGTCGTAGTTGGCGACTCCGGTTGCGACGAAGACCGCGTCGCCCTCGGTGGTCGACTGCCGGGCACTCCGCGCCGTTTTCGGCGAACCTTGTCGATGCTCGGCAATGATCACTTGCAGAAACATCGTCTCCTTACCCCTATGATCAGCAGCCCGGGTCTCAACCATCTCCTGCACCTGGCAATCTGGAGTTCACGGCGTTTCCGCACGCCGAGCAGGGCCCGGTACCGCACACGCGCTGTAGCCGACTACCCGAAGAACGGGGTTTGCGCTATGCCACAGCGGCTACCGTCGGCGTGGTCCGGGTGGCATTGCCCGAGAGCGAAAGCGCTCGCAGCCCGCACAGCCAGCCGATTCCGCCGAGCGCCATACGCCCGTAGTTCAGGGTGGTCCAGGTGTCGATGAACGACTCGACTCGCTCGGGCGTCCAGTCCCCGCCGTGGGACTGGAAGATCAGCATCTGCGTGGCGAAATAGCCGTAGGTCGACAGCGAGTAGACGGCCATGGTACCTGCCGCCGCCAGCCACCAGCGGCGGAAGGCTACGGGGGTGCGCCACGCCAGGTAGAGGTTGATCAGCGACAGTAGCGCGACGACCGGGGAGACGAACGGCCAGAACGCACGGCCGGCCCTCTGGAAACCGGATTCGTTCATGGCGTCGAGTATTTGGTCCGGGGGCGCGTCGGCCCACATGGGGATGACGCCGAGCTTCTCGTACCAGCCCGCCCCGAATTGGATCCCGACGAATATCACCAGCAGCCACAGCGGGATCGCGCGTTTCACGGTCATCGTCCATCTCCTCGATCTCGGTATACTCTCGCTATGAGAGTCTCTCTGTTTTAGAGATATTAGGAAGGAGGGGTCGCCGGTGACATCGGGGAAGGCCCGGAGGGAGACCCTGAATTCGCTGCAGCTCGCGCTGCGGTGGCAGACGACGCGGACGGTGCTGTTCCATTCTGCCGTCGCGAATCGTCTCGGTATCGCCATCACCGACCTGAGCTGTCTGAACCTGTTGAGCATGGATGGCCCGCGGACTCCGGGGCAGCTGGCGCAGGACATCGGCATCACGCGCGGTGGGGCCGTGACCGCCATGATCGATCGGCTCGAAAGGGCCGGATATGTTGCACGCGAGCGTGATCCGGCCGATCGGCGACGGATCCTCGTCGTAATCACCAGCAAGGCCGCGCGGCAGGTTTCCCCGTTGTTCGCCGGGCTCGGCCGGGCGATCGGGGAGGAGTTCGTGGGCCGCGACGCCGAGTCGCTGGCGGATCTGCTCGATTTCGTGACCGCCTCGACGGACGCGCTGGCTCACGCAACCGACAGTTTGCGCGTGCCTTCCGCTCTAGTCGATGAGTGATCACCCACTCGATCGTCGTGGGACTCGGGTTCAGGCGCCGCGGAAGGTATCGAAGTCGAATTGCGACGAAGGAACGCGACTATCTCGGCAAAGGGCTCGCGCACGGCCCGGCCCGCATAACAGTAGGTTTTCGGAGATGAGTTTCCGGCTGGCTGCGTACGCCGTTTGCATCGAAGACGGACGTGTGCTCGTCACCCGTCCATATGTCGTCGACTTCGAGCGAGAACAGGTGCACCGGAAAGAACAGCTCTCAGACTCCGACGCCGATCCGGCTCACGGCGAGAAATCCAAGCCCCGGCACGCATCCACCGATTCATCGGCCATTCCGTTCAGAGCGATCCTCGCAGCGAACTCGTAGAACGGATCTGTCCGACCGCCGTGCCTGGTGACAAGTTGCGCCGCTCTGGTGTCACCATCGATGAGCAGAGAGGAATCGACTTCCTGAGATAGACCCCATGGCGCCCGCTTTGTGCCGCATCAGTCCTGAATAAGCTTCATGGAGATGTAATGGTTGATGCCCGTCCGTCTGGTGTGGCGTACTTTGCGTCGCTTGTACTCGACGAAACCGAGCCGTTCGTAGAGGGCCAGCGCTCTGGTGTTGATATCGGAGATGCCATCCAGGAGGTACTCGCGATACTGAGGCAGCGCGAGGAGATGTTGCAGCAGGGCGGTGGCAACCCCTTGACCCTTGTACTGCGTTGCTGCCGCGACGAATTCGAGGGAGGCTGTCTGGGCACCGGCTTCTGGGATGGTCCTGAGGAACTCGTGCCGGAACACGAGGTGAGCGATCTCCGGCGAGAATTCCTGCGGACCATCCCCGCAGCCGGCGACGCGACAGCGTCTCTCGAATTCGTGGGGACTTCATCGCATCACCAAGGCCGCGGGGTCGCCACCGCATTGCTGACTCATCTACTCGCGCTCCCCCGATATCGCGAGTACCTCCTCGAGGACATCGCCGACACCAACACCACCGCGCTCGCACTCTACGAAAGACTCGGCTTCGTCGAATACAAACGACGGAAAGTGCACCATACCAAACGAACCGGCATCAACCACTACATCTCCATGAAGCTCGTCCAGAACTGATCCACCTCGTCACGAACAGCCGCCTACACGAATAGGGGTCGCCGTACTCGCCGGATCTCGGGCGACTGTCCCTCAACCCCTACCAGCCCAACCACGCCATATCCGACAGACGGTCCAGGTTGCTGGTATGGCGAGATACCAGAACGTGAGCCGACCGCAGAAGAAGGGCCGGGGCGGGGTCAGGACGGATGGAACGCAGCCACGGCACGGGCCCACACCGCGTCCAGGTCCGCGTCAGCCGGGAACCGGGCTGCCAGTTCGAGATCCACCAGCCCGTGCGCAATGCCCCACAACGCCTGGGCTCCCACCTGGTCGCCGCCCGTCATCCGCAGTAACCGGGCGGCCGCGGCGACTTCGACCCCTGGTTCGATCCGTTCCCGGGCCAGCGGCGTTCGCGCGGCGAACTCGTACAGCCTGGGGTGTTGCAGCGCCCACCGGCGATAGGCCGCCGCGAGGGCCGGCAGGTCTTCGGCGGCTTGTAGCGCCACAGTCAGGCGTTGCAGTGCTCGCTGCTGCAACGCCACCTCGATATCGGCCTTACCCGACACATGCTTGTACAGCGATGGCGCCTGAATGCCCAACCGCTCGGCCACCTGCCGCATGGTGACACCACCCGGACCGTCCCGCTCGAGCAACCACTCGGCCACATCGACGATCTCTTCGCGCCGGTTCACCCGCGCCCACCAGAGGTCCGGGCCGATGCCGGCGCCGCCCACGACGACCAGCCACGGCAGAGCAGGTAGGCGACGAGCAGGACAACCGACAGCCCCCCATCCCAGACCAGAATCGCGCCGGCACCCTCGATCGCGTCGTTCCGGCTGTAGACGAGGGCTGTCACGGTGAGCGCCACCTTGTGGAGGATGACGAGTTCCCAGACGCCCCGGTAGTCGTTCGGCCGCAGAGCGAGGAGCGCGAAAAGGCCGGCGAAGATCACATAGCCGTACGCCCGCCAGGTCTCGACCACCTTCACCGCCGGCTGCGCGTCGGCGACCCCGCCGACCGCGGTCGCCGCGGACGCTACCGCACCGGCCGCCGCCAGCCAGAGTAGGCCGCGCCCGAGCCGACTCCGGGTACGCGCGGTTATGGCATACCTCTGCCGATGAACCGGACTCTCGGCGACCGTTGTCGACATGACCATCACTTCCTCGGGTCGGCTAACACTATTAGCCAATAATGGCTAATAGTGTTAGCCGGGTCAAGGCCACCGAACCGGACCGCCGGGGTGTCCCTGACTACACCCGGACTGGAGTCTTCGGAGAACCTTCGTCGACTCGTCATCGGGATCCAGTCCGGCGGCGATCGCACCCGCAGGTCAGGTCAGGTCTTGACTGATGGCCGATCCAGAGGAGACTGGATATACACCGGAATACCGAAGAGTGCGACGCGTTCGAAGGAGACGTCCGGATAGCGGCGGTAGCACTATGAGAGATCCGGCTAAGCCCCCGGCAAGCCAGTCGACAACCGGAGCCCACAGCGACGACTGAGGTTCAGGGAATCGATGGAGACTACCGGGGACTGTTCTGTGCCGGGGTCCTCGTACCAGACCTTGTGGCGGCGGGTCACCAACCGATGCTCGGTCACCTCGAGCTGACTCGGCGGCAGGTCGAACATCTGGTGACACTCGACGCTCACCCCGCGGGCCCCGGCCGAACCACCATCACGCCCGCCACACCCCGGACATCGTCGTGCTCTCCGATGTCTGGTGGTTCGCGCCTGGTCGAGCGCGTCGGCGTACACGGCGTCTTCGGTCGGCCGGTAATGGTAGATCGTGCCGACCGGCCGCGTCGGCGAAGAAGCCGGTAAGACCGCGCCGTCTCACACGATGGACACCGCTGGTGCGTGACCTATCGCTGCGCCGTGATGAACAGATTCGTCAGCATGGGTCCGTCGTCCAAGGGGCGCTGGTACTGCTGTGCCACATCGGTGGCGTACACCGACAATACGGTCCAGTTGTGATCGGCCAGCCACCGATCGGCATGATAGTTCGGTTCATCCGGCCACAGCTCGGTCACGTCGAGCCCCATCCGCCGACCCATCCGGGTCCAGATGTCCTCGAAATGCGGATCTCTGCGTAGCGCCGCCAAGTCCTCGACGGATTCCATCGAGATGATGCTACCGGACACTGTCAGGTCGTGCACCGTGGACAACAGCAGATCTTTCGCTACGTTCGGAAGAAACGGCAACAACCCTCGGGAGAGCACGACCAGCGCGGTAGCGGCGGTGACCGCCGTGAGCACAGCAGGGCATGGTCGGGGTCGGCCGCGAGCAGGACACGCTCGCGGATCCGGATCCTGGCGGCGTGCCGGACGGCGGCGGGGATGGCGATGTGGCCGTATTTGGTGACGCCGCGTGTGCCGTGGCCGGGGCGGGTGATCAGGATCAGGCCGCCGGTGACGCGCCAGGACAGCAGATCTCCGGGATGCCAGTCGAGGGCGCCGACGATCGCTTTGTCGACGACGCGGCCGTTGGTGTCGACAGGCCGGATGCGGTGCACGGCCGTGGATCGGGCCGGTTGCTCGACGCGTGCCATCGGCAGCGCGGGACCCGAAGCGAGGGTGGTGGGGTCGCCGTGTGCGAGGCCGAGAGCGACGACGGCAGCAGTGCACAGATTCCCAAATCGTATGTCGATGAAACGGGATACCCGCTGGGAAGCTGGGTTGGTACACAACGCAACCGACGTGCCAAATGCACCTTGACCGTGGAACAGCAACGACGCCTCGAGCAGTTCCCCGGTTGGACATGGGATGTCCGAGTTGACCTGTGGGAGCTGGGATTCCGGCACCTGAACGCCTACGACCAACGCGGCAACGCCCGCGTCCCCACCGGTCATGTCGACCAAGCAGGGTACCGACTCGGGCAGTGGTGCAAAGTTCAGCGCCGCAACCGGAATCTATCTGCCCAGCGACGGCGTCAGTTGGAAGCCCTGCCCGGCTGGACTTGGGATGCCGTTGCAGACCAGTGGGAGCGGGGATTCCAACACCTGGCGGCCTACGTTGACCAGCACGGCCACGCCCAAGTACCGGACGCATTCGGATCAGAGGACAAATTCCGGCTCGGTCAGTGGGTCGGAGTGCAACGTCGCGCACAGTCCACCGGCAGCCTCTCCGCCGCCCGGCAACTGCGGTTGGCGGCATTGCCCGGTTGGACGTGGAACCCGATCGCCGACCAGTGGGAACACGGATTTGCTATCCTCGCCAGCTTTGTGGAAGAGCATGGCCACGCCCGCGTCCCGAAAGCATGTATGGTCGGAACCTTCCGTCTCGGGCAGTGGGTTCTTACCCAGCGCGACAGGTACGCCAAAGAACGCATGCCGGGGCTGCTGCACGATCAGGTGACAGTGGTTACGCAGCCTTACCGGCTGCTGCTGGGGTCATGATCGTCTCGTATTCGACCGGGGTCAATCGACCGAGCCGGGATTGGCGGCGTCGGCGGTGGTAGGTCCGTTCGATCCAGGTCACGATCGCGATCCGTAGTTGCTCGCGGGTATCCCACCGCTGCCGGTCGAGCACGTTGCGTTGCAGGAGGCTGAAGAAGCTCTCCATCGCCGCATTGTCACCGGCCGCGCCAACACGGCCCATGGACCCGGCCATCCGATGCCGGTTCAAGGTGTGAACGAAACGCCTGGAACGAAATTGCGACCCGCGGTCGGTATGGACGATGCAGCCGGCGGCCTCACCGCGGCGGGCGACAGCATTGTTCAACGCAGTGACCGCGAGCTGGGACTTCATCCTCAAGTCGATCGAATAGCCCACGATCCGGTTGGAGAACACGTCCTTGATCGCGCAAATATAGAGTTTGCCTTCACCGGTCCTGTGTTCGCTGATATCGGCCAGCCACAACCGATTCCGATCCTTCGCGGTGAACACGCGACGGACCAGATCATCATGGACCGGAGGACCCGGCCGGCCGGATTTCCCGCGGCGGGGTTTGCCGAACCTGCTCCACCAGCGATTGGCCGAGCAGATCCGCCACGCGGTCCGCCCCGCCATCGACTCACCCGCGACACCGGCCTCATCGGCAAGGAACCGATACCCGAATTCCGGGTCATCGTGGTGGGCGTCGAACAACGCATTCGCCCGATACGCCTCGACCAGTTCAGCGTCGGTGACCGGACGATTCAACCAGCGGTAATAGGGTTGTCGAGCAAGCTGCAATACCCGGCACGTCACCACGACGGGAATCCCGTCGGCGGCGAGCTCACTCACGAGCGGGTAGAGCCTTTTCCCGGAAGATTCGCCTGCGACAGATACGCTGCCGCACGACGCAACACTTCGTTCTCCTGCTCGAGCAGACGGTTACGGCGCCGCAATTCCCGCAGCTCAGCGGACTCACCGCTCCTGGTTCCCGGCTTCGTCCCGTCATCGACATCGGCTTGACGCATCCATTTCGACAACGTCACCGGATGCACCCCGAAATCGGCCGCGACCTGGTCCAACGTCACGCCGTCCTCGCGGTTACGAGCGACCCGGACCACATCGTCACGGAACTCCTGGGGATATGGCTTGGGCACAGTGACATCCTTCCAGGCCGGCCGCTCGGCCAGCCAGATCGATGTCACCTATCCGTGCAGCAGCCCCGCCGGACGAACAAGTGAAACGGCTTGAAGATCTGGCAAGGTGGAGCTGGGACACCTTTGCAGACCAGTGGGAGGGGAACCTCACTCACCTTGTGGACTACGTGAGTAAGCACGGCCAGGCCCTCGTACCTCAGGATCACGTGGATCAGAGTGGCTTCCGACTCGGGACATGGGTAGCGAGCCAACGCAGCAGGTACGCCAAAGGCACCCTCGATCCGGCACGGGCGCGTCGGATAGAACAGTCCGTCCCCGGATGGAGCTGGGATCCCTACACCGACCGGTGGGAACAGGGATTCGCCCACCTCATTACCTACGTTGAGAAGCACGGTCACGCTCGCGTACCGAGAGCCTACGAGGCCGATGGTTACCGGCTGGGCGGATGGTGCAAGACACAGCGCAGCGCACATGCCAAAGGCAGCCTCTCGACCGAACGGTACGAGCGACTCAATTCGCTGACCGGTTGGACCTGGGATGCTCACACCGACCGCTGGGAGGAAGGACTGACCCAACTGATCGCGTTCGTCGAGCGACATGGTCACGCGCACATACCCGGAGACTGTGTCGTCAACGGATACTCGCTCGGAAACTGGGCCTCAAACCAACGTGCAGCACGCGCCCGCGGCGCACTCTCCGCCAGCCGTGTGAAACGCATCGAGGATGCTGCACCCGACTGGGTTTGGGCTGCGCTCAGCGAAAGGTGGGACGAGGGTTTCGCTCACCTACTGGCCTACACGGCAGAGCACGGCCACGCCCGCGTCCCTCAACCGCATGTCGACCAGACCGGTTTCCGCCTCGGCACATGGGTAGCGACCCAAAGAACGAGGTACACGAACAACGCGCTCTCCACCGACCGCATCGAGCGACTCGAATCTGTCGACGGCTGGGCATGGAATTCTCACGTGTATCAGTGGGAATCAGGATTCAGCCGACTCGTCGCGTACGTCGACCAGCACGGCCACGCCCGCGTCCCGCAGAGCTACATCGATGAGACTCTTTTTCGGCTCGGCGTATGGGTCCTCACCCAACGGCGGAGAAAAACCAAGGGCGCCATCTCCGAGGAACAGGTCGAACGGCTCGAAGGCTTGCCCGACTGGACATGGAACGCAAAAGAATGACACCACACGATGGACCGACTTGTCGTGCTAGTGAACGCCTCGGGCGCACGCCGAACGTGCGAGCATTGCGATCAACCACTGACGCGGCGCCCGACGAATCGTAGCTCGTTGCCCCCGCAGGTGGCGTTGCTGATCGCAGATCAAGGCTGAACAGCGTCGTGGGACCTGAGCCAGGATCCACGACGCTGTCCCGGTTCGGTCGGCCGCGGCTTGCCGGTGCCGGTGACCACTACACCCACAACAGGGTCAGCGCCAACCTCGCCGCCGCGACCCGCCACGACACGCGCTGATACATGAACCACCAAAACGAGGAGTAACCCGCCGGGCCAAACACATCACCGGCCGGTGTCGAAGGTTCCCCGTCCAGCACCTCCGGCGCCATGAAGGCGGGAGATCCGATCAGCATGCCCCGAGTGGTGTGGAATCCGCCGGCGAAGTGCGCGATCCCGAAATCCGTCAAGGCCGGCTCATCGGATTCGGTGAGCAGGATATTGCCGGGTTTCACATCTTGATGGACGATGCCGAGCCCGTGCGCGAACTCCAATGCCCCCGCGACCCGCCGGCCGATCCGCAGAACGCGGTCCACCGGCAACCGACCGCGTCGGCGAATCGCCCCGTCCAGGGAACCCGAGAGGTAATACGGCATCACCAAGTAGGGCACACCGCCGCCGGTGACACCGGTCCGGAGGACCGTGACGGTATTCGGATGACCGGTCAACCGGCCCATCGCACGCTGTTCTCGTAGGAAACGCGCAGGGTTACCGCCCTCCGAATCAGCGATCAGCAGCTTGACCGCGACAGTTCGGTCCAGGGCGGGCTGGACGCACCGATAGACCACGCCCGAGCCCCCACGCCCCACCTCCACGGCGCCTTCGAACCCCTCGGCGCGCAGTTGCACCGCCACCGGAACGTCAGCCCCGGGGCGTGTCCTCGGCGGGTCGTCGTCCATTATCGGCCACCGGCCCCGCGGCCCGCATACCCGCACGAAACAGGCATGATGTACTCACTTTCGCCACCTTCGAGCATACTGCCGGCGACTCCGCGAATCCGACCGGCCACACCGCTCCCATGGCGTCGGCACCTCACAGTTCCGAAGCGTGGGACCATGCGGTGGTGCCGGCACCGGGGGCACGGCCATGGTGAAGTCGCCCCTTGCAGTGACAGCCCCAGGATCCGTATGACAACAATCCGAGAGACCTCCGCCGCCGCCCCTGATCCGGCTTCCGCCCGACCGCCCGTGGCGGCCCACGGCGACTCCCTCACTTCGGCTCCCCGGACACGGAGTGGGGCTGTACCGTCGCCGGAACCGGGGAACAATGCGGCCCCCGGTACGAACTCTCGCGCCGGCGAACGGTGGACCGTGCGAGCGGGCCTCGCCGAGCACTCGGACAGCTCGACGCTACTGAGGCTGGTCACCATCCTCCATATCAGATCCGCCGGCGTCGAGCACCTGGTGTTCGATGCCGGGCGGGCGACGGTCCGTGCCACGGTGACGCTGGCATCCGGCACTCCGGCAAGTCTGCAGCAGATGTTGCTCCGACCGGCCGACGTCACCGAGGTCACCGTATGCAGCGAGGAGGAGGCTCCCGGTAGCCGATGAACGGCCCGGAGTACAGCAACCCGCCGGTAACGCGATCGAGCGGTCGGCCCCCTTCGCCACCAAGAGCCGGCGTCACGTCGGCCGGAGCGCGCCGATCACCCCCGGAGGAAGCGCTGCACGTGTCCCGTGAAATCCGCGGCCTGCTCGATCTGCACCCAGTGGCCGGTCCGGGGATAAACATGCAACGTCGCGTCGGCGATCGTCTCCAGTAGGTACAGCGAGGTGTCCAGCGGAATCACCTGATCGTCCCGGCCGTGCACGAGCAGGACCCGGTGTGGCAGGGCGGCCAACTGCTCGGGTGCGACAGCGAAGGCATCGATCCACCGTTGCCTCGGTGCGGGAAAGAGCGAGGCCCACCGCTCCTGCGCGCCCCCTTTTGCCGAAGCACGGAAGCGCATCTCACCGAGATCCGCCGGTAGCAGCGAGCGGTCGTACACGAAGTAGGTGAGCAACTCCTCCATGGCCTCGACCGAGGGTTCGTACCCCCAGACCGCATCGAGTCCCGCGGTGAGCTCGAAGGGGGCGCCGACGCTGCCCATGAGCACGAGCCGGTCTATCCGCTCCGAACAGGTCGTGGCGAGCCATAGCGCCAGGGCGCCGCCGAAGGAGTTGCCGACGACCGACACCTTCTCGACCCCGAGGGTGTCGAGAAAGCCGATCATATGCTCCACCCACTGATTCCGGTCCGGCGGTCCGCCCTCGGCGTGCCAGGTGTAGCCGAAGCCGACGATATCCGGGGCGAGGACCCGGTGCGATTTCGCGAGTTCGGGCATGACGAGGCGCCAGTTGGCGAAAGCGGTCACGCCGGGGCCGGAGCCGTGGATCAGCAGGACCGGGGGTCCCTCGCCGACGTCGTGATAGTTCGTCGTGAACGGGCCGTGCTCGAGGGTCAGACCGATTTCCGGGTCGTTCACAGCATGTTTGCCCATCAGTGGTCCTCGGTGATGAGCACCGCGATCGCCGGGCACGCCACGGCCGCCTCGCGGACCTCGGCGTCCCTACCCTCGGGCACCGGGGTGCCCGCCGGGACGACGGCGTACCCGTCGTCGTCCAATTCGAAGACCTCGGGCGCGATCTGCGCGCAGACCCCGTAGCCCTGGCAAAGATTCAGGTCGACTTCTACCTGCATGATCAATTCCCTTCTGCCACGGTCGATCCGACGACCGAAACGACAGCGTCGAGCATGACCACCCCGTCCGGGCGGACGAGTAGTGGATTGACGTCCAGTTCGGCGACCTCGCCGCGTGCGGCGATCTCACCGAGGGTGCACAGCGTCCGTACGACGGCACCGATGTCCAGAGCGGGCCGACCACGCCATCCGCCGAGCAGCGGCCGCATCCGCAGACTGTCCACCATCTCGCGGGCGCGGCGCTCGTCGAAGGGCAGCACCGAGATCGCCGTATCGTTGACCGCTTCCGCCTCCGTGCCGCCGCTGCCGACCATGACGAGTGGGCCGAGGACCGGATCCTGGGAGATACCGACGAGCAGCTCCACTCCGCCGCTCGCCTGTTCGGCGACGAGGAAGGCACGCACGGTCAAATCGCTGAGGCCCGCCAGCATGGTGGTCCGGGCGGCGCGCAACTCTCCGGCGTCGGCGATACCAACCTCGACGGCACCGCGCTCACTCTTGTGTACGAGCCCATCGGCCACGGCCTTGAGTACGAGCGGATAACCGATCGCCTCACCCGCGGTCTCCAGGGCGGCCTCGTCGCCGGCGTCGACGACCACGTGCCGGACGGGGTCCAGGCCGTGCTCCGCCAGCCAGGACAGCGACCGCTCCTCGCTGAGCACCGTGCGCACCGCGTCCGGTGGCACCGGGACGAAAGGAGCGACGGCCGGGGGTACGTCCGGATACCGGCGTGCGGGATGGTTGAGCAAGGCGCGCGCCGCGCTCACCCCGTTGCGCATATTGCGAACGACGGGGACGCCCCCGGAGACCATCGCCCGGTATACCGGATCATCGGTGCTCGGCAGCAGCGACAGGGTAATGACCGGCTTGTCGCCGCGCCGGTGCGCGTGCAGGGCCATCTCCTCGATGGGCGGGCCCATCGCCGGCAGCGGCGTCGAGACGGGCAGCAACAGTATGCCGACCGCCGGATCGTCGAGGACGATATCGACGATGCGCGAACCGAGGCCCTTCAGCAACGAGTAGCCGCCGTTGTCGACCGGATTTCTCGTGGCCAGCGGTTTCGGCAACAGCTCGCGCAGTTTCTCCTGGGTCTCGCGGGAGAGTTCCGGCACGGTCAGTCCCGCGCCGACGGCGACATCCACGAGGTGCGCGTTCGATCCACCGGAGGCGCTGATGATCGCCACGCCGTCGGCGCCGGGCAGCGCCGGGACGCGGGACAGGACCGAAGTCACGTCGAGCAGCTCATCCAGATCGTGCACGCGGTGAATACCGTGCTGGGTGAAGAAGGCATCCATCGCGGCGTCGGAACCGGCGAGTTTGCCGGTATGCGACATCGCGGCGGCGGCACCCTGGTCGGAGGTGCCGACCTTGACCAGGACCCACGGTGTACCGGTCTCGATGCTCGCCGCGGCGGCACGCCGCAGCGCCGCGCCCGACCCGAAACCCTCGACGTACGAGGCGATTGCCTTCGTATCGTCCTGACGGGCCATGAAGGCGACGAAGTCGGCCAGCCCGAGGTCGGCCTCGTTGCCGGTGGTCACCCAGTAGCTCATCCCGTAGCCGAGCTCCTGTGCGGCGGCGAGCGGGCGGCCCTGGTGGCCGCTCTGGGTGGCCAGACCGAAAAGTGGGGTATCGCGCTCGGGCAGTACCTCGAACATATTCATGTTCGTATTGGGTCCGACAAGACGCGTACCGGCCCGGCGGGCGAGCTCACGCAAGCGGTCCTCGGCCGCGCGACCTTCGGCCGACCCACCCTCCGAGAAACCGGACGCGTGCACCACCGTGAAGGCCGGCCTCTTTCGGACGACCTGCTCCATCGAACCGAGCACATCGGAGACGAGGATGACGACGACGTCCACCTCCCCCGGAACGTCGTCCAGGGAGGCGTAGGTCCGGTATCCGAACACCGTCTCAAGCTTCGGGTTGATCGGGTAGATCGTCCCGCCTTCGTTCTCCAGCCTGCCCGCCAGCTGTTTGAACATGAAGTCGAAGGGGGCCTTGGAATCGTGGGCACCGATGACCGCGAGCGTGCGCGGGTGGAAGAGGCGGGTGAGGTCCACTTCTCCGACGTGCCCGGATTCGACGGAGTGTTCGTGGACCGTGATCGCGGACATCATGCCGCCGTTCGGGTCAGGAACTCGATGGCCGCGTCGTTGAACCGGTCCTGCTGCTCGACCTGGGCCCAATGTCCACATCGCCCGAAGACCTGCAATTCGGCGTGGGGCATGTACTGCAGCGGGTAGAGAGCTCCATCGACGGGGTTGAAGTGGTCGTCGCGGCCCCAGATCAGCAAGGTCTCCGCCTCGACGGCACCACACATCCGCCAGCTCTCGAAATCGTCCGGGTTGAAGCGCACGACCCGATCCTGGGTGTCCAGCCACATCTCGAAGATCGGTGAGCCGGGCTTCGGCTCGTCGATGAGCTCGAGCAGATCGGCCAGGCGTTCGGTGACCTGCTCTTCGACGACCATCGACTTGTCGTAGACCATCTCCTCCAGAAAGGCACGCATGGTCTCCGGTGACGGGTTGCGCAGCAGTGACCCACTCACTTCTCCGAGGTGGGAGTGGATACGACCCGACGGAGACCACACCGGATAACAGACACCGGCCGGTCCGAGGAGAACCAACCGCCCGGTGCGCTCCGGGTAGGCGTGCGCGAAGCGGAATGAGACACCGCCGCCCAGCGAGTTGCCCAGGAAGTGGGCCCTGACGATCCCCAGGTGGTCGAGCACCTCGGCCACGCACGAGGCATAGTACTGGAAGGCCGACGGCTGTTCCTCGGGCTGCCGCGCCGGACCGGACTTGCCGTAGCCGGGCAGGTCGACGAGCAACAACGAGAAGTGTTCGGACAGCGCCAGCACGTTACCCATGAAATTGGTCCACGACGAGGCCCCCGGGCCGCCACCGTGGATCATGACGAGAGTCTCTTCCCGCGTTCCGATCCGCTGGATGTGGACCCTCGTATTTCCCACATCGAGGAAGTCGTGGACGCCCTCATCGATCACCGTGTCAGTCATAGGTCAAATGTCCCTTCCTGCATGCGCCCTGCCCAGCAGGCGGGTCCGCATCCTGAAACCGGAGTGCGGCAGGCGCCGGACCGGCCGAATACGCCGCCGGCCGGCACCTGGGCCGGCACGGTGCTCGAA
This sequence comes from Nocardia sp. NPDC050799, assembly GCF_040654015.1. Lineage (NCBI taxonomy): Bacteria > Bacillati > Actinomycetota > Actinomycetes > Mycobacteriales > Nocardiaceae > Nocardia > Nocardia sp. NPDC050799. Next base: position 45,179 of record NZ_JBFAHF010000029.1, read on the forward strand.
TGGTGGATCGTGCTCATGGGGCGACTTCGAGGGTCGCGAGCAGGCGTTTGTAGAGTTTGCCGTTGTCGTGTCGTGGCAGCTCGCCGACGAAGACCCATTCGCGTGGGATCTTGTACTTCGCGAAGTCCCGGCCGAGGGTCTCGATGAGCCGCTCGCGTTTCCCCTCCTCCGACACGCCGGCACACAGGACGACAACGGCGCGGGCGATCTCACCGAGGTCGTCGTCGGGCACACCGATGATCGCGGCGTCGTGCACATCGGGGTCGGAGATGAGAGCGTCCTCGATCTCCTGGGGGTAGATGTTCACGCCGCCGGAGATGATGACGTTGGACTCGCGGTCGGTCACGTAGAGGAAGCCCTCGTCGTCGAGGTAACCGATATCCCCTACGGTGCGCCAGGTCGGGTGGTGCCGGTGCGTGTTCTGCACCGATTTGTCCGGATCCTTGTGATATTCGAGCCGCTCCGGCAGGTCGAAGTAGATTCTGCCCGCTGCTCCGGCGGGCAGTTCCGTTCCGTCCGGGTCACAGATATGGGGCACGCCCATGAGCGCCTTGCCCACGGTACCGGGATGCGCCAGCCATTCCTGCGCGGTGGCCCGGGTGATGCCGTACGGCTCGGAGGCCCCGTAGAGCTCGGTGACGATCGGGCCCCACCAGTCGATCATCTGCTGTTTCACCTGTGGCGGACAGGGCGCGCCGGCGACCAGTGCCAGGGTGTGTGCGCCGAAGTCCCGTCCGGTACGCAGTTCGGCCGGCAACGCGAGGAGCCGCTTGTGCATCGTCGGCACCCACTGACTCATTGTGATCCGGTGCCGTTCCATGAGGTCCAGCGCGGCGGCGGCGTCGAACCTCTCCATGAACACGACGGTCCCGCCGGCGTCGAGCGTTCCCGCGGCGTACATCAGCGATAACGAGTGGTAGCTCGGCCCGGGGCTGAGGAACGTCGTGTCGTCGGTCATACCGTAGGAACTCTGGAGGAAAGTCTCGAAAACGTTGCCTTCCTCGTAGCCGACCCCGCTGAGGGTGCGCTTGATTCCCTTCGGCCGCCCCGTGGTGCCGGACGAGTAGAACATCGTGGCACCCCGGACGACATCGTCGTCGCGCTGGTGCGACAGCCCGGCCAGACGCGGCTCGACGCGGTGGAAGCCGGGCACTTCCGCCCCGATGCTGATCAGCGTCGTCCCGGGGTTCACCAGATCCCGCAGTTCGCCTCCGCCGGCCGTGGCCGGGTGGGCGAACACGAGAGACACATCCGCGTCGTCGATGATGTAGGCCGCCTCGGACGCGGTGAGGTTGGCGTTGACCGGGACGAAGTAGACCCCGCACCGCATGGCGGCGAAATAGAGCGAGTGGTACCAGGTCGAGTTGCGCATCCATACCGCGAGGGCGTCGCCGGTACCCAGTCCCGCGGCGCGGATGAGCGAGGCCAGCCGCAGGGTGCGGTCGGCCAGTTCGCCGAAGGTGATCGACTCGCCGCTCGGGTGCATCACCATGGCGGGCTTGTCGGGCGTGATCTCGGCCTGCTGCCAGATAGTCACGTGATTCCTCCTCATCGGCGACCGATAGCCCATCCAAACTCCGGCACCGGCAACGCAGAAGGGGGTGGTTCCAGACGACGAGACCCGGGCCGTTCGGCCCGGGTCTCACCGGTTGTATCGGGCGGCTCGCCAGGGAACCGTCGGATCAGGACTTCTTGATCAGGTCGTTGACAGACTTACCGGATTCGACGAAGCGGTGCCCCCACACGTCACCCTTGGTCATCGTCGTGGCGGCAGCGTTCGGCTCCATCTGTTTGCCCGACCAGCCGTACTCCATCTGGTAGCCGCCGGGCGTACGGCAGTAGAAACTCACCATCGAATCGTTGGTGTGCTTACCCAGTGTGAGAGTGAGCTGGACGCCCGCGTCGATGACCCGGTCGTAGCCCTTGCCCACATCGTCGAGTTCGCCGACCTCGAACATGAAATGGTGCAGACGTGGCGACTTCTCCGGCGGGAACTGCAGCATCGCCAGCGAGTGCTCCCGGGAGCCGCAGCGCAGGAATATCGTGCGGTTGTTGTTCTGCACGGAGATATCGCTGATGAGGAAACCGAACACCTCGGTGTAGAACTTCACGCTGGCATCCAGGTCGCCGACGCAGACGACCGCGTGCCCCAGTCCTTGTTCGCCGGTGACGAACTCGGAGACTCCCAGGGGAGAGGTGAACTCGTAGTCACGCTCGTGACCCCAGAAGACCTCGACGGTGACATTGCTCGGGTCGGTCATCCGTACCAGCTCCGCGACCTTGCGCTCGCTGTACGCTTGTTCGCCGGTGACGACCTCGTAGTCGACTCCGTGGTCATCGAGGATTTCGCGGGTCTCCTTCAGCGCTACCGGGCCCTGCACCTCGAAGCCGAGATAGGTGATGTTGCCACGGGTGTCGGTCGGATGGACGGCGACACGGTAGGCACGATCATCGGTCTTGAGCAGGACGCTGCCGTCGGTACCGTCGCGGACCTCGCAGCCGATGATCTCGGTGCCGAAGGATCGGAACTCCTCGGGCCGTGGGGCGCTGACTCCCAGATAGCCGAGGTTGAGGACGGGGATCGTGCGAGTGGTCATATTCTTCTCCTGGGACGTGTCGAGGATGGTCAGCGCGGCACGCCGCCGCGATCCACGAGTTGCTTGGCGATGACGTTCTTCTGCATCTCGTTCGTTCCCTCACCGACGAGGAACAGCGGCGCCTCGCGGAAGTAGCGCTCGATAGGGAACTCCAGGGAGTAGCCGTACCCGCCGTGGACGCGCATGGCATCGAGGGTGATCTGCGCGGCCGTCTCGGTGGCATAGAGCTTGGCCATGCCGGCTTCCATATCGCTGCGCTCCCCGCGATCGAGAGACTCCGCCGCGTCGCGCACGAGCAGCCGTGAGGCACGGAGTTTGGTGGCCATCTCGGCGAGGTAGTTGCCGATCGACTGGTGCTTCCAGATCGGCAGGCCGAAGGTCTCGCGTTCCTGCGCGTATTTCAGCGCTTCGTCGAAAGCGGCACCGGCGATACCGCACGCGCGGGCGGCGACCTGGATCCGGCCGATCTCCAGACCACCCATCATCTGCTTGAAGCCCAGCCCGGGCTGTCCGCCGAGGATCTGCGTGGCGGGCGTGCGATAGTCCTCGAAGGACAGCTCGCAGGTTTCGATACCTTTGTAGCCGAGCTTCTTCAGGTCGCGCGATACGGTGAAGCCCGCACCCGGCTCGACGAGGACGATACTCATCCCCCGATGCGCCGGGGACGCCTCGGGGTCGGTCTTGACGAGCAGCCCGATCACCCCGGCCCGGCGGGCGTTGGTGATCCACATCTTGCTGCCGTTGATGACGAGATCGTCACCGTCCCGGCGGGCGACGGTACGGATCGACTGGAGGTCGGACCCGCCCCCGGGTTCGGTCAGGCCCATGGCCGAGCGGATCTCTCCGGTGGCCATCCCGGGCAGATACTTTTCCTTCTGCTCCTGCGTACCGTACCGGCCGATGAGGTAGGCGATGACCGAGTGGCTGCCCATGGCGCCGGCGAGGCTGACCCACCCGCGGGCGAGTTCCTCGCTCACCCGGGCGAAGCATGCGGTGGAAACTCGACCGGGGCTGTACGGTTCGTCGATCGTCAGTCCGAAGAGACCGAGCTCCTTCATCGTCTCGATGAGCTTCTCGGGGTAGATGTTGTCGTGTTCGAGCTCGCCGACCACCGGAAGGACGTCACGTCCGACGAACTCCTTGACGGCGTTGACGAGCGCCTGCTCTTCCTCGTTGAGCCCACTCACTGCGGTTCTCCCTGTTCATCCGTATCGTCCTGGGCGGGGAAATCCCCGTCGTCCAATCGCTGTTCTTTGAAGGCGGGCTCGAGCAGGCCCGCGAGCTGGTCGTGCCGGCACCAGGCCAGGGCCGACAGTTCCAGCGGGTCCAAACTGATGCTGCGCCCGGTCGCCGGATCCGCGATCTGCAACACCGGGCCGTTCGCCGTCGCCAGGTCGACGCGGACGAGGCTGGTGGCGAACTCGTTCCGGAGCTGCACCCACCCCTGGGACGCGAGTGTCACAGGATGTATGTCATCGGCGGAAGGCTCGTGTCCCGCTGCAGCAGCATCAGCTGCCGGCCACTGATCAACCATCGGTCCGACTCCTTCCGGAAGGTGTACTCGCAACGCATGGGGAAGGTGCGCATCGGCTCGTTGAGGCGCTGGGCGTGGGGTCGGTACTCGTAGAGCACGACGACGAAGTGGGCCCGGGCCGTTTCCCCGGCTGTCCCGACTTCGACCTCGACGTTGCTGACGGCGCGAACGGTGCGCGACGGCGGATCCTGCGTGTGGTTCAGACCGGTCTGGGCGACGCGCCATACCCGGGCCTCGGTGCGGAAGCGGTCCTCGCGAATGATCGACATCTGCTCCCGCTCGAGCTGCGCGCCGAGCGGAATGTGGACGGTCACGTCGTCGGTCAGCAGTTCGAGCCACTCGTCGTGGCGTTCCTGGTCGAGCAGTCGCGCCTCCGCGAGGAGGAGTGCCTCGATCTCCTGCGCTACGGACATGCTCAGGCCTCCTGCCCCATGTACTCGGCCCAGCCGCGGTAGACCGCCCGCTGGGTGATCTCGCTGGTCGAGTCCGCGACCCGGACCCCGTTGTCCAGAACCTCCTCGGAGGTGGCCTGCCGGGTGAAGAGCAGCCACGGGTCCAGGGACGCGGCCTGCGCAGTGCGGAAGCCCTCCTGCATCCGGGTGAACATCTCGATATCGTCCGGGCCGCCGTATCCGGCCGGTCCGTAGAAGCCCTGCTCCTGCTCCCGGCGGTGTGTGCGCACGGACTCCGGAGCCGACGGCAGATCGATGAAGGATTGGCGCACGTACGTCTCATCCGGTGCCAGGGGCTGGATGACGCGGATATTCGACCCTGCGATAGCGAGGTTCGGGAAGATCGTCATTCGCCACGGCGGTCCGAGTAGGGCCTCCACCCTGTCCGGCCCGTAGGTCTGGGCGAGTTCGTCGAGGAACTCGGCCGGGAAGCGCTTCTTGGCGAGCATCGCCACCTGGGGCGTCTCGACAAGGTTGTGTCCCCCGCCGAGGTCGTAGCCGCGGCTGTCCATCGCGGCTATGCGCTGGCGGCGTACCGGTTTCTCGGTCGTCTCACCGCGGGCGGCGCGTGCGCGCCGGCTGTTGTGGATCTGCACCCGGACGGCCGCCTGGTGCAGGAAGTCGGGGTGGTAGCCCTCGGTGTTGTTCTCCGCCTGCAGCTTCCAGTTCGCGGGGAAGGTGTGCTGAAACGCGGCGCTCTCCACCCGGATCCGGCCATCCGGCGTCTGGGCCGCCCAGTCGTCGAGGTAGGGCTTGGTGTTGCCGAGGAAATCCTCGAGGGATCCGGCCTCCGGATTCAGTGAGGCGAAAATCAGGCCCTGGTAGGAACCGACCGCGGCCACCGCCTGCAGCCCGATGCGCTGGGCATCGCCGAGTTCCCCTTCGCCGTATCCCTTGGCCAGGCTGACCCCGGTCAGCGCACCCTTGTTGTTGTACACCCAGCCGTGGTATTCGCATTTGAAGAAGTTCGCCGTCCCACGGTCCCGCTGGCAGACCGTGGTGCCGCGGTGGGCGCAGCGGTTGATCAGGACATTGATCCCGCCGTCCTCGTCGCGGCTGACGATCACCGGGACCTGCCCGATGTAGGTCGTCAGATAATCGCCGGCACAGGCGATCTCCGACTCGTGACCGACATAGATCCAGGTCCGGTAGAAAATCCGCCGCATCTCGAGGTGGAAGATATCGTTGTCGGTGTAGACGTTCATATTGACGCGCCCCATGGCGGCGTCCACGAGCTCTGCGGGGTCGATCATGACTGGATGGACCTTCCGTGATATCCCTGGGACTCAGGCACCGGAGCGGATCTTCTCGGCCGGGGCCGTGACCTCTCCCGCCGAATCCTCCGCCGCTACCTGGGCGAGCACGGAGGCGACGTGCCCGGCGATGCGGGCGCCGCCCTGCGCGAAGACGAGGTGGCCCAGCTTATTGAAGATCCGCAGCTGGACATCCTTGAGGCGACGGCTGAGGTAGAAGGCGGAGTCCACACCGGCGACCGTGTCGTCCCGGCCCCACACGAGGGAGACGGGGACCTTCGTTTGGCGCACTCGGTCGCCTTTCGAGGACTCCATCGGTGTGAGGCTGCCGTTCTCGATCCAGTCCGCCAACGTCGTCGCGGCCTTGAAGACGGCATCGTCCTGCGCCCGGTGGTACTCGTCGAGCAGCCCCTCGGGTACCAGGTCGGCACCCCCGGACAACACCTCGAGGGCTGCCCGGCTTCTGCCCTTGTCACCGAGATAGAGGTCGCGCACCACGGTGCCGGCGGAGCTGCGCGGATGCCAGGTTCCGGACAACGGCCGCGCGTAACCGAAGGGCGCGCACAGCACGAGATGTGCCACCAGCCCGGGACGAAGGGCGGCCAGCCGCAGCGCCGCGGTGGCTCCTACACTCTCCGCGATCAGAGTTACGCGGTGCGCGCCCCGTTCTTCCAGCACATCGGCGACAGTCTCCGCGAGACCGTCGGCGCCGGAGCGGCCGGCAGCGGCGGTCCGTTCGATCAGGTCGAGGAGTTCGACACCGTCGACGCTTGCCAGGCCCGGGGATGCCTGTCGGAGCTGGGCCAGCATGCGCGATGCGGACAAACCGGGCGACAGCCCGGGCAGTACCAGGAGCTTCTGGTCGGACATCGGACTCCTTGGGGGATGTCGGCACGACAGCGGTCGTGACCGGTGGTCGGCACCTTACGGGCGCAGAGCTGAACCGCTCTGCTATTCGAGACCCGAGTCCACTCCGCTGGACAGCAGAGGACAACAACGGCGTTCCACTGTCTGAAACCCCTCCGCGAGTACCGCTCTGTGACTCGGACGATCGACGCCGGCCGGGCACGGTCGCTCCCGGGGTATGGAACTGCGCGCTCACGGCGACATCTCGCCGGAAGTAACGATGGTACGAACCGGCGACCGTCCTGGGGCCGCCACCGCACGAGAGGAATTCTGATGCCGAGTCCGCGCAGAGTAGTTGTGGCCGGAGCCGGTCTCGCCGCGCACAATATCGCCGAGCACCTGCGGCGACGAGGTTTCGCCGGCCGGATCGTGCTCCTCGGCGACGAGGCCGTCGAACCCTACGACCGCCCGCCTCTGTCGAAGGACCAGTTGTGGAGTGAGCAAGAACCGGCGCCGCGGCTCCTGGCCAGGCCCGGGGCCTACCAGCGCGACGGCATCGAAGTACGCACGGGTAGCCGGACGCGCAGCCTGGACACTTCGCGTAAGACCGTCACGCTGGCCGACGGCGAGGAGGTCCCCTACGACTCGCTCGTCATCGCGACCGGTTCCCGCGCCCGGACCCTCGCCGACTCCCCCGGGGTACTCACCCTGCGGTCCTTCGACGATTGCCTGGATCTGCGCAAGGCCATGGCCGAGCGGCCGCGGATCGTCATCGTCGGCGCCGGGCTCATCGGCTGCGAGGTGGCCGGGCACGCTTCGTCGATCGGCCTGGACGTCACGGTCGTCGACCCGATGCCCACGCCCCTGACCACTGCCCTCGGCCGAACCGTCGGCAACCTGCTCGGCCGGATGCATCAGAACGCGGGATCGACGATGCTGCACGGTCTCGGAGTCGAGGGCGTGATCGGCCACGGCCGCGCGGAGGCAGTCCGCCTGACCGATGGGACAACTCTGCCTGCGGATCTCGTCCTCGTGGCCTTCGGCGCAACGCCGAACGTCGAGTGGCTCGCCGAGTCGGGTATCGACATCGGCCGCGGCGTCGTCACCGACGAACTCTGCCGGACCTCGGTGCCCGATGTCTATGCGATCGGTGACGTCGCCCAGGCGTTCCAGCCCGCCAAGGGCACTCATATGGTCATCGAGCACTGGAACAACGCCCGCGAGCAGGGAGCCGGGGTTGCCGCGACCATCCTCGGCGAGCCCGCGCCGCCGCACGCACTGCCGTACTTCTGGACCGACCAGCTCGGCACCAAGATCCAGTCCCTCGGCTGGCTCGACCCGGATGCCGGGGTCGAAACCATCGAGTGGCAGGAACCGAAGCCCGGCGCCGTGCACCTCTTCGGCTCCCCCGAGAGATTGACCGGCGCGGTGAGCTTCAACGCCGCAGGTCGCCTGATGAAACTGCGCGGCCTCATCGAGCAGAACAAGTCCTGGGCGGAGGCCGAGGCGATCATCCGAGGCTGATCTCTTCGCCCGACGGCGACCACCGGAAGCGGCCCGCGAGGTGAGAACACCTCGCGGGCCGCTCGATCAGGCGATGTCAACTCGCGGCGAGCCCGGCGTCCAGACTGAGCGATAGGCGACAGGCCACCTGACGCACCCGATTCTGCACCGCGGAAGTATGCACCTTGCGCGGATTCCCGGCGACCGAAATGGCCGCGATCGCACCGTCCGGTCCGGTCAGCGGTGCGGCGACGCAGCCGATCCCGGCGTAGGTTTCCTCGGCCTCCAGGGCGACTCCCTCATGGCGGAACCTGCCGAGCTGCCGTGACAACAGCCCCGGCGCGATAACGGTGCGCCGGGTGACCGGTTCCAGACTGCCCAGAATTCGGTGGATGACGTCCGGCATGCTGTGGGCCAGAAGAATTTTTCCCATTGCGGTGCTGTAGAGGGCATGACGCGAACCGACGGTGGTGGGGACGCGGACCTGGGAGCGGCCGAACAACTTCTCGAGGATCACGACCTTCTCGTCCATGAGTACGCCGAGATGCACCGTCTCGCCGATTTCGGCCTGCAGGTCTTCGAGAAACGGCATCGCCTGCTGCCGGAGGCGGCGGTAGCGCGGCACCGCGAAGCCGAGTTCGAAGAGCCGGCCACCGAGCGAGTATCCGTTCTTGCTGTGCTCGACGACACCCGCATCGACGAGGTCGCACAGCAGGCGGTAGAGGGTCGCCTTCGGGAGCCTCGTGCGCTGCGTGAGCTGGGCGAGTCCCACGGCATCGTTGCCTTCGGCTGCAATACAGTCGAGGGCGGCGAAGAGCTTGCCGACAACAGCGGTCATAACGGGTTCCTCTCAGACGTCGCAGCGGGCGCAAGGGATAGTGCGTCCGTCGCAGCGGACGCAAGGGGTGTTGCGTCCGCGGGATTGGCGAGATCCGGCCGGGTAGCGGGCACTGCCAGGATCCGGCGTGCGCGGTCGACCAGGGGTGCGTCGACCATGGCATTGTCGACGACGAAGGCACCGCGACCCGCGCGGGCGGCCTCCTCGCCGGCGGCGAGGACTCTGCGCGCCCAGTCCCGGTCGGCCGGCGAAGGGGAGAACTCCCGCAGCAGGTGGGGCACCTGCCGGGGGTGGATACAGTAACTACCGCGCATTCCCATGGCGAAGGCCGCACGCGCTCCGCGGGCGAAGAGTTCCTCGTCCCGCAATTCGGCGATCGACCCCGCGATCCCGAGCGGCGTTACCCCGTGCGCGAAGGCCGCGAGAACGAGGTCGCCCATCGCCGCGACGATCGTCGACGAGGTCTGAGTGCGCCGGGGTGCGTGCAGTTCGATCTCGGCACGCAGATCCTCGACGCCCAGTGCGACGGTGGTGATGCCGGGCCGGGCAAGGATGTCATCGAGGTGGCGCTGCCCCTTGCTGCTCTCCACGAGCACCGACAGGTCGGGACGGTAGCCGAGTCGCTCGCAGAGGGCATCGAAAGTAGCGATATCACGCGTGTCGTCGACCTTGGGCAGCAGCACCTCGGTGACTCCCGCATCCCGACAGGCCGTGAGGTCCGCCTCGAGATCGTCGCCGGCGTTGACCCGCACGATGACCAGCGACACGCCGGCGAGCGCAGCCAGGTCCGCGGGGAGGGCGGCACGGGCGGCCGGCTTCTCCGATTCGGGGACACTGTCCTCGAGATCGAGGACAGCACCGTCCGCTCCGGCGCGGGCGGCACCGGCCACGTACCGCTCGCGGTGCGCGGGGACGAAGAGCAGAGCCCGGCGGGAAGGCAGGGCGACGCCTCCGGCACCGTGCGCGTAATCGCTCATAACGCGTCCGCGCCCTTGAGCGCCGGGGGCATCGGCCAGTGGGCGCGAGGGCCCTGGCCGCGCTTGTGGATCATCACCGACCGCACGAAGCGCATCACCGGCTCTCGGTCGCCCTTGTAGGCGAGGGTGCGGACCTTGATGATCCCGGCGCCCGGGCGGCTTTTCGACTCGCGGGTCTCAAGCACCCAGGTCGACGCGAAGATCGTATCGCCGGCGAAGACCGGGTTGAGGATCTCGATCTCACCCCATCCGAGGTTGGCGACGGCGTTCTCACTGATGTCCCGGACAGTGAGGCCGCTAACGAGCGCCAGGGTGAAGGTGCTGTTCATCAGGGGGCGACCGAACTCGGTGTGCGACGCGAACTCGTGGTTCGTATGCGTCATATTCGTGTTGTAGGTCAACAACGTGAAGGACTGGTTGTCCTGTTCGGTCACGGTGCGCGCGATCCCGTGGTCGATGCGTTTACCCGCCTCGAAGTCTTCGAAGTACCGGCCGGCGAATCCACTCACTACAAACCACCTCTGTCTATCTTGTGACCCGACTCACTATAAACTGTATGCAGGTTATCCATACTGGATCCAGTTGGCAATAGTGGGATACACTTTGGTCGGATGGCGGATACTTCGGTTGCCGCAATAGAATTCGAGAGCCCGACCCTTGGAGGGAGTTCGTGGTGGGAGAATCCATGGGCATGACACTTGCCTCGGACGCCGAGCCGGGCGCCACCGTCGACCGGCTCTACCTGGAGCTGCGCCGCGCGATAATTCGCTGCGAGCTCGAACCGGACAGCATCGTGTCTCAGGTACGCCTCGCCGAACGTTTCGGAGTCAGCCGAACCCCCCTCCGTGAGGTGCTGCGCCTGTTGGAACGCGACGGCCTCGTCGAGTCCCGCCACAACAAGCGGGTGCGAATCAGCGGCTTCTCACTGCGGGACTTCGAGGAGGTCTCCGCCCAGCGCGTGGTGCTCGAGACCATGGCCGCCCGCAACGCGGTACGCACCCTGACCCCCGCCACCATCGACAAGATGGAGACCGATCTGGAGGTGATGCGCAGTGCGGCCGAAGCCAACAACCTCGAGGAATGGCGGGGCGCCCACGAAAGCTTTCACCACCACCTCACATCGTCGGCGGGGCCACGAATCGAGCGGTCGATCAACGAGCTGGGAGACCTGTCCGACCGATATCGCGCGATCTACGCTTCCCAGGCCCCACTGGCGTGGAAGCGTGGTTTGCGGCACCACGAGGCCATATTGGCGGCGGTGCGCACTTTCGACGCCGACGCCGTGGGCGTCAAGGTTGGTGAACACCTCGCCGTGGCGGCCACGGCACTGATCGCCATGGTGGACGCCGACCACGAGCCGGTCCTCGTCAACCAGGCCCTCGCCCTCGTCGTCCCGTCCGGGGACCGGGCGGCACCCTGACCGCTTTCGTCCGCGACAGACAGCAGACCACGGGCCCTGCCGGAGAATCCGGCAGGGCCCGTTACGCTGTCGAGGACTCAGCCGGGGTTGCTGCCGAGGAGATAGCGCGAGAGCAGGATCTTCTGGATGTTCGCCGGACCCTCCCCCAGCTCCGCCCCCAGGATGTCCCGCAGCCGCAGCTGGACCGGGTGCTCGAGGGAGTACCCGGTATGCCCGAAGGTGATCAGGCAGTCGTGAACCAGACGTGACATCGACTCGGGCACACGGGCTTTCGCCATCGCGCTGTCCACCTTGTAGTCCTGCCCCGCGTCCGCCTTCCACAGCCCCTGCAGACACAGCAGCCGACACATCTCCAGCTCGGTCCAGTGCTCGACGAGCGGGAAGGCGACGCCCTGACGTTCGGCGAGAACCTTGCCGAAGGTCTCGCGCTCCTTGACCCATTCCACGGCCTCCTCGAGCGCGCCGCGTCCCAGCCCGATGAGTCCCATCGACACCATGAGCCGCGAGTTCGACAGCGAGGCAAGAGCTTTGCGCAGACCTCCCCCGACCTCACCGATAATGTGACCGGCGGGGACGACGACGTCGTCGAGAAAGAGCGTGGCGCGGCCGGAGGTGGTCCGGCCCAGCGACGGAGTGGGCGTGCGGACGAAGCCCGGGGAGTCGACCGGGACAAAAAGCAGCACCGGCCCTTCGGCCGACTCCGCCAGCAGCATGACGGCCTGGCCGCCGCGCACACTGATGCTCTGCTTCTCCCCGTTGACCACCCAGTCCCCGACACTGTTGCGCACCGCGCGGGTGGTGATGTTCTTCAGGTCCGAACCCGACTGTCTCTCGGTGAAGGCCAGTGAGACGGCGGCCGTCCCGGCGAGCAGGCGCGGCACCCACTCCTCGACGAGGGAACGGTCCTGCGCCTGCGTGTACAGCAACTTGGCTGCCGAGGCGGCCTGGATCATCAGCGTCGCGGCCACGGAGTCCGCCGAGCCGAGCCGCTCGATCACCATCCCGGCCACGAGGCTGCCGGCGCCCTGACCGCCGGCTTCCTCCGGCACGTCGAGTCCGAGCAGCCCCGCCTCCCCGAGTATGCCCGCGACGTCCCACGCGAACTCCCCGGCCTGATCGCGGGCGACGTACCCGGGCGCCAGCCGGGCGGCCACCCGGTCCGCGACGTCGAGAACGGCCAGCTGTTCGGAGGTGAGTGCGAATTCCATAGTTCTCCTTGTGTGGTCAGCGGGGGCCGCGCGGAAGGCCCAGGCCGAGATGCGCGATGAGTTCCCGCTGTACCTCGCTGACACCTCCGCCCACCGGCAGCTTGAGTTCGGTCTTGAAGGCGTGCGCGGTGTCCTCGATGCACGTGATGGTGGCCGGTTCGGCGGGATCCCCGTAGCGGTGGACGAGTTCGAGGACGCGGCGGGCGACGTCGAGGATCCGCTCGGAGGTGAAGATCTTGTTCACCGAGGCGTGCACCGGGCCTACGTCCCCGGCGCCGGTCTCCGAGACGCTGCGCCAGTTGAGCATGAGGTTCGTCGTTGCGATCGCCTCGAACTCGGCGACGGCGCGCCGGACGTCCGGCAGGTCGGCCGCCGGTCCCCCGTCCACGACCGTGGCCTGCGCCCAGACGCGGAAGGTGTCGAGGTGAGCGAGGATCTTCCCGGCCGGGCCGGCGTTGAAGCGTTCGGCGTTCAGCTGATGCGTGATCACCTCCCAGCCCCGATTCTCCTCGCCGACGAGCATCCGCACCGGGACCCGGACATCATCGAGGTACAGGGCGTTGAGATGGCGCGCGCCGTTGAGCGAGTGGACCGGGGTCCAGCTGATGCCGGGCAGCAAGGTGTCGACCAGAATGATCGAGACCCCGCGGTGGCGCTCCCGGCTCGGGTCCGTGCGACAGGCCAGCCAGATGTAGTCGGCGTTGTGCACGCCGGAGGTCCACATCTTCTGGCCGCGGATGACGTACTCGTCCCCTTCGCGCCGGGCAACGGTGGTCAGCGCGGCCAGATCGGTGCCGGCACCCGGTTCGCTGTAGCCGATGGCGATGTGGATCCGGCCCGAGCGGATCCGGGGCAGGAACTCCTCGAGTTGCTGCGGAGTGCCGAACTGCTGTAACGAGAGGCCGACCGCGAAGACGGTGGCGAACGGGACGAGTACCCGGTGCCGGTAGGCGGTGCTGACAATGGTCTGTTCGGCGACCGGTCCGATCCCCTCGCCGCCGAACTCGGTGGGCCAGCCTCGCCCGAGCCAGCCGTCCCGGCCGAGGCGGGCGACGACGGAGTCGTGCGCCGCCCCGGTCTCGTCCTCACGCAGGCCGGCCTTCTCCGCGGCGGTGAGCGCCGTGGCGAAGTACGCTTCGGCCTCCGCACGCAGGGCCTCTTCCTCTGGTGTCAGATCGATGAACACTGGTCGGTCCTCACTCTGCCCGGGCGTATGGTGTCGAATCCGCGGCCGACCACGCGGTCGCGCGATCGAGACAGGCCTCGACACCCCCGAGCAGGTTGGCGATGTCCAGGGCCGTGATGACGAAGCGGTGCATGGGATGATCGGTGTCCATCCCGGTACCACCGAGCACGTGCTGACATGCCAGAACCGCCGGAATCAGGTCGCGGGACATGAGGTAGTTCGCGGCGGCCACGGTCCGGCGCACGTCGTCGTTGTGGCCCATCGAGAGCTGCCATGCGGCGGCGTCCGCAACGCTGCGCAGGGCGGACGAGGTGATATAGGCGTCGGCCAGCTGCATTTTCACCGCCTGGAAGGAGCCGATGGCACGACCGAACTGCTTCCGGGCGCTCACATGCTCGACGGCCGATTCGAGTGCCCGGTGCACGGTGCCCGCGGCCGCGGCACACATCGAGATGCTCATCGCCCGGTCGAGGTACCTCGCGTGACCATCGGCCGGCGTGCCGAGCACCGCGGTAGCCGGTAGCGCGACCTCGTCGAGATGCATGGACGCGGCCGGTACATGCGATTGGACCGGATGGCCGGCCCAGGTGATGCCCTCGGCGTCGGTGGGGACGACGGCGATCACGATGCCCTCCGGCGTGCGTGCCGGGACGAGCACGTGCGAGGCCTGCCGACCCAGCTGGACGAACGCCTTCCGCCCGTTCAGCCGCAATACTTCTCCGTCCACAACCGCGGTGGTCACGGCGTCCTGGATCCACCTGCCACCGGGTTCCCGGACGGCGGAAGTGACCAGTGACCTACCCGCGGACACATCACGCAGGAGGTTTCCGAAGGAGGACGGTTCCCGGGACAGCACCAGAATCGCGGTCACGACCGGCAGGGTCGGGACCATCGACCCGTGCTCGGCCCCGGCCCGCACGACCGCATGCGCGGCGTAGGAGTCCAGGCCGGCTCCTCCGAGCTGCTCCGGCAGGAGCGCGTCGATGACACCGGCGCCTATGAGAGCGGTCCACGCGTCCGATGCCACCCCCCCGGAAAGGGCGCTGTCGGCGGCGATGCGCTCGGGCGGCAGCTGTCTGGCAAGGGTGGTGTCGGCGAGGTTGTACAGGTCCGCGGCCTCGCCGTCGAGACGAAAATCCATGAGCGGTCTCCGGATCCGGGCGCTCAGCGGCGGCCCGTCTGGATGGCCGGCGATTTCATGACGCCGGCGTCCACGGCCAGCTCCGCCGCGGTGATGTAGCGGGATTCGTCGGAGGCGAGAAAGAGCACCGCGTGGGCGATGTCGACGGACTCCAGCAGCGGCACCGGCAGCAGGTTGGGACCGCTGTACGGTGCATCGGCCGACGGCGGGGCGGGCGGCTCGATACCCGCGGCCTTCGCCGCCTCGGCGCGCGAGACACGCTGTTCCTGCAGCAGAGGGGTGTCGATGGCTCCCGGCAAGATCGTATTGACGCGAATCCAGTGATTGCCGAGCTCGACGGCGAGGCTCCTGGCGAGGCCGAGCACGCCGTGCTTGGACGCGGTGTAGTGCGACATGTTCATCGAGGCCACGACCGAGTTCGTGGAGCCGGTGATGATGATCGATCCGCCTTTGCCAGCCGCGATGAGGGCCGGGACGACAGCCTTGGCCACATGCCATACGCCGGTGAGGTTCACATCGACGATGCGTTTCCATTCGTCCTCGGAGATTTCCCAGGCGGCACCGTGACCGGCCATGCCGTGGTTGATGACGACAACGTCCAGTCCACCCGCCTGCCCGATACCCTGCTCGACCGCGGCCGCGACCTGCTCGAAATCCCGCACGTCGACCTGATAGGCGATCATCGTTCCGCCCACCTTCTCGACCTCGGCGACTGTCTCGTCCTGGGGGCCGAGGTCGAAGCCGATGATGCTCGCGCCTTCCTCGGCCAGTCGAACGGCATGTGCTCGTCCCTGCCCTCGGCCCGATCCGGTGATGAGTGCGATCTTGCCTTCGACGCGTCCCGCCATTGTCGAATCCTCCTGCTGAGATCGAAGTGCCGGACCAGGCTCGGACCGGCACCGACCGCTCTCCACGGCCGCACTGGCAAGTCTCGGACGGCCGCCGCGGCGCGACAACGAACACGTCTCGCGTGGTAGAACCCCGGCCGCAAACGTTCGGGGACAGTGGGTTCAGCGGGCCCGCCAATGCGGAGCGCGCTTCTCTACGAAGGCTTGTTTGCCTTCGATCGCGTCCGCACTCGCATGCAGTGCCCGGCTTTCGGAGCGCGAGCGCTCCCACAATTCGTCCTCCCGCTGCCCTGCCCGGACCGCGGCGGCGAGCCGGGTAGTCGCCTGCACGGCGAGCGGAGCCATCCCGGCCACCTTGTGCGCCAGCGACATTGCCGCCGACAGGACCTGATCCGGCGGAACGACCTCGTTGACCACACCGAGCTCCAGCGCCCGGCCGGCAGTGATCCGGTCGCCGGTCAGCAGCAGGTGCATCGCCACCTTGTCCGGCACGTGCCGGATGAGCCGGATGGCCGCCCCGCCCCCGGCGATCACGCCGTGGGCGACCTCGGACAGGGCGAAGGTCGCGGTATCGGCTGCCACGGCGAGTTCGCTGGCAAGGACGAGTTCCATACCACCCCCGTGCGCGAGGCCGTTGACCGCCGCGATTACGGGAACCGAACGCGGGTGGCGTACGAACCCGGCGAACCGCCACGATGCGTACGGCTCCTCGAGGTGGTTGATCGCCTCGCCCGCGGCCGAGGCCTTCAGGTCGGCGCCGGCGCAGAAGGCCCGCCCGGTTCCGGTGAGGACGACGGCGCGGATCCGCGGATCGGTCTCCGCCTCCTCGATCGCATCTCCGATACCGCGGGCGACGGCGCGATCGACGGCGTTGAGCCGCTCGGGACGGTTGATCCGGATGAGCAGGACGTGGTCGTGGCGTTCGGTGCGGACGACGCCCTCGGATGCGGCGGTCATTCTTCCTCTGTGGGCCGGACGAGCCGGTCCATCAGGTGATCGGTGCCCATCCGGGCGGGAACGAAGGGGGCGAGCAGATTCATACGACCGCGTCCACCCCGGGAATGGATCCCGGGTTCGCCGAGGAAATGTTCCCAGCACCGCCGGGGGTCGGTGTCGAGGAACCACACCACAGTGAGCCGTCCTCCGTCCCGGGCCTGTTCCCGCAACGCCCGATGGATCTTCGGCTTCAGCCCGGCATGCAGGCGCAGGTCGTACCGGAAGACCATGGCCGAGGTCACCGGGCCGGTGACGCGGCTCGGCAGATGCTCCTCGCGCAGCCAGTCGATCAGCTCATCCCGAGCGGAGGGTTCGGTGTCGAGGACCTCCAGGACGAGGCCGGGGGCCGGGTCGTGCAGGGCCCACTCGGCCCGCACCACACCGTCGTCGCGGTAGACGACTGCGGCCAGGTCCTGGAAAGCGGTCAACCCCGGAACACGGTGGGGATATATGCGGCCGGCCGCGGCCAGGCGGCGGTTGGCGCCGAGGGCCCAGGCCTCGACGTCGTCGATGCGACCGGGCGCGATCCAATAGGTCCCGAGCATCCAGCCGGTGTCGAGGCTCGGCAGTGGCGGGCAGGGGGTGTCCGGCAACCGCATGGCCCGCAGGTCATAGGTCGCCACCCAGCGACGACCGGCGAACACCCACGGTGCGTACATTCCGCCGGCGAGATAGTGGTCGTCCTCGTACCAGCGGTTGTATTCGACCTCGTATCCCGGTTCGGGCCCGGTGAGAGAGATGAGGGCGTGCCCCACCCCGAGGTCGAGCGGTCCTTCGGCCGCGATACCCAGATTCGGATTGGCGTCATGGTCTACGAGGCCGGACACGGGGATGCCCGCTGCGTCGGTTGTGCTCACCCCACGATCCCCCGCTCGGCGAGGTCGCGATATTCGCTCTCGCCCATGCCGAGGTACTCCCCGAGCACGTCCCGCGAATGTTGTCCCAGCAGGGGACTCGGCCTCTCGTAGCCCTGCCGCAGGGCATCGAACCGAAAACCGGTGCGCTCGTAAAAGCGTTCGCCCAGACGCGGGTGCGTGGTGACCTGGAAGTGCCCCCGGTGGTGCAGCTGCGGATCGCAGACCGTGTCGATGCCGTTGGCCACCGGCACCGCCTCGATCCCGTGGAACTGCAGGATCCCCGCGGCCTGGACCGGATCCTGGCGGGAGGTCCAGGCCGTCACCGCCGCCTCGACGGCATCGATATCGGCCAGCCGGCCTGCCGGCGTGCTCCAGCGGCGCGGGGTGTCCCCGAGTACCTCGGCGAGGCGGGCCCACTGAACGTCGTCGCGGACGGCGATCGCGATCCAGCGGTCGAGACCACTGCATCGAAATGCTCCGTGCGGCACGGCCGCCCGGTCCGGGTCGCGGTTGCCCCAGCGCTCGGTGTCCGGGCCGACGAGGGATTCGGCGAGCAGCCACGGCGCCAGCGTCCAGGCCGCGGTCTCCACCTGGGACAGATCTACGCGGGCCCCCTCACCGGTACGCGCGCGGTGCTGCAGCAGGGCGGCGACGACCGCGGCGCCGAAACGCGGTGAGATGGAGTCGGTCACCGCCTGGGCCGGACCGAGCGGAACACGATCGGGCCAACCGGTCAGCCAGGTATAGCCCGACAGCGCCGACCCCTGTCCGCCGAACCCCGGGAAGTCCTTGTACGGCCCGGTGTGACCACTCAGGCAAGAGCTGAGGTAGATCACATCGGGGCGTTCGACGGCCAGGGAGGCGTGGTCGAGACCGAATTTGCGCATCGTGCGCGGCGCGAAGTTCTCGGTGACGACATCCGCGGCGAGAGCGAGCCGGCGCGCGACGGCCAGCCCCTCGGGCCGGGCCAGGTCGACGGCGATACTGCGTTTTCCGGCATTGATGCTGTCGAAGAGCGGGGACGCGTCGAGGCCGTGATCCTCGTGTGGCGCCACCATGCGCAGAAAGTCTGGCCGGCCGCGGGATTCGACGCGGATCACATCGGCGCCGTTCTCGGCGAAGTATCTGCCGATGAGCGGCCCGGCCCCGGAGGTCATGAACTCGACCATGGACAGGCCCTCCCACGCGCCGCCGCCGGTGGTATCTCCCGGCCCCTGGCGAGCCGGGCGCGCGTCGAACAGGGCGACGGCCTCGGCGGCACTCACCGTGGTGGCCCGCGCGGTGGGTACGCGCAACCCCCGCCCGGCACTGGTGTTCAGTGCGACGAAAGGTCCCGGCACCGGCGCGCCGGTGTTCTCGAAGTCGACGAAGAACTCCCGGGCGGCGAGCTGCTCGCTCGCCAGCACCTCGGCACCGGTGAGCACCGCGGCCATCATGAGATTCTCCTTGTAGGCGATCGCTTGCAGTTCGGCGGCACCACGCCCGGCGAAGAAGGCGTCGAAGCGGGCGGTGACCTCGTCCTGTTCGGTAGGTGACATCGACTTCCACCGGGTACTCGACCACGGTCCGTCGCGGAGGTCGGCGACCTCGATGCCGTCCTCGGCCATGAGCTGGAAGACCCGGTCCATCGTCGGCTGGCGGGCGATACCCCCGCCGAGACCGAGCCCGACGAAGCCGTCTCGGCACCGCCATACCTGCGAGGTACCGACTCCGCCGCGCCCACCGTCCCGGGTGAGGGGCTGTCCGAGGGTTCGCGCCCGGTCACCGAGACCCATATTGGCCATGGCGATGGATTCGACGGCCGATACGTCGACCTCCCGCCGACCACCGGCATTGAGCGCAAAGAGAACCGCGATGGCCACCTCGGGCCCGACGTGCGCGTCGGCCAGCGGCTGCGAGCAGCGCACCGGGGCCCTGTCGTCGTATCCGGAGATGTACAGGTTGCCGGAGGAGGCCATCACGCCGAGATCCCCGGCGCGCCACGTGGCACGTGGCCCGGTGAGGCCGAACGGGGTGACCGAGACCCACACCGCGTCCGGGGACTGCTCCCGGCGCGGGGCCGGTAGGCCCGCCTCGAAGGGCGTGGTCAGCACAACGTCCGCGGCGGCGAGCAGCTCGGCCGGCACCTGCTCGCCCGGGGCGAGTATCACCCGGTGTGTCCCCATCCCCCACACGTCGTCCCGCAGCCGTTGCCGCTCCGGGACCCGGGCCTCGTCCTCGACGGCGACGCGGACAACCTCGGCGCCCAGATCGGAGAGCAGTCGTGCCCCCAGGTGCACGGCATCCGTACCCCCGAGGTCGAGGACGGCCAAGCCGTCGAGAACAGATGTCGCGCGTGCAGATTCAGCCATGGTCGTCTCTCCGTTGGTGGACGGGAAGACCAGTCGACCGCACCTGCCCCGCGGAGCTCTACCCGGCGGTCCCATGCTGCGAGAGCAGTCGGCCGAGACGTCTATGCCTACCGGAATCAGCGAGGTAGCAGGTCTTCCGAAGTCACTACCGTCGCGAAGCCGAACTTCTGCAGGGCCCCCATCGCCGCCGCCTGATCGGCGCTGCTCAGCGTGGTGCAGCAGTCGGAGATCACGGTGACGTCGAAGTCACGC
The DNA here is from genome assembly GCF_040654015.1 of Nocardia sp. NPDC050799. Classification (NCBI taxonomy): domain Bacteria; kingdom Bacillati; phylum Actinomycetota; class Actinomycetes; order Mycobacteriales; family Nocardiaceae; genus Nocardia; species Nocardia sp. NPDC050799. The sequence continues at coordinate 65,438 of NZ_JBFAHF010000029.1, forward strand.
ATCGCCGCCGAACGCGCGGTGGTTTCTACGCACGCGTTACTCACCACGCCCGAGAGGGCGATCTTCCGGACATTCAGACCATTCAGCAAGACCTGCAGCGAGGTGTTGTAGAACGCGTCCATCCGCGGCTTGTCGAGAACATAATCGCTGTCCCGTACCTGCAACGCGTCGATCACCTCGATATCCCAGGTCCCCTCCACAAGGGCGTTACACGCGGACAGGGTCGTAACGCTGCTTCGTCACGGCGCCGGCGTCGATATAGCCGGTGCGGTAGATCTGAGAATTCGGGCGGCCGGGCCCGGCGGAGCGCTGTCCGGGTGCGGCCACCCGATATCGCCGTTCATTCCTGTTGCTCCCCGGCGGGTAACAACACCGCTCGACCCGGACGGATCCGGAAGGTCACCCGGTCGCCGGCGCCGAAGACCGGGCGGCCGTGCTCGGCACCGACCCGAGCGTGGACCGTCCGCACGCCCGCGCGACCGGATGCCGCGAGAACGACCTCCCACGCGCCCGAAGAGAACCCCAGCCGCTGGACAACCGCCGGGCAGCCGCCGCTGCCCTCTTCGCCGAGGACCACGTCGTGTGCCCGGACCGCCACAGCGATATCCGCACCGACGGCGTGATCACGGCTGTCCGCGAGACAGGTGCCCAGCCCATCGGGCAACACCACGGTCGCACCTGCCACGGCCACCTCGGTGACCCGGCCGCCGTCGATGATGTTCTCGAAACCGACGAACCGCGCGACGAACGCGCTGGCCGGTCGGGCATAGATCGTCTCCGGATGGTCGTCCTGCTCGACCCTGCCCCGGTTCATCACGACGACCCGGTCGGAGAGACCGAAAGCCTCGTCCTGGTCGTGGGTGACGTATACGGTCGTCGTTCCGAAACGGTCGTGGATATCGCGGATCGCCGTACGGGTGCGAGTGCGCAGCTGCGCATCGAGATTCGACAGCGGCTCGTCGTACAGCATGAAGGGCGAGTCGTTGGCGAGCGCCCGGGCCAGCGCGACCCGCTGCTGCTGACCCCCGCTGAGGTCGGCGGCGGGCTTGTCGGCCTGCCCATCCAACCCGACGATCCCGAGAAGCTCCTCGGCTCGGCGGCGCCGGTCGGCCGAGGAGACCTTGCGCAGCCGCAGCGGGTATTCGACATTGGCGCGAACGGTCATATGCGGCCACAACGCGTAGTTCTGGAAGACGAACCCGACGCCGCGCTTCTCCGGTGGGACGGCGATCCGCTGCCCGGGCGCGCAGACGAGGGCACCGGCGAGGTGGATCTCACCCCCCGTCGGCTGCTCCAGGCCGGCAAGGCAGCGCAGGGCGGTGGTTTTGCCGGAGCCGGAGGGCCCCAGCAAAGTGACGAACTGTCCTTCCGGGATGGTGAGGTCGAGGCTGTCCAGGGCGGCGAAGTCACCGAAGTGCTTGGACAGACGATTCAGCTGGATCGCGTCGGTCACGCCGGCGTCCTCTCGGTCGTGGGAGTCGCGGCGGCTACGCCGGCGATGATCGGCGGTCCGGCCGGTGTGGGGAGACTCCCCGCCGCCTTCCGGCGGCGGAGGGCGGCACGCAGGAGCGCCGTCCCGAGCAGGGCCACCGCCGAGAGCACGGCGATACCGGCCAGCAGCAGGATGAGCAGGGCCGAGGCCTCCGGGGTGCGTCCGGCCGAGTAGAGCTCGAAGACATGCGCGGTGACCGTCGTCGCGTTGGAGCTGCCGAGCATCACGGGGATGGCGAGGTTACCGGCGGCGGCGATACCGGCGAGAACCCATCCGGTGAGGAGACCGGGGATGATGAGGCGGACGACGGCATCACCGAAACCACGCGCCCGGCCGGCGCCGGCGATCCGGGCAGCTTCCTCGAGCTCGACCCCGATCTGGCCGACCCCCGGCTGGACCGTACGCATGGCCAGCGGCGTGGACGCCACGACGAGGCCGAGGAAGACGATGCTCGCTGTGCCGTACAGGGCAGACAGCCCGGGGATGGACAGGTAGGCCCAGAGCATGCCGAGTCCGAGTGCGGTGCCGGGAATCGACCAGGGCAGCCAGGTCGAGAGGCTGAGGAAACCCGGTGCCCAGCCCCGCTCGTGCCGGGCTACGTAGGTGATGAGCAGGGCGAGCAGCACCGCAGTGGCGCCCCCGGCGACCGAAAGCCACAGCGTCGACTCCAGTGCCTCGAGGACGGTGGGATCCTCGATCACCGAGCGGTAGTTGTCCAGGGTGTAGTTGCCGTAGACCCCGACAAAGGGGACGAGGGAGGTGAGCACCAGCTGCAACACCGGCAGCACGAGGGTGAGCAGCGTGTAGCCGGCGATGACAGCGGTACCGGCCCAGCGCGCCGCCCCGAGCTCCCACCGGCCCTGGCGGGAGGTCTTGCCACGCACTGTCGTGTACTGCCGGCCCCGCAGCAGCAACCGCTGCAGGCCGAGCAGGACCACCAGCAGCACGATTCCGCCCAGCGCCAGGGCGCTGGCACCCGTGTAGTCCGGAGGGGAGACTTCGAAGAGCAGCCCGTAGATCTCCGTGGCGAAGACATCGACGCCGGCCGTCGCCCCCAGGATCAGCGGGATATCGAAGTACTCCAGGGCGACGACGACACCGAGGACGAAGGCGCCCAGCACTGCCGGTCCGAGGGCCGGCAGGGTCACGGTGAGGAAGGTGCGGACCTTGGAGGCACCGGCGATGAAAGCCGCCTCCTCCTGGGAACGGTCCATCGCGTGCATCGGCCCGAGCAACAGGATGTATTTCAGCGCGGTCGACTTGAGCACGGAAACGGCGATGATGCCCCACCATGTCTCGACGTCGACGGGGCCCGACTCGCCACCGCTCAACATGCCGAGCAATTCGTTGATGCCACCCTGCTTGCCGCCGAGCAGACTCCACCCGGTCGCGAAGAATAGGTGCGGCATGACGAGGACGAGCACCATGACCGGTGTGAGGAGGCGGCGGCCGGGGGTGTCGGTGCGGGCCGAGACCCACCCGAGATAGGCCGCCAGCGTCGTCGAGAAAAGGCTGACGGCGAGGGCGAACCCGAGCGACTGCCCGAGGATGTTCCATGATCGGGACTGTGTGTAGTACTCGGTGATCCCACTACCGGTCCATGATGCCCCCGTCCCCGGGGACCCGTCGCGCACGGACCCGACCGCGATCATCGCGACAGGCAGCACGAACAGCAGCGCGCAGACGATCACCGCCACGAGGGCAGCGGGCGATGGGCCGCGTCGACCGCCGGGCCGGGACAGCCGGGAGGTCATTTGAAGCGCTCGACCATCTTCTTGGTCATCGAGGCGATGAGCTTCGGTTCGTCCTTCGCGGAGACGATGGCGACGTTGCCGACTTCCTCGATCGGCGGGAAAGGGGCCAGCGGCCGCACGCCCTCGCGGAGTGGGTAGTACCCGGCGCCGGCGAGCGCGTTCTGAGCCTCTTCCGTGAAAAGCCACGACAGCAGCAGCTTCCCGGCGTTGCTGTTGGGCGCCTTGTCCATCACGCAGCCGAAGTAGGTGCTGATAACGCTCGCCGACTCCATGGGGTAGACGACGCCCAGCGGCGCGCCTTTCTCGATCTCGCGTACGAGGGTGGCCTGCCGGCCGAGACCAACGTCGCCCTTGCCCGAGACGACGGCCGCACCGGTCATCGTCGACTCCGCCACCCCGACCGGCTCGTTGCCGGCCAGGCGATCCAGCCACCCGTCGTCGATCTCGCCGGTCTGCGCCAGGACGCCGAATGTTCGTGAGGTGGTGCCCGGCTTGTCGAGCTGCGGGAGGACGAGCCGGCCTTTCCACTTCTCGTCGACGAGGTCATCCCACGAGGCGGGCGCGTCCTCCTTCGATACCTTGCCGGTGTTGTAGGTCAGGGCGGCGGCCTCGCCGTAGGGGGCGATGCAGGTGCCGTCGAGGTCCTTGTCGCGGGCGACGTCTGCGAACCCCTCGGCGGCGCCGGCCGGGTCGAAGTCGGCGAAGTAGCCCTGCTCGGCCTGCTGGAGTACCGAGCTGGGACCCTGCAGGACAACGTCGGCCAGGACCCGGCCGCTGGAATGCTCCTGCTCGATCTTGCTGACGAACTCCGCACCGTAGAGACCTACGGGCTCCACGGTGATCTCCGGATACCGCCGGGAGAAGGTCTTCCACACATCGTCGAGCGGGGCACCGCCGAGGTAGACGGTGACCTCGGTCCGGCCGTCCTGCCGCGCCGCCTGATAGAGGGTGTCGAGTTCCGCCACCACGGCGTCATCGGCCGCGAGCTTCTCGACCGGTCCGCCGGTGGGGTTCGCGGATCCACCACATGCGACCAACCCGAGGGCGAGTGTCAGCGATGCCGCGAGCGCTCCCGCTCGACGGTTGCGTCCAGCATGGATCGTATCGGCCGAGTTGCGTGGGCGCGCCATCGAAGTCCTCCATCGAGCAGGTCGCCTTCACGGCGACTCCATCGGATCGAACCTAGGTCGCGTGACCGAGCACGTTCACCCCAACGGTTCCAGGTTGTGGGACCGGGGAAGTCCCACCGGGTGCAGCCTCCGGCCCCCGCCCACATCACCGGCACCCGGGCGGCCGTTTCTGGGCAGGCGCGGCTATGGGCCGGGCACGCCGGCGATCTTCCTCGCCACCAGATCCTCGGTATCGGCGCCGATCTCCGCCAGCACCTCACGGGTGTGCTCCCCCAGCCGCGGCAGAACCCTTGCGGCGCTGCCGGGTCCGTCGTAGAGGGACCGGATGGCCTCGTGCGTGATCCCGCCGGGCAGGTCGACCTCGGCGAGGAACTCGTTGTCCGTGACCTCGGCGCTGTGGGCCACCTCCGGGTAGCGGCGCACTCGCCCCACCATGATCCCGGCCGCCTCGAGGCGGTCGGCCAACGTGTCGGTGGTCGAGGTGCATGTCGACCGCTCGAGCTCGGCGATGAGCTCACCGCGGTGCCGCACCCGGGCGTCACGGCCCACGAAGCGCGGGTCGGTGAGCAGCTCGGGACGATCGATCAACCGGCACAGGGCATTCCAGTGCGGCTCGAGGTAGGCGACGAGCATGATCCACCCGTCGCTGGTGCGGACAGCGTCCGAGGGGGCGCTCAGCGGCGAGGCGTTGCCGGTGCGGGCGGGCTCCGCACCGGTGACGAAGTACTCGGCGAAGGCCGTGGACTGCAGGCTGAGTGCCACCTGGTACAGGGAGAGCCGGATCCGTTCCCCGGCCCCGGTCCGCCCACGCCGCAGAAGCGCGGCGAGCACCCGGGCGACGATGGCGTGGGCGGCGGCGTGGTCGACGACGTGGAAACCGACCCGGTAGCCGGCCCCGGTGGGCGGACCGGTGACCGAGACGATCCCGGACTCGGCCTGGATCACCTGGTCGACCGCGCTGCGGCCACTCCCCGGTCCACGGTCACCGAAACCGGAGACGCTCACCCAGGTCAGCTGCGGATGCCGCACCAGCAGGGCGTCGACGTCGAGGCCGCGACGCCGCAGCCCACCGGGCCGCAGGTTGTCGAGGACGACATCGGCGCCGGCGATGAGGGCGAGGAGCGTCTCGAGACCGTCCGGGTGGGTCAGGTCGAGGGCGACCGAACGTTTGCCGGCGTTACTTGCCAGAAAGGCCGGCGCGATATCGTCGGGTGCGCGCATCGAGGTGAAGGCCCGGGTCGGGTCGCCGGTGAGTGGCTCGACCTTGATCACATCGGCGCCGAGCGCGGCGAAGCCGGCGGCCGCGAACGGGACCGCGACCATCGAGCCGAGTTCGATGACCCGTACGCCGTCCATCGCCCCGTAGTTTTCGCCGTGCTCCACCGCAACGTCGCGGGACATCACCGGCCCCCGCCGGGGGCGGCCTTCCCGGACAGGAGACCGCGGGCGATGGCGCCCAGCTGCATCTCGTCGGCGCCCTCATAGATTCGCTCGATACGCAGGTCGCGGTAGAAACGCTCGATAATCGTCTCTTTCGAGTATCCCAGCGCCCCGTGGATCTGCATGGTCCGGTCGGCGACGTCGTTGGCGATCTTCGACGCGAAGAGCTTGGCAGCGCAGGCCTCGCTGCGGTATTCGAGGCCTCGGTCGGCGCGGGTCGTCGCCTGCAGGACGAGGCCGCGGGCCGCCCGGATCTCGACGTCGGATTCGGCGATCATGTACTGGATGTTCTCGCGGGAGGCAAGAGTCCGATCGAAGGTCACCCGGGTGTTGGCGTACTCGATGGCCACACCGAGCAGACGAATGCTCGCACCGATATTACGGGCCGGCAGGTTGTAGGCGCGGCTGCGGTAGATCGTGTGCAGGGCGAGACCGAATCCGCCGCCCACCTCACCGAGGATCTTGTTGTTCGGCACCACGACATCGTCGAAGTTGAGAGTGGCGCAGTGGTGCGACCCCATGAGCTCCTCGGTGCGAGAGGTGAATCCTCCTTCGCGATCGACGATGAAAGCGGTGGGGCCCTGGTCCTCGCCGTCGACGACGGCCCTGGCGATGACGATCGCGAAATCGGCCCACTGACCGTTGGTGATCCATGCCTTCTCACCGCGAATGACCCAGTCGTCGCCGCGCTTCGTGGCGGTGGTCCGGATCCGGCGTGCGTCGGAGCCGGATGCCGTCTCGGTCAGCGCCATACACCCCTTGCGCCGGCTCTCGATAGCGGGTTTGAGGTACTCGTCGATCTGGCCACCGGTGCACTCGTAGAGGAAAGCGGGTACGTTGCCGCCGAATCGGAAGTCGAACGGGGTGTACCCCAGCTCCTCGTTGATCAAGGCGAGGGTGGTCGCCGGGAAGTTCACGCCGCCGTACTCCTCGGGGACGTCGACACCCCACAGACCGTTGCGCCGCGCTTTCTCCTGCAGCTCAACCATTTCGTCCCAGGTCGGCTGGCCGGGCTCGCCCCGGCGCTCCCGGGCGATCAACTCGCCTTCCAGGGGTGCCAGCTCCTTGCGGACGAAGGTGCGCACCGCGGCGCAGATATCGCGCTGTTCCTCGGTGGGGGTGAAATCGAACATGAATGGGTCCTCTCGGCTCGTCGCGCGCGACGCGGGGTGGGTCAGATGCTCTTGGAGATGGCGATTTTCTGTTGCTCGTCGGTACCCGCGTAAATACGGTGGAGCCGGTTCGCCGTGTAAATCCGCGAAATCGGCATCTCATCCATATAACCCGAACCACCGAACAACTGAACCGCCTGATCGACAACCCGACCCGTCATCTGCGGAATCCACAACTTGATCATCGCCGCGTCGTCGAAACCGAAAACACCGGCCCGATACCGGCGAATCCCGTCATACAACAACGACCGGCCTACCTCGATCTCGGTACGCATATCGGCCAGCACGAACTTCGTATTCTGGAAATCGAAAACCTTCTGCCCGAAAGCAGCACGATTCTTCACCTGCTCGACCGTCAGCGCATACGCCAACTCGGCCTCACCGAGAGCACGAGCGGCCACCTGCAACCGATCCAACGTGAACGTACTCATCAGAATCCTCATCGCCTGCCCCTCATCGAGCAGACGATTCCCGGCCGGAACCCGCACCTCATCGAAATGCAACTCGGCGAGATCGTAGGCCGGACAGCCCATGAGTGGGAGCCGGCGGCGGGTCATGCCCGCGGGGGTGCCTTCGATCATGAGGATGCTCATCCCCGAGCCGCGCTTGGCCGGATCGGTTTTGGCGACGAGATAGAGCAACTCGGCCTTGTTGGCATTGGAGATGAAGACCTTGGATCCATTAACCACATATTCGTCACCGTGACGGATCGCCGTGGTCGTCATCGCGGTCACGTCCGAACCGGCGCCGGGTTCGGTGATCCCGACGGCCTGGCTGATCTCCCCGGCGAGGATCCGTTCGGCGTATTCGCGCTTCTTATCCTCGGGCCCGAACTCCATGAGAATGTGGGTGGCCAGGTCCGCACTGAGTGAGGATCCGATGGTGGCGCCCCCGATGGACCGGCCGAGCTCCTGGCTGATGATCACCGCGAACAGCTCGCTTAGGCCCGGCCCGCCGTACTCCTCTGGAATGACCGAGCCGAGAATGCCCGCCTGTCCCGCCTTACGCCAGAACGCACGGTCGTATTCGAGATCCCCGATGAACTTCTCGTGATGCGGTTCCAGCTCCTTGTCGAGGAAGGCACGTACGGTCTTCCGCGCGTATTCCTCCTCCTCGGTGAACGGACTGACAGGACCGTTGTCGAACGTGGGCACGGTGAGCTCCTGGGATGGCGGTGTTGTGCGGCGGGCTAGGCGATGAGTGAGTGGCCGAACCGTTGCGCGGCCCACACCACTTCGGTGGCGACGATCCCGAGGTTGCCGGCGCCGGCCGTGACGGGATCGCTACGGTCCGCGGTAGCGGCGGTGTTCAGTACGCATCCGTACGGTGTCGGCCACCCGCGCAGGGCATGCACGATGCTGCGCAGCGCGACGAGGGTATTGGCGCCGGCCTGCCAGCCCTTGCCGACGGCGATCATGCCGACCGGCTTGCCCGCGAGGTAGACGTTGTCGTCCTGGGCCATGTCCTCGGTGTAGTCGAGAGCGTTCTTGAGCATCCCGGAGATCGATCCGTGGTACGCGGCACTGGTGATGATGATGCCGTCGGCGGCCCGCAGCTCGGCGACGAATTCGCGCGCCGCGTCGGTACGTACCGGATCCATGGGGTCGTACATCGGCAGTGTGCGCAGATGGCTCCCCGTGAAGTGGCGTGTCTTCGCCCCGGCCGACTCGGCTCGGTCCAGGGCCACCCGCAGCGCGCGATCGCTCGAGGAATTGGGCCGTACCGTCCCTCCGATACCGACGATGTACATGGTGATCACCTTCCGGACGGGGATGTGTCGCCGGCGACGGCGACGGGATGAGAGGTCGTATCGCACTTCACTCTGGCGTGGTGGGCACCCGAGGTCACGGGGAGGTTCTCACCACGTGACACCGCGGCCGTCTCATCCGTGACGGACGAGACGGCCGCGGCGCGGTGGAGCGTGTCAGGCGGTGGGGCCGGCCGCGTGCAGGTTCGCCGTTTTGGCCTTGGCGTCGATGAGCTTGGCCTTCGTCCAGGACAGATTCGGGTCGTCCGCGGACGGCCGGGAGACGTAGTCGAAAGACCGCTCGAGCGCTGCCAGCTGGTTCTGGAAATGAGGCATGACCTTGTCCGCGAATGTATCGAACGAACGGATTATGTCGCGGTGGGCCGCCCAGTCACCGTTCATGATCAGGTAGGTACCGAAGCCGCCGGTGTCCTCGACGAGCTTGTTCAGCCGGTCGACGGCTCGGGACGGGGAGCCGATCATGGCCACCCCGGAATCATTGAGCTCGTCGATGATGTCGTCCGGGTCGGTAGCCTTGACCGGCGGGAAGGGTGCGGTCTTGGACAGGTATTCGAAGACCATCCCCAGGTTGCTCTTGCACATCTCCCGAGCCAGTTTCTCCGTCTCGGCGACAAATGAGATGCCGACGACGCGCCAGTTGTCGCGGCTGATCGTCTGCCCCTGCTTATCGGCCTCTGCCTGGGCGATACCCCAGTTCTTCGTCAGGGAATCCGCGCCGGTGGGAGTCCACTGGCCGAGGGAGAGCATGCCGACGCCATAGCGACCGGCCAGGGTCGGGCCCGTCGGCGACGACGTACTCGCTGTCACGATCTCCAGGTGCGGATCCGAGTAGGCCGGTAGATGCACACGCGCCTCGACCAACTCGTACCAATCGGTCTTGTGGCTGACGGCGTCTTGGGAGCGGATCAGTTCAAGAATCGTCTTGAAGGCGTCCTCGTAGCGGCGACGACCGAGTTCGGCGTCCAGACCGATCATCGCGGCATCCGAGGGAAGGCCACCGGAGCCGACCCCGAAAATGGCGCGCCCCTCGGTGAGATGGTCGAGGAAGGTCATCCGCTGGGCCACCATGAAGGGGTGGTGGTACGGCAGCGAGACCACGCCGGTACCGAGGCGGATGCGCTTGGTCTGGGCTGCCGCCGTGGCGATCATCAGCTCGGGCGCCGGGATGGTTTCCCAACCGCTCGAGTGGTGCTCACCGAACCAGGCCTCGTCGTACCCGGCGTCCTCGAGTGCCCGAACGGTTTTGATGTCGTTCTTCAAGGCCAGCGTCGGATTGCCGCCGAGCGGATGGTAAGGCGGGGTGAAGGTACCGAACTTCAGCCGGTTGGTCATGATGTATTTGCTCCTCATTCTTCCGGTTCGAGCCGGGGGTCATCCGGGACGCGGTGGTCAGATGACGCCGTCGGCTTCGAGTGCGTCGATAGCGTCGCGATCGAGCCCGAGCAGCTCGCCGTAGACGTCGGCATTCCCCTCCCCCAACGCCGGTGCCGGCCGAGAGACCCGTGCTCGCTCGGCGCCGATCCGTGGGATCGGGGCCGGCATCTTGTAGGCGACGCCGTCGGGGGTCATATGGTCCTCGTAGGCCCCGGTCGCCGCGAGGTGCTCGTCCTCGACGAGCAGCTGCGGTGTCATGCACAGGGCGGCGGGAATCCCCTGCGCCGACAGGGTCTCGACGACTTCTCCGGCCGGCCGGGCCCCCACCCATCGGGCCACCTTGTCATCGACCATGCGCTTCTCGCCGTACTGCAGCCCGGAGCGGGCCCGGCCCTGCTCGTCACGCGCCCAGTCGGCATCGACCGCGTCGACGAACCTGGCCCACATCCCGGGCTCGGGGACTACGCAGACCATCACCCAGATCCCGTCGGCGGCCCGGAAGGGACCCCACGGTGCGGGCACCGTCATGAGTTCCTCGGCGCGCTCTCCTTTCGACGCGGCCATCGTGTAGTTGACGACCTCCGAGCCGGTGACGCGCTGGAGGATGTCGTACATCGACACGTCGACCACCTCGCCCCTACCGTCCGGGGTGGCGTCCCGCCGGCGCAGGGCCTCGGTGGCGCCGAGCGCCCCGAGCAGAGCCGTGGCGTAGTCGCCGATGAAGAGGTTTCCGGTCAGCTGCGGCACGCCCTCGCTGTTGCGGAGCAGATGGCTGACCCCACCGAATGCCAGACCGATGGGATCCATCGCTCGACGCTCGGCATACGGCCCGTCCTGGCCGTACCCGGTGACCCGGACATAGACGAGACGCGGATTGATCGCCTGCAGGTTCTCCGGCCCCAGTCCGAGGCGGTCGAGCGTGCCGGCGCTGTAGTTCTCGACGAAGATATCGGCCTCGGCGGCCAGTCGCTCGAGCAGCTTCCGACCCTCCGGCTTACGGATGTCCAGCGTCACCGACCGCTTCCCCCGGCCCTCGATCGGCCAGGAGTAGCCGAAGTGGCGCAGAGCGTCACCGCCGGGTGGTTCGACTTTGATGACGTCCGCACCCATATCGGCGAGAAACGTGGTGACGACCGGGCCGGCGTACATCGACCCGACGTCGAGAACTCGAACTCCGTGCATGGCTGGGCCTCTCAGACAATGGTGGCGGGGTGGCCGGCGAGCCGGTCAGCGGCGGACGGCATCGGTCTGCGAAGCCTTCGTACCGAGGTCGTCGTAGGTCTGACCGCGCCCCTTGTTGTGCGTCTCGAGCCCTTCCTTGGAAGCGCCCGCGCCGAACACCTTCTGGTACAGCGGCACCAGGTCATCGGTAACGAACTCGATGTACTGGTGGTTCTCGACCCAGACCGCCTGGAATTTGAAGGGACCGTCGAAGAAGCGGGTGTGCCACCCGTGGCGGTCGGCGACCGCTTTGATCTCCGCGACAGTGAGGACCGAGCGGCACAGGATGTGGTTGTAGGTGAACTCTGGCGGATCGGAGTCGACGAGCGTTTCGACGGCGGTGGCCACTTCGTCCGGTTTCCACACCGCGTTCCGTGGGCCCACCTCGAGCATCGAACCCATCTCGTCGAAAGCGCAGACCCATTTGGCGCCCGGGCTGTAGGGCGGAATCGGGGGCTCGACAACCTGGCCACCGACGATTTCGGCAAGGGCCGCGGCCACCGTCTCCGGGTCATCGGCCGCGAAGGACCAGTGCAAGATCATTGTCGTGTCTCTCCTCGCGCCCGCGGAGGGCAAGCAGGGGTGGGGCGAGGTGCGGGCGCATCCTCGCTGCGTAACCAAGGCCGACGCTAGGCCCGGGGCAGCCGGGCCAGAACCGTCGCGTTCCATATGTTGAAACCCTCGGTTCACAACCGGTTCGGCCGGACCGACCGGTGGACTCCGCAGGTGGCGGCGAAGGGTGCCGACAACGCCTCGGATACTTCGTCCAGGGAGTACTCCTCGCCCACCAACGGGGCGAAGGTGGGGTGCGAGCGTTCGAGGAGCCGGACCGCGCCCTCGACGGAACCGACGGAATGTCCCGGCGCGCCCTGGAGGGTGATGTTGCGGAAGACCAGGGCATCGCCCTTGAACTTCTGCTCCGTCTTCCAGCCGTTGGTGCCGGCGAGAACGATCGTGCCGCCGATTCGCACGCAGCGGGTGGCGACGGCCAAGACGCTGTCGGCACCGGATGTCGTGATGACGACGGCATCGACACCCGTGCCGCGCGTCTCCTCCTCGACCGCGGCGACGACGTCCTCGGTCTCGGTGTCCACGACCCGCGTGGCGCCGACCCGCGTCGCGAGTCCGAGACGATGGGCGTCGGCACTACGACCGGCGACGATGGTGCGCAGTCCGGCCGCGGCATGCCCCACGGCGGTCACGGCCAGACCTTGCGGACCGGGGCCGACGATCAGCACGGAGGCGCCGGGACGCAGGCGGGCGAGCTCGAAGAGCCAGTGCATACCGTTGGCGACGGGCATGAACATCGATGCGATCGCGGTCGGCACATCATCGCTGATCCGGCGCAGGTTGGTATTGCGGTGCAACTTCATATGGGTGCCGAAACCGCCCCAGGCGCCGGGTTCGGTGGTGACCGGGATGAATCCGTAGCGCGAGCCCTGTGAACCGAAGAAGCCGTTGCACATCTCGGCCCGGCCGGAGGTGCAGAACTGGCAGTTGCCGCAGGGAATGACCTCATTGACGACGACGCGGTCACCGACGCTCACTCCCCACCGTTGCGCGGCACGTTCACCGATATCGGCGATACGGCCTAGCATCTCGTGCCCCAGTGCCACCGGCGGGAAATTCTTCGGGCCGTCCCCGCGGAACATCTCGACATCGGCGCCGCAGACACCGGTGGCCTCGACCGCGAGGACACCGGTCTCGGGGTCGGAGGCGGGGATGGTGAACTCGCGCAACTCCAGGTGTCCGGGCTCGGTAATGACACAGGAGGTCGCGATCAGGGGGAAGGTCGGGTCGGTCACGAAATCGTCGCCTTTCACCGTGTTCTGTGAATCCTCTGCCACCGAGGATCGTCACCGTCCCCTTCGCCACATTGTCGAATCTCCTATATGGCCGCCGGACTGTGCTGGTCCCGACGATGCCGCAAATCCGAGCACCCGGCGCCGGGAAGGTCCCACGTCGTGAAATCCCCCTGGAAACCGGCCCCGACGCTCGGAGTGGTTCCGCTCCGATTCGCGGGCGCCGTGATCCGCCGCCCCCGCCCCGGGCAGCGGCCGGCCGGCCCGAAAGGCGGGCCGTTCCCAGTGCGTGAAACCGGTGGGTAGGCAGTTCCGTCGCGCAACGACAGGGTGGGCGGTAGAGCGCGCGGCCGCTCGCGGTGGCAACGGCGCCGACTCGTACCCAGGACGCTCTTCGAGAAGGAGAGAACAGTGACCGCCCACCAGAACACCGAGGCCCGCGAATCCTTGCCCGCCTTCCCGTCCCCCCGCGCGGACAAGTGCCCCTTCGACCCGCCCCCCGCTTTCGAGGAGCACCGCGAGAACGCGGGCATCACCGAGATCCGGCTGTGGAACAACCAGACGGCGTGGCTCATCACGCGGGCCGACTATTTCCGCGCACTCCTCAACGACCCCCGGGTCAGCGCCGACCGGTCCAGGCCGGGGATGCCGATGACGAGTAAGAGTTCCACCGCCAAGCTCCCCACCCGAGCCTCCTTCCGAATGATGGACGGAGAGGAACATCGACGCCTGCGCCGCATGGTCACCCGCGATTTCTCCATGCCCAGCGTCGAGGCCTCGCGAGAGCAGATCCAGCAGATCTGCGGCGAGCTCATCGACGAGATGATCGCCAAGGGCCCCACCGCCGAACTCATCCGTGATTACGCTTTCGGCCTGCCCACCCAGCTCATCTGTCACATCCTGGGAATTTCGACAGACCAGCGGGACTTCCTCGAAACGCAGGTCGCGACCATGTTCAATCGCGACACCGACGCCGATATCGCCGAGGCCGCCGGGCGCGCCCTGGTCGACTACCTGCGCACTCTCATCGAGGAGGTCGGCGGGCAGGAGCCTCGTGACAACGTCGTCAGCCGCCTGGTCCACCGGCAGTACCGGCAGGACAAGATCGACCTGCCGGACCTGCTGAACACGCTGGTGCAACTCATTGCCGGAGGCTTCGATACCACCGGCAACGGAATCGGTTCCAGCGTGCACCTGCTGCTGCAGCATCCGGATCGCCTCGCGGCCCTCCGGGACAGCGACGATCCGCGGTTCATCGCCGGGGCCATCGAGGAACTGCTGCGCTACATCCCGATCATCGACTCCGGTTTCGACCGGGTGGCCGGTGCGGACATCGATCTCGACGGGCACCTCATCAAGGCCGGGCAGGGCCTGATCTTCAACGTCCCGGCGGCCAACCGCGACCCGCGGGACTTCGATGCCCCCGGCGAACTCGACCTCTGCCGGGACGCCAGGGCGCACGTCGCTTTCGGCTACGGCCCCCACCAGTGCCTGGGGCAAAACCTTGCCCGGGTGGAAATGCAGGTGGCCGTCCCGGCACTACTGCGGCGGCTGCCCGGGCTCGCCCATGCGGTGCCCGTCGACCGGATCGAGTGGCGCTTCGACCGTCAGATCATCGGCCTCGACGCGCTGCCGGTGACCTGGGACCAGGAAGCCGCGCTGGCCCTTCAACGGTCCCGCTGAGCTATCTCGGCAGCCCCCGACAACCGACAGGAGAGTGACAGTGAACCAACAGAAGACCGAGGCGCCCGAGTCCCCACCCGTGTTTCCCTCGCCCAGGGCCGACACGTGTCCCTTCGACCCGCCGCCCGCCTACGAGGAGTACCGCGAGGATTCGGGCATTACCGAGATCCGGCTGTGGAACGACCAGACAGCGTGGCTCATCACGCGGGCCGGCTATTTCCGCGCACTCCTCAACGACCCCCGGGTAAGCGCGGTGCGTGCCCACCCGAATATGCCCAAAACGAGCCAGATGGCTGCGGCGAAACTGCCCACGCGGGCGTCTTTCCGCAGCATGGACGGCGATGAGCACCGCCGGCTCCGCCGGATGGTCACCCGTGACTTCTCCATGCCCAAGGTGGAAGCATCCAAAGCGGAGATCCGGCAGATCTGTGACGATCTCATCGACAAGATGATCGCCGAGGGACCGACGGCCGATATCATCACCGACTACGCCTTCGGTCTGCCCACCCAGCTCTTCTGCCATATCCTCGGCGTGCCGTTCGAGAAGCGCCAGTTCTTCGAGACCGAAGTCACCACCATGTTCAGCCGCAGCTCGAACATCGAGAAGTCCGAGGCCGCGGGCCAGGCGCTGCTGGGCTACTTCCGGGATTTCGTCGACGAAGTGGCCGCGCAGGAACCGCGTCAGGACATCGTCAGCCGGCTCGTGCACGAACAGTACGCCAAAGGCCTCATCGACCTTCCCGACCTGCTCAATACCCTGGTGCTGCTCATCGGCGGCGGTTTCGACACCACGGGCAACGGCATCGGTTCGAGCGTCCACCTCCTCCTGCAGCACCCGGCCCAGCTGGCCGTCCTCCGGGATACGGAGGACCAGAAAGTCATCGACAACGCGGTGGAGCACCTGCTGCGCTACGTGCCCATCATCGACACCGGATTGGACCGTGTCGCGCTCGAGGACATCGACCTCGACGGCCATCTCATCAAGGCCGGCGAGGGTATCGTGCTCAACGTCCCGGCGGCCAACCGTGACCCGCGGGATTTCGACAAGCCGGACGAGTTCGATATCACCGGCCCGGCACCGGCCCACATCGCCTTCGGTTATGGGCCGCACCTCTGCCTGGGCCAGAACCTGGCGAGGGCGGAACTGCAGATCGCGATCCCGACCCTGTTGAAGCGTCTGCCGGGCCTGGCACACGCACTACCCGTCGACGAGATCCCGTGGCGCTTCGACCGCCAGATCGTCGGTGTCGACGCCCTGCCGGTGACCTGGGATCAAGAGGCCGCCGTCGCACTCCGGCAGTCCCGCTGAGGTGACAGGCGAAAGTGCCGGACGGTGGACGTCCATCGTCCGGCACTTTCGGCATAGCTCCTCCGGATCAGGGAACACGGCGACCGGAAGCGCGGGCGCCCTCAGACGAAGGTGAGGACGAGACGGCCACGCATACCACCGCGCGACAGTCGTGCGTGTGCCGCTGCCGCCTGCTCCGCCGGCACGATGTCCGCCACCCGCAGCGTCAAGGCGCCCGCTGCGGCCTGGTCACTGAGTCGCTGAATGGCAGCCGTATCCGAGGCGCGGGAGCCGACGAAGACCGGGAATACCCCGATGCCCCGCTCGGCCGGTCCATTCCATCCACGGAAGGATGCGATCTTGCCGCCGTCGGCGACCGCGGGAACAACATCGGCCGCGAGCAGCGCCGCGTCGATGAGGCCGTCGACGCCACCGGGAACCTCGGCGCGCACCGCATCGACGAAGCCGCCGCCCCGGCCGACGACCACATCGGCCCCGAACGAGCGGACGAGCTCGTGGTCCTCGGGGCCGGCATCGGCCACGACCCGCAGACCATCGGCCTTCGCGAGCTGGACGGCGTAGCCCCCGAGCGCACCGGGCGCACCGGTCACGGCCACGATCGCCCCCGGCTCCAGTGCCAAGGCGTCCAGTCCGGCGCGCGCGGTGAGCGCGTTCATGACCAAGGTCGCGGCCGCCGGCATATCCACGCCGGCCGGCGCCAGTGCTACCGACGCCGCCGGGACGGCGATCGACTCCGCGTAGGCGCCGCCCCCGCCGCTGAAGGGGTCGACCAGAGCGACGACCCGGTCACCGACCGACAAGCGACCGCCCACTCCCGGCCCCACCGCGTCGATGACTCCGGCAGCGTCCATCCCGGGAATATGCGGCGGACCCGGAATGGTCCGGCCGCGCAGGGGCATCGCGCCCGCGCGCAGGATGAGATCCGTCGGGTTCACCGCGGCCGTGTGCACCCGGATGCGGACCTCCCCTTCGCCGGGCTCCGGTTCCGGTAGCTCCACGACCTCGAGAACATCCGGCCCACCGAAGTGCCGGCATCCCACTGCTCTCACGACTGCCTCCTCGGGCCGGGTCCCGGCCGCATCGGTTGTGCCGGCCGTCGGCGTAACCGTCGGCCCACGGCCACGTTTCCTCAGGCCGGCGCCGGGGGCCCAGACCGGGGTCTCATCCACCGAACCGGCGCCCTTCCCGAGGCCACCCGGCACGCCATGGCGGGGCGCGGACGGCGAATTCACCGGACCGCGCGATCGCTGCCTCGGGTCTCACAAGATGACACATGACCGTTCTGCGGCTCCCTGGGCGCTGTCACCATCCTTGGGACAGAGGACGATACGCCGTCACGAGGGAGTGCAGCGATGAACGACGTGCCGACAGCGGACCGGGTGGCCGAACACCCGGCGTTGCAACAGACCTTGGCCCGGTACTGCCGCGCCGTCGACCGGATGGACCTCGGACTCCTGCGGTCCTGCTTCGAGCCGGGCGCCCGACTCGACTTCTCCGGGCTCTTCGCCGGCGATATCGACGGCTTCACCGAATGGCTCGGCACGAATCTCCGAAATTACTCCTTCACCGTGCACACCCTGTCCAATACCTACCTCGAGGTGGACGGCGACCAGGCGGCCGGAGAGTGCTACGTCACCGCGTTGCACGGCCCTGCCCTCGATGGGGCGCGAGGCGCCTTCCGCTCGGGCGGCCGGTACCTCGACCGCTTCGAACGCCGAGGCGATCGGTGGGTGATCACCGAGCGCACCGCCCTGGTCGTCTGGTCCGAACCCGCACCGGACGTGAATCAGCCCACCGCCGGTGGCAAATACGGCGCAACGCGGTCTCGCCGCGACCACACAGACCCCTCGTACGCCCTGTTCGCCCCGCAGGAAGTCAGATGACCACCACGACCGGCCTGGCCGGCGACGACACGTCGCCCAACCCTGTGCCCCACGGGACCGAGGATCCGGCCGTCCCCGAGAAGCGCACCCCCGGAACTCGCCTCTCCGGGCGTCTCGGGGAGTGGACCGCGATCCCGGCCGCCCTGGCGCTCTTCCTGTTGATGTTCCACATCGTGGCCAACGCCGTGTTGCGCTATTTCGGCTCACCACTCGACGGCACCTTGGAGCACACTGCCTTCTGGTACATGCCGATCCTGGCCTTCCTCGGCTTCGCGGTCGCCCAACGGCGACGCGAACACATAGAGGCCCGGCTCATGTTCGACCGGATGCCGTACATGAGCCGGCGGGTCATGGAGTTCCTCGTCCAGGCGATCATCATCGTCTTCTGCCTTCTGCTGGCCTACTTCGGCGCGGTCGAGGCGCTCGACGGTTACGCCATCGGTCGCACCGCGGGAGCCTCCGGAGTGGTCGTCTGGCCGTTCGTCTTCGCCGTCCCCGTCGGCTATGTCCTCATGGCCGTCCAGGTCCTGCTCGATATGATCCGCTTCGCCCGGGCCGGGCATCCGGAACCCGCCGCACAGGACGCCCCGGATGGTCCCGGCCGGAAAGCGCGCATCGGCACCCGCGGCACCCTGGCCGAGGTGGCCTGGATGATCGTCCCCGCCGCCGTACTGCTCGCTTGCTTCGGCGGTATGTATTCAGGGGTCACCGACGAGATGATCGGTGCACTGGCCGTGGTCGCGATGCTCGTCCTCATGATGATGAAGGTGCCGCTCGGTATAGCCATGGCACTGCCGGGCATAGTCGGCATGCTCGCGATGACCAACTGGCGCGCGACCCGAGGCCTGCTGTCGCGGATGCCCTTCGACCAGGCCGCCTCGTGGTCGCTGTCGGTCATTCCCATGTTCATCCTCATGGGGCTCTTTCTGCACGCCTCGGGCCTGACGACGAAGATCTACGACGCCGCCCGGCAGTGGGTGGGCAGATTGCCCGGCGGTCTCGCTGTCGGCACCAACGTCGCCGGCGCCGGTCTGGCATCCATGTCCGGCTCGACACTGGGCAGCATCTTCCCGCTCGCACGGGCCGGTATCCCCGAGATGATTCGCGCGGGGTACGACCGGCGTCTGGCCGTCGCGTCGGTCATGGCGGCCGGTACTCTGGCCCCGCTCATCCCGCCGAGCCTCCTGCTCGTCATCTACGCCGGCGTGGCACAGGTCCCGGTGGGGCCGCAGCTACTGGCCGGTCTCGTCCCGGGCCTCCTGCTGATCCTTCTCTACGTCGGCGGCATCGTCGGACTCGGTGTGGTCCGTCCGAACATGGTCGGCGGCAAGTCGGCGGTCAGGTTCACGTGGCGAGAGCGATTCACCGGACTGCGGGGTATCGTCGCCGCCCCGGTCCTCATCGTCGTCATCATCGCCGGGATCTACACGGGTACCTTCACCGCGACCGAGGCCGGGGCAGCGGGCGCCCTCGGCGCCCTGGTGGTCACACTTGTCCTGCGTCGTAAGGGCAAGCCGTGGCGAGTCGTCTGGAGCGCGGCGGTCGACACGGTAGCGACCGTGGGTTCGATCTTCTTCCTGCTCATCGGCGCAGCGATGCTCAGCCGGCTGCTTTCCATCAGCGGTCTCGCGGATGGTTTCGTCGAATTCGTCACGGATATGGGTCTCGGCCGGGTCGAGTTCCTCCTCGTCATGGTCGTCGTCTACATCGTCCTCGGGATGTTCATGGACTCGCTGGCGATGATTCTGCTGACAGTTCCGATTCTGCTGCCGTTGATGGCGCCGTTGGGGATCTCGGAAATCTGGTTCGGTGTGTTCGCTGTGGTCTTCATGGAGATCGCCATGGTCACCCCACCCGTCGGAGTCCTGTCCTACGTCGTCCACGGCATCGTCCAGAACAAGGAAGTGAATGCCGGCCGGAGTATCTCGCTCGGACATGTCTTCCAGGCCGTGGCGATGTTCCTGCCGCTCATACTGCTGCTCGTCGCGATCATGATCGTCCTGCCGGAGATCGTGACCTGGATTCCGGAGAATTCCGCGGGCAAGTAGCCCCGACCGAACGGGCACACCGATGCCGGCCCCCTTCCCGGGGGCCGGCAGCACTGCGGGCCGGACGCGTCGCCCTCGTCAGCGGAGCCGCGTCCGGTCTCGGGCCGCCGCCGTCTTCGTCGCCTCCGGCGACGCGAGTTTCTGCACCGCCGCACAGTTCGTCGCCGCGGGCGGGATACGACGCCCGAAGTAGTTCAGAGCTCCTGGTCCCAGGCGGCAGACAGCGTGGTGAGCGCCAGCGTGAGCGCACGCGGCGTCTCGAGAGGGATGTTGTGGCCCGCCCCCGGAACCGTCATGTCCAGGGCTCTGCCGCCCAGGGCACTCGCCACGCGCTTCTGGGCCGTGGTGGTGACCGAACCGGTCTCACCGCGGAAGAGGGCGACCCGGCACCGCACCGGAACGATCGCGTCCTGATGCAGCCCGTCACAGCGGAAGATGCGCGGGTCGAATTTCCAACTCCACCCGCCGTCGACCTTCCGTAGGGAGCCGGCGGCCACATGCCGCACCAAGAAATCCGGAATATCCCCGCCGTCGGGCAGAGGACGCCAGCGCGCGAGCGCGACCGCCCGGTCGCGGTGTACGCGAGACGTACCGGAACGAAAGAATCGTGGGTCGCCGTCGACCTGTATTGCGCGGTCCTCGATAACGGATTCCACGAGGACGATACCCGCGAGATCCTGCCCTGCCCGCTGGGCGACCCGCATGCCGATGAGACCGCCGAGGCTGTGCCCGACGAGATATGGACGGCGCAGCCCCAGGGCGTCGGCCAGCCCGAGCACCTCGTCGGACCAACCATCGAGATCGTAGGAGTCGCGCCTGCCGCTGTCCCCGTGGCCGGACAGGTCCATCGCTACCACCCGGCGCCGATCGGCCAGCCGCGGGCCGATATGGTCCCACCAGCCGGAGTGCCCGGCGACACCATGGAGTAGCAGCAGCGGGGCCGACCGGCCCCCGGTCTCGAGCGGCCCCCACTCGCGGTAGGCGATATCGGTGCCGGCGGCGTCGATCCGGCCGTGGCCGGGTGTGTGGTCGAGTGCGGCGGTGAACCACTCCGGGACGTCGGCCCCGGTGTCCACACGTCGGTCCCTCATCCGGCGCGGTCCTCCTGGGTGGCGGAATCCGTTATGGCGGAAGCACTCCCGCCGCTTTCCATACTCCGGAACCGGTACCCGGGCCCCGGTGCGCCGACGGCTGCCGCCGCGCCGATACAGTCGGCGGGGCAGCAGCCGGTTCGGCGCCGGTGGGCACGAATCATTCGGGACGGTGCTTGTCCAGAACCGTCGTCGTGAGCTCCTCGACGAGGGGCCCGACATCGACCGGCTCCTTCTTCTGGTGAGCGGCGAATTCCTGCCAGGTCACCTTGTTCGAGTATCCGAGGTCCGCGACCTTCGTCGCCCACGCGTCGTTGGCAACCCTCATGTTCTCGATGAAGCCGCCCCCGTCGTAACCCGCGGGTGCATCATCCTTCCGCAGAACCTGCTGGTGGAAGTCCTGCAGCCGCACCCGTGCGTCGGTCTCGAAGGACTCGACGGTGACTCCGTTGTCGACGGCCTGCTGCATGCTCATGGCGATGCCGCCCATATTGTGTTCCTGCAGATAGGTCCGCAGGAACACATCGAGGCGATCGTGCATGAGCTGCTGTGCGGCGAGCGGCAGTTCGTCCCACGTCGCCTTGCTCACGGCCGGGACCTCCGACGTCGGAGCCAAACCGACCATCGGGTCGACGACCGAATAGTCCGTTACCTCTGCGAGGTTGATCGCATACGCGAGCGTGTGCGCCGTGGCCAGACAGTCGACGGTGCCCCGCTGCAGGCCCTCGAAGACTTCGAGGGTGGGCAGCGACACCGAGGTGGCGCCCAGCGCCTCGATCTCCTGCTGCGCGGCCGGTGTGGACGTGCGGATCTGCTTACCTTTGAGGTCTGACAGCGAATTCCCGGATGCTCTGCCGCAGAAGAGGTTCTGCGATCCATTGACCACTGTCGGGACCAGGGGATGGATGCCGTAGTCCTCGATCTCCCCGCGGATGGCCGGATCGTCGAAGCCCACCTGCATCACGCTGGCGACCTGCTGGAGGGTGCCGGCGATGGGCGTGTTCTCGTTGAACACCATGCGCTCGGTGGTCCATGCCGCGATGGGGAACTTGTCCGGCGCGGCGGAGGGCCCGAAGGGCGCGGCATCGATGAGCCCGTCCGCGAGGGCATCCTCGATCCCCGTCTGCGTGATGGCACCGGAGTAGTGCATCTTGAAGGTGATCTTGCCACCGGACCACTCGTCGAGGGCCTTACCGTAGTCCTCCCAGGCCCGGGCGTAGCCGGTATTCTGCGGGGTGAGTACCTGGACCTTCATCTCCACCGGGTCCATATCGGCCAGGGCCGCCACGAATTCCGGTTTCGACGCGCCGGCCGCGACCGACTCGCCACCACCGCCCCCGCCGGACGCGCCGGCGCACGCGGTCGCGGCCAGAAGCACGGCGACGCCCGCCGCGGAGCCGAGCGTGTATCGGATTCCGGCACGGGATGGTCTGCGGCGGGGTCTGTCCGCCTGTGTCGACAGCGGCATTGCTGCGCCTCCATGGTTGAGTGATCGGTACGTCATACGGTCCTCGCCCCCGGCCGGGCCGGCAGCACTCCGGTGCCACCCGATGAAACCGCGCCGCGCGGCCGGCCGGACAGGACGGCGGGGTGCCCACGCCAGTTGCCGACGTGGACACCCCGCCGCCTTCGATCCCGTCGTATCCGTTCCCCCGGCCGGTTACTCGGGGCGGTGATTGTCCAGGATCTCGGCACGCAGTTCATCGATCAGCGACTGCGGGTCCAGGGGCTGCTTCGCGAGATGGCCGACGAGTTCGTCCCATCCGAGTTCCGAGCGGTAGCCGAGCTCCTCGACCTTCGGTAGCCACTTCTCCTGTGCCGTAATGACAGTCCGGACAAGCGCCGATCCATCGACCCCCGCCGGGGCGTCGTCGACATTCGTCATCCCGGAACGGTGGTGGTCGTCGAGCCTCTTCCACGCCTCGTCGTCCCATCGATGGAGCGTGCCGCCGGCCTTTTCCACCTGCTTCATACTGATCTCACCACCACCGATGATGTGGCCGGGAATATATGTTCCGAAGAAGACATCGAGCCTGTCGTGCATGAGCTGCCGGGCCGCCAAAGGCAGATCGTCCCAGGTGGCCTGGCTGACGCCCAGTGTTTCGTGGGTACTGGCGAAACCACCGCGCGGATCGACGGTCCAATTCTTCGCGACCTCGGCGATATTGATCGCATACGCGAGCGTCGTCGGCATCACCGCGCAATCGACGGTGCCGCGCTGGATGCCCTCGAAGACCTCGAGGGTCGGCAGTGATACCGGGCTGGCGCCGAGTGCTTTCACCTCCGCCTCGTTCGCCGGAGACGCAACTCGCACGGAGGCCCCACCGAGGTCGGCGAGAGTGTCGTACGGCTTGTCGCCGCAGATGAGCTGGAAGGGGCCGCCCGCCATGACGATGGGGACGAGGGGGTGAATTCCGTTGTCCTCGAGTTCTCGGACGATCGAGTCGTGATACCCGACCTCCGCCCAGCTGGCGAACTGTCCCAGCGGCCCGGCGACGGGAGTGTTGGGATCGGTCGCGGAACGTTTTCCGATGAACGACGCGACCGGGAACTTGTCCGGCTCGAACACCGGCTGGAAGGGCGCGGCGTCGATGAGACCGTCCGACAGCGCCCCGGAGACATCGGTGGGGACGATGGCACCGGAGTAATGCATCTTGAAGGTGATCTTGCCACCGGACCAGTCGTCGAGGGCCTTACCGTAGTCCTCCCACGCCTTGGAGTACGCCGCTTCCTTCGGAGTGAGGACCTGAACCTTCATCTCCACCGGGTCCATATCGGCCAGGGCGGCCCGGAACTCGGCCTTCGTGGCACCAGCCGCCACGGAGACGCCGCCGCCACCACCATCGGAGGAGCCACTGCACGCCGTCACGGCGAGGAGCGCGGCGACCGCGGCGGACAAGAGTGTGACGACCCGCCGGGTACGCACGCCCCGCGCCGTCGAGGGGGCCGGTGTCGGCTTCATAGCTGCCTCCGAATGTAGGGATGGCATGAGCGTGCCGATTACCGGGCATCTCGGGCACCGATCCGGTATCGCGAGGTGAGACCCCGGCGGTCACCGGATCGGGGGTCCCACCAGATGGCACCGAGACATTGGGCAGCCCGGCCGGAACACACAGGGTGTGACTGCAGCGTGCGCCCGCAACCCGGGCGGCGCACCGCAACGACCCACGAGGTGGTATCGGCTATGAAACCCATGCAACTACTCACCCAGGACGGGGAATTCACCCCCTGCCCCAACCTCCCGTTGGATGTCACGGCGGAGCTGTGCCAAGACCTCCTGCGTCATATGGTCCTGGCGCGGCGCTTCGACCAGGAGGCCTACTCGTTGCAGCGTCAGGGCGAGCTCGGACTGTGGCTGCAGTCGTGGGGCCAGGAGGCTGCCCAGATCGGCTCCATCGCCGCCGTGCGGTCCGACGACTGGGTCTTTCCCAGCTACCGCGATCACGCCGCCGCCCTGCATCGCGGCATCGAGCCCGGCGAGATCATGTCGCAGTGGCGCGGTTGCAGCGCCGGCGGGTGGAACCCCCACGAGTACCGCTTCCACGTGAACACCCTCGTGCTGGCGACCCAGCTCCTGCACGCCACCGGCTTCGCCATGGGCGTGAAACTCGAGGGCAGTGACGAGGTCGTGCTCAGCTACTTCGGTGATGGATCGAGCAGCGAGGGCGATGCGAGCGAGGCCCTCAACTGGGCGGTGACCTTCGAGTGCCCGATTGTGTTCGTATGCCAGAACAATCAGTGGGCGATCTCGACCCCCGTCGGGTCGCAGACCACCAAACCGCTCCACGAGCGGGCCGCCGGTTTCGGTCTCGACTCGTATCTCGTGGACGGCAATGACGTCCTCGCCGTACTGGCCGCTACCCGGCAGGCCGCACAACGCACACGGGCCGGTCACGGACCGTCCTTCATCGAGGTGGTGACCTTCCGAATGGGCGGGCACAGCACCTCGGACGATCCCACGGCCTACCGATCCGCGGACGAGGTCCGGCGGTGGGAGGCACGAGATCCCATCACCCGGCTGCGCACCTTCATGAACCACAAGGGGTGGCTGGACGACGACCGGTCCGCCGCACTCGACGCCGAGGCCGCCGCGCTGGCCGCGGCCACCCGTGCCGCATGCAAGGCACTGGCCGCGCCGGACCTCGCGGAGCTCTTCGACCAGGTGCTCAGCAGCCCCACCCCCCTGCTCCAGCAGGAGAAGCTCGCCCTCCTCGCCGAACGCGACCTGGCCGCCTGAAGGGAACACCAGCTGTGAGCACGACTCTCGTCGAGGCGCTCAATACCGCCCTGCACGACGCCATGGCCGATGACGAGGTCCTCGTCATGGGGGAGGATATCGCCGAACTGGGCGGGGTTTTCCGGGTTACCCAGGGTTTGCACGCCGCGTACGGTTCCCACCGGGTCATCAATACTCTCCTCGCCGAGTCCAGCATCGTCGGGACCGCAATCGGGCTGTCGATCCGCGGCTTCCGGCCCGTTCTGGAGATCCAGTTCGACGGTTTCGTCTACCCGGCCTTCAACCAGATCGTTTCGATGCTCGCGAAGATGCACGCACGCACGCGTGGCGCGGTCCGGCTGCCCGTGGTCATCCGGTTGCCGGTCGGCGGCGGCATCGGCGCCGTCGAACACCACAGCGAATCCAACGAGGCCTACTTCGCGCATACCGCGGGGCTGCGGGTCGTGGCCTGCTCCAACCCCAGCGACGGGTACTGGATGCTGCGGCAGAGTATCGAATCGGACGACCCGGTGATCTTCTACGAGCCCAAACGCGAATACTGGCACCGGGGTGCGGTGGCCGGCGCACCCGATCTGCCGCTCGACAAGGCCCGGATCACCCGGCCCGGCCGCGACGTCACCCTGCTGTCGTATGCCGGCATGGTCGGCCCCTGTCTCGCCGCGGCCGATGAGCTGGCCGGCGAGGACATCCAGGCCGAGGTCGTCGACCTGCGTTCGATTGCCCCGCTCGACGTCGCGACCATAGCCCAGTCCGTCCGGCGGACGGGCCGCGCCGTCGTGGTCCAGGAGGCGCCGACCTTCGTCAGTGTCGGATCCGAGATAGCCGCCACCGTGAGCGAAGAGTGCTTCACCTTCCTCGAGGCACCGGTGGCGCGGCTGGGCGGCTACAACCTGCCCTACCCACCGGCCAAGCTCGAGGGCGAGTTCCTGCCGGGCATCGACCGCATCAAGGATGCGGTCGGCCGGGTCGTGAATTACTAGGAGACATGGACAAATGGTAGAGATGTTCCTGCCCGATGTCGGTGAGGGCCTGACCGAGGCCGAACTCTCGGAGTGGCTCGTCGCACCCGGCGACGTCGTCGAATTGAATCAGAGCGTCTGCGAGATCGAAAGCGTCAAATCGCGCGTCGAATTGCCATCGCCGTACGCCGGCACGGTCGTCGCCCTGGCGGTCGAGGAGGGCGAGACCGTCGCGGTCGGCTCCTTGCTCATGACGATCGACGACGGCACGATCGAGACTCCCGGGGTTCCCGGCAGCACGGAAGCTCCCGCCGCGACCGCTCCGGCAGCCGATGCCGGGGAGTCCGCCGCGGCGCCGGAGGAGCAGAAGATCGAAGTTCTCGTCGGTTACGGCCCGAGCGCACCCGAGCGACGCGCCGGCCGCCGGCCGGCGGCCACGCGGCCGGCGAGAGGTTCGGCCCCGGCTGCGGCGACGTCCGCACCGGGCGTTCAAGCGACTCCAGGGGTGCGGGCGCTGGCCGAGAAGCTCGAGATCGACCTGGCCGAGGTCACGCCCGAGGAATTGGGTACCCGGGTCACGTATCTCGACCTCGTCCGCCACCACGACACATCCCGCGGCGACGCGGTCACCCGGGTGACCGGCACCACGGGCCGGCAGGAAGACGCCGAGGTCCGCACCCCGATCAGAGGAGTACGGAAGGCCACCGCGCAGGCGGTCTCCGAGTCGGCCTTCACCGCGCCGCACGTCACCGAGTTCGTCACGATCGACGTCACCGAGCTGTTCGATATGGTCGCCCGGCTCAAAATGTCGCCCCGCTTCGCGGGACTGCGGGTCACACCCCTGCTCATCGCCGCCCGAGCCGTCTGTGTGGCCCTGCGCGAACTACCGGAAGCCAACGCCACGTGGGACGGGACGAACAACGAAATCGTCCAGTTCCCGCAGGTGAACCTGGGTATCGCCGCCGCCACCGACCGCGGGCTGATCGTGCCGAATATCAAGCGCGCGGACACCCTCGGGCTGCGGGGGCTCGCGGCCGCCCTGAGCGAACTGGTCTCGACCGCGAGGGACGGCAAGACCTCCGTGGCCGATATGACCGGAGGCACCTTCACGATCACCAATGTGGGCGTCTTCGGCGTCGAGGGGGCGACGCCGATCCTGAACCGCGGCGAAGCCGCGATCCTCGCACTCGGCGCAACGCTGCAACGGCCCTGGATCGTCGGCGGCGAGGTCGTCCCGCGGTCGGTGATGACACTGTCGTTGTCCTTCGACCACCGGCTCGTCGACGGCGAGCTGGGTTCTCGTCTGCTCGTCCGGATCGGCGAGATCCTCACCCATCCGGCCGAGGAACTGGCGATCAGCTGATACCGGCACCCAGGGCGAACTCCGCCCCGGTCCAGAAAGGGAAGCAATCATGACGGATAGCGTGTTGCCGGCCGTCGATGTCATCCGCCGAGGCGGCATCGCCGTGGTCGTGGACGATGAAGACCGCGAGAACGAGGGCGATCTCGTCATGGCCGCCGAAGCGGCGACGGTCGACCACCTGGCCTTCTTTCTCGAACACACCTCGGGAGTCATATGCGCCTCGATGCCCGAGGAGTACCTCCTGCGTCTGCGGCTACCGCAGATGGTCGAGCACAACGAGGACCCGCACCGTACCGCGTTCACGGTCTCCGTCGACCTCGCCGTGGGCACCACGACCGGTATCTCGTCCGCCGACCGGGCCCTCACTTTGAAAGCACTCGCACACCGGCGAACCAGGCCGCAGGACCTGGTTCGGCCGGGCCATGTGTTCCCGCTCCGAGCCCGGCCACACGGGGTCGTGGAACGCCCCGGACATACGGAGGCGGCAACCGACCTGGCCCGCCTCGCGGGCGTTTCCCCGGTCGGCGTGATCAGCGAGGTGGTCAGCCCAGACCGTCGTCGTATGGCCAACGGCGCGGAATTGCGTGCGTTGGCTGTGCGCCACGGCCTCCCGATGATCACCATCGCCGATCTGATCAACCATCGGCTGCGCACGGAAAACCTCGTCGAGAGGCTCTCGTCGGCACGTGTTCCGACCCGGTACGGAGTGTTCACCTGCCATTCGTTCCGATCGGTGGTGGACGGGCAGGTGCACATCGCCTTCACCATGGGAGATCACGAAGGTGGTTCTCCGGTACTCGCACGAGTACACAGCGAATGCATGACCGGGGATGTATTCGCCTCCCTGAGGTGCGATTGCGGCGCCCAGCTCCAGGAGTCCCTGCGTACGGTCGCGGAAGCCGGGGCCGGCGTGGTGGTCTATTTGCGCGGGCAGGAGGGCCGGGGCATCGGGATCGCCCACAAGCTGGAGGCCTACGCGCTCCAGGACAAGGGCCTGGACACCGTGGACGCGAATATCGCCCTGGGACTGCCCGTGGACGCGCGGGAATACGGCTCCGCCGCGCAGATACTCCGGCATCTCGGCGCGGGCCGGGTACGGCTCATCACGAACAATCCGATGAAGAGCAAGCGGCTGTCCGAACTGGGAATCGAGGTCGTCGACCGGGTGGCGCTGCCCCCGCACACCACCGCGGACAATCTGACCTATCTGGAGACCAAATGCCGCCGGATGGGCCATCTCCTGGCTACATCCCGGGAGAACCTGCCCCACGCTGTCGATCGACCGGTCGGCACCTGACGCCGAAGATCACTCCGCCCGGGGAATCATCAGGCGTAGCAGGCGGGTCATGATCGCCCACAATTCCTCGTCCGGATGCGCCAGCCAGTACTCGTGCGCGGCCAAGGTCGCGCCGAGGACCGCATGACCGACCGCCACCGCGACCAGATCGCCGGGCCCGGTCGCGCGCCGGTCGGCGACGAACTCCGTCACCACGCGCCGCCAGTCCTGATGACGGGCGGCGGCTTTCTCCTGGACCAGCGGCACGTTCAGGATCAACTGCGCCCGGTGCAGCGCCCATTTCCGTTGTTCCGGTGGATGACGCAGCGCTTCCGGCGTCGCGCGGACGAGGACCTCGTCGTAGGTCTCCGCCGCCGGTGCCTGCCCGAGCAACTCTCGCAACCGCGCCAGTTCGGCCGGGGATTCGACCCACAGCACGTCGGCCTTGGTGGAGAAGTACCGGAAGAACGTGCGACGGCTGATACCCGCCGCTGCCGCGATATCGTCGACCGTGGTGTGCTCGAACCCGTGTTCCAGGAACAGGTCCTGGGCGAGCTCGGCCAGTTCGTGGGCACTGGTCAGCGCGGGACGGCCACCTCGGTCACGCTCGACTGGACTGCGCACGCCTCATCATCGCACGCAGGAATCGGCTCTCGACTTTTGGCACACTGCGCCATAACCTTGGGGTGACATCGACGTCGGAGTGAACACGGAGATCGCCATGAGCAGACTGGACGGCAAGGTCGCCTTCATCACCGGTGCGGCACGCGGCCAGGGACGCAGTCACGCGGTGCGACTCGCAGAGGAGGGCGCGGACATCATCGCGGTGGATACCACCGCGAAGGTCGACACGGTTCCCTACCCGCTCGCCACCGCCGAGGATCTCGCCGAAACGGCCCGGCTCGTCGAGGCAACCGGCCGCCGGATCGTCGCCCGCGAGGCCGATGTCCGCGACTCCGCCGCGCTGGCCGACGCGGTGGGCGAAGGTGTCGCGAAGTTCGGGCGCCTCGACATAGTGCTGGCCAATGCCGGTATCTCCAGCCCGGCCCCGACGCTCGAGATGAGCGACGAAACCTGGCAGGACATGATCGACATCAACCTCACCGGGGTGTGGAAGTCACTCAAGGCGTCGGTCCCGCACATCATTTCCGGTGGGCGTGGCGGCTCGGTGGTCATCACGAGTTCACTGGCCGCGATCTATGCCAACGAGAACACCGCCCACTATTCGGCGGCGAAGGCCGGACTCGTCTCGATGATGAAGGTGATGGCCAAGGAACTCGCACCGCACAGTATCCGGGTCAACACCGTTCACCCCACCACGGTGGCCACCGATATGATCCTCAACGACGCGACCTACCGGCTGTTCCGGCCCGACCTGGAAAATCCGGCCCGCGCCGATTTCGAAGAGGCCGCACGCACCCTCAACCGGCTGCCGGTCGCGGCACTGGAACCCGGCGATATCACCGACACCGTCCTGCACCTCGTATCCGACAGCGGCAAATACATCACCGGCACCACACAGGTGATCGATGCCGGCGGCGCACTCTGATCGAGAACGGCCCGAGGTAGGACCCGAGGCTCAGTCGAGGATGGCGTCGGTCTCCACCTCGACGAGCACATCGGGTTCGAAGAGGTAGTCCACGCCGATCGCCGATACGGGTGGCAGCGGGCTGGGCAGGCCCAGCTCGCCGGAGACTCGTTCGATGCCCTCGATGAACGCGGGGTACTTGTCCGGGCTCCAATTCGTGACGAAGAAGCGGAGGCGTACGACGTCGGCGAAACCGGCGCCCGCGCCCGCCAGGCCGCGTGCGGTGTTGCGCAGGGAGTGCGCGACCTGACCGGCGAGATCGCCGGTGGCCACGGGATTGCCTTCGGCGTCGCGGGCGATCTGACCGGCCACCCGGACGTGACGGGTGCCGGTCGCGACCGAAACATGGTGGTACGGAACAGGAGTGAATATGCCCTCGGGGGTCAGGTATTGCACGGTCATCGGTGTGCCTTTCTTCGGCGGGTAGGTATCCGATGTCTACCTGGTACTCGAAGGACACTTCAACGAAACTAGGGCTTGTATCGAAGTGTTGAGCAGTGGGCGGGCGTCAGCCCGCCCACTGTTCAACTGTGGCGGAGCCATTGGTTGATCGCTGCGATGTGGATGGTCGCGAGGTAGCGGACGGCGAGTTTGTCGAACCGGGTCGCGACCGCACGATGTTGTTTGAGCTGGTTGATGCCGCGTTCGACCACGTTGCGGTCGCGGTAGATCACCGGATCGAACGCCGGCGGGCGCCCGCCGGCCGAACCGCGGCCTCGGCGGTGGCCGGCTTGATCAGCCGGGACCGGGATGGTGGCCTTGATACCGCGGCGTCGTAGCCAGCTGCGGTTGCCGCGACTGGAATAGGCCTTGTCGGCGAGTACTCGATGCGGTCGCCGGCGGGCCCGGCTGCCAGGTCTGGATATGTCGATCCGGTCGAGGACCGCCGCGAACTGCGGGCTGTCTCCGGCCTGGCCGGCAGTGAGCAGCATGCTCATCACCAGGCAGCTGTCCTCGCAGGCCAGATGTAGTTTTGTTGTCCATCCGCCGCGGGAGCGGCCGAGGGCGTGATCGGCGGGTTCATGCTCGCCGGGTCCGCCGGGTGGCTCGGCCTGGGCGTGGCTGTCGCGGCGGGCTCCGGCCGCGTGCTGATGGGCACGCATGATCGTGGAGTCGACGCTGATCTGCCACACGATCCGGCCTGCGGACTCGGCGAAGCATTGCAGCATTTTCAGGATCAGCGCCCACACCCCTGCTCGCTGCCATCGCCGGAACAATCCGTAGACCGCGGGCCAGGACCCGTAGTGGGGTGGGATGTCACGCCACGGGCAGCCGACGCGGGTGCGCCACCTGATTCCGTCGATGAGCTGTCGTTTCGTCCATACCGGCGGGCGTCCGGGTTTTCTGCCGCGGGGCAGCAGCGGTTCCAGCCTCGCCCATTGAGCATCGGTCAGATCCGCGCGCCCCGTCACCGCTACTGTGGTCACGAGGTCTCCGGTTTGGTTCCGGTTGTGCTTGGTCGTTCAACCCACTTACCGGAGACCTCGCCCATCCGCCAACGCGGACAGAGTCTTTCACCAGAACCGCTGATGGGGTGGCACCGCTTCGCGGCGCCACCCCATCAGCTACTTCGATACACGCTCTAGTACTCCAGCCGCACTTGGTTATGTAATCGGCGTCTGCGCTGGTAGTGGGATTTTCTGGCCCGGTATTGGTGCCGGCGCCGCCAGGTTGACCACTG
>NZ_JBFAHF010000030.1:0-95052 GCF_040654015.1 Nocardia sp. NPDC050799
ATTATTCGGCTTGGGAATATCACCGCAATCCGGATGGGACGGGCGAGTGGCGGCAGACCGATCAGGGGACAGTGGGGGAGTGATCGGGGCGCCGGACGCGCGGAGCGGGATGGAACCGCCGCCCGAGCCGGCGCGTCGAACCGGGTAGGACGAGCACCGCAGGGCCGATCGGGGGTCACCCGGGAGGGGCGGGGATACGGAGGGAGACCCATGAGTACGGGTGATCAGACCGTCGGGATGCAGGGGGACGCCCTGGTGGGTCTGGCGAACAATATGCGTACCAGTGCCGATGTGGTGAAGGGGCAGGCAGGAGGCGTCGCCGGCAGCATGATCGCTCCCGCCGATACCGGTGCCGAGTACAAGAAGCAGGGGGATGCCGTTCACGCCGGTCTCGAGGCGGTACAGCAATGGCTCAACGATTGGGCCGAGGCCACCCAGCTCACCGGTGATGCGATGGGGCAGGCCGTGATCGATTTCTCCACGGTGGACAAGGAAAACGCCGTAAATACGCAGCAGGCGGCGAGCTGAGCAATGGCCGACAACCCGAGCGCGCCCGCGGCGGAGAATCGCGGCTGCACCGAACTACTCGAAATCGGATCGAAGGCGCTGCGCTATTTCGAGATATTGGAGGTCCGATACCTCCGATGGGTGGGTGACGCGACCCCGCTCGATTTCAAGCGTTATGCGGACCT
Organism: Nocardia sp. NPDC050799; assembly: GCF_040654015.1. NCBI lineage: Bacteria > Bacillati > Actinomycetota > Actinomycetes > Mycobacteriales > Nocardiaceae > Nocardia > Nocardia sp. NPDC050799. The sequence continues at coordinate 693 of NZ_JBFAHF010000030.1, forward strand.
GCACAAACTCTTTTATCACCAGAACGGCTTGAACGAGGATGCCTTCCGGCGAGGCGCCGATACGCTGAAGACCGTTCTCGACCGGGTCGCCACGGAGCGCAATCAGCAGGCTGTTCTCGCCCGGACTCTCCCTGTGGTGTGGTCGGGAGAAGCGGCGACCCGGGCGGCGAGCATGATCGCCACGCAACTCCAGCTGTCCGAGGCCGATATCAATATCGTACGCAAGGTCCACGAGGAAATGGACCCGGCGCCGCAGGCTCTGCGGCAGGCGGTGGCGATCAAAGCGAAGGCTGCCGAGGGCATTCTGCTGGACGGTGATCCCAAGGTGCAGGGTAAGACCGCCCAAGATATAGACAGCATCATCACCGCCGCCCGGGGATGGGGCTGGAGTAACGTCGCCAGCGACGATAGCCTGGTGGGGAAGATAAAAAACATATTCCCGGAGCTCGAAATCAGCGCGTGGGATAATCTGATTATCGCCTCGGGCGACACCAAGCAGAAGAAGATAAGCGACTTCTGTCATAAATGGCTCGATGAGACCTTCCGGGTCGAATACGAGTCGAACCTCAAAGAATTCGTAGATGCCTGCAACCAGACGAATGACAAGGTCTCGGGTATCTACGACGAACTGGTCAAGGCGTTCACCGGCCTGAACGTGACGAAGTATCCGTGCCCCAGGGTTTCGACGACCTCCCCGTCGCAACCCATTAGCCCCGCCGGTACCAACCAGCCCAGCAGCACGGGGACCCCGTCCACCAGCACTACTCCGTCGACCACGAATACCCCGTCGACCACGAATACCCCGTCGACCACGAATACCCCGTCGACAACCACCACCCCGTCCACGACCGGTACACCCTCGACGAACCCGGCGGCCACTACCGATAACCCGTTGTCCACCATCGCGCAACTCGGCACCCAGCTCGCGTCGTCCGGTATCGGGACCCAGCTGGCCGAGGGACTGAGCAGCCTGGTGAGTGCGGCGAGCGAGCAGGTCGGCAGCACACTCGAGCAGTTGCGGGAACAGGCCGAGCAGGTGCTCGATCCGGACGGCGAGGACGGGCCCGAGAAAGATCTCGATGGTGACGGAAAGCCGGATCAGGATGCCGACGGTGACGGAAAGCCCGACAAGGATCTGGACGGCGACGGCAGGCCGGACGCCGATGCGGACGGTGACGGCAAGCCCGACAAGGATCTGAACGGCGACGGCAGGCCGGACGCCGATGTGGACGGTGACGGCAAGCCGGACGCGGATACCGACGGTGACGGGAGGCCGGATACCGATAAGGGTGTCGAGTTCAACGGTAAGAACTACAAGCTCGAAGTCGGTTCCGACGGTCGGTTGAACCTCGTGGTGGACGATGCGGAGGGCGAGCCGGTCACCTACAAGGTGGAGGTCGGGCCGGACGGCACCCCGGTGATCGTCGGCGAGAATCAGCCCGGTGCCACGGCTCCGCCCGCGACCGAGGAACAGCAGCCCGCCGGCCGCCCGGCGGGGGTGCCCGGCGCCCCGGCCGGAACGAAACAGGAAGACGGCGAGCATCAGCCGCAGAGCTACCCGGTGCAGCAGCCCGAAGAGGACGCCGCCGAACCCGAGGAACCCGCGCCGCCGCCGGCACCCGCGGTGGATACGGGTGCGCAGCTGGCCGAGGCGGGCCCGCTGTGACCACGGGCGGGGCATGGTTGACGGTTCCACGGCACGATCGGCGAGGTGGGCATGGCGAGTGAAGTCGAACGGATCGGTGAGGAATGCCGGCGATACGCCGACCACATGGTGGAACGGATGGCGGAGGCCAAGCGGCGGTCCGAGGCACGCAGCCGTGAATTGACCGAGCAGGCAGCCGCCGAGATGCGGCAGTTCCGGCGGGAACCGGCGGAACGCGTCGACGACACAGCAGCCCGAGAAGACGCAGCAGCCCGAGAACAAGGCGGGCAATCCGGCTCGAACGAGCAGGTGATACCGGTGGACGAGCAGTCGCGCGTTACCGGGCGGCAGCCCGGAACGGAGTCCGGCCGGGTACGGGAAGCCGGTACGGCGCGGCTCGACGATGAGGAACTACGCACTCGCCGGGAGGCGATAGCGCGATCGGCGGCGGCGCGGCGCAATCAGCGGGTCGTCGCACCCGTGGACGACGACGGAGACGACGAAGCCCAGTACTACCGGCGTAACAGCTGGCTGGTCTGAGCAATCGCGAACTGTGCGGGCTTATTCGCGCAACCTCGATGGGCGCCGACCCAGGGCGCTGGAGGGCCGCGTAGCGAACAGTCGGGTTCTCACTATGCGAACCGAACCCGACTACGTCGCCGCGGGTTGCCCGGTTGCCGTATCACCGGAATTCCGCCAACTCATATAGTTCTGCAGGATTCTCGTGAGTGGTTCGGTGTACGTCCCCCATGACCAGATCACGTCGTTGAGTTTCTTCAGATAAGTCATTGTGTCCAGGCTGCTCTTCGCGAGCTTCGCCAGGAACGAGGCAATGACATGCCCGGCAGCCGCGCCTGCGGTCACCGCGAGCTCGATCGTATATCCGATGGCCGCGCCGAGCAGGGCAGCGATGATATCGCGCACCAGATCCCGGACTATGGCGATGACTTTGGATGCTTTGTCCATCAAATCGCCGAGAGCAGCCGCTGCGGCCGCGGCGGTGTCGATCGCGGTGAGAACCTCTCCGGCATGTTTGCGGTATGCGTCGCCCGCGCTGCCGGACCAGGTGTTGATGTCCGTCTCGATGGTGCGCTGCCATTGGGCCTTCGTCGTGGACAGTTCGGTCGAAATGGCGTGCCAGGAAGTCGAATATGCCTCAACGATCGTGGGGTTGCCGGTGAGTTCCTCGTAGGCCTGCCTGAGCGGTTCGATATGCTCCAACATCCATTTCGCGATCTGGGTGCCCGCAAAACCGAATGGATCCTTGACCGCCTCGACCGCGGTCGCTACGACCCCGGCTGCACCGAAGACCGCCTCACCGGTGTTGTCGTTTCGTAGATTCCCGTAGATATCCCACGCGTCACCGGCGGCGGTGCCTTTGAGTACACCCAGGCCGCCGGTCTCTTCGTCGCCTTCGAGCCCGACATTGGAAAGCCAGGAGACATCCTCCTGGAAGTAGGCATTGCTGTAGTGGGATTCGTCCTCGATGAGATCGTTGTCGGGTGGCGCGGCATCGTCGAAGCTCATTCGGATTCCCCTATTGCCGCCTGCAGTCCCTGTAGCGTCGTGGCGAACGACCCGTCCGCGTCTTCGAAGGAGGTGGCAGTCGCCTTCAGCTTCTCCGGCACCTGGGCGGTGCGCTCACCGGCCGCGCGAATCACTTCGATGGTCGACCGGTGGTTGTCCTCGAACAGCCCTCTTATCGCCGGCCGTAGCCAGTTCCCGTACCCGTCATCTGCCGATGCGAGGTAGTTGGCGGCTTCCAGGCATTTGTCCAGGCTGCCCATGAGCGCCTCGACGTTGTCCGCGTGATTTCGCACTTCCTCGGGATCGACCGAGACACTGTCAGGATTGTCGGTCATCGATCACTCCAACCACGATTTCCGGCGGTAGTACTCGGTCTCTTCGTCGGGTTCCTCCGGAGTGACGACCTGATCCTTGCCGGATGTGCGTGGTGCCGAAGGTGGTGTGGAGTCCCACGCGGGTGGCGCCGGAACATCCCGAGGGGACGGCGGGACGGCAGCCGGCGGCGATGAACGGCGGGTCTGCGGCGGATCGAGATCCGGCGCCGTCGTCGCACTTGGCTCCGGCTCCGGGAAGCGCCGGTCGAAACCGTCGACGAGTGCGGCACCGGCCGGATCTTCGCCGACGATATCGTGCACCAGTCCGGCAATGCCCGGCCGGAGCTTTCCCTGCGCCCGCCGCATACACGCCAGGATCTCGGCGGACAGCACACGCGAATCCATGTCCCGCACACCCGGTGCCAGATCGATCGCGGTCGGAACGCCGCTACTGTCCACAGTGACGCCGACTCGACCGCCGGCGCCCGATTCGGTCGCCGTCAGAGCTGTCATCCGCTCCTGTAACTCGGCGAACCGCTGAGCTCTGCGCTCCGCATCGGCGGCCATCTGCGCGAACCCCGCTATCGCGCGGTCCAGATCCATCTCGGCGGCCATCGACACCTTCCCCTGACAAGAACATCCAGCTCGCCCGATCCGCCAACGAAAGGACTTGGGCGCGAATCGCTCCGGCATCCTACGTCGGGTGTCGGAACCATTCAATTTCTGGTGGAACCGGTCATCCTGTCGAAAGAGAATTCGCCGGGTGTGTCACCATCATCCGATGAGTTCGGGGGATGCCTTCGGGTTGACGAGTACGCCTCAGTTTCTACCGGGATACCACGGGTCCGAGGGAGATAGGCGGTATCCGTCACCACGCAAGCTGCGCTCGATGGGTGCCGCGTTGATCGACCTGATCCTGCTGTTCGGCCCGGCTCTTGTATTGGGCATGCTGGTGATCGCGGTGGATATGCCGAGAACGTACAGCTATGTGCTGGTGCCGATACCACTTGCCATCATCGGCGGGAACCGGGTCCTGCTGCGGAAATGGGTGCATGCGAGTGCCGGGGAGTTGATATTCGGACTGGTGGCGATTCGGGGTCGTGACGGGGCGTGGCCCGGCTGGAGCGAGCTGTTGTCAGGACGTGCGCCGGGGCACGATGGCGTGCCGAATATCGTGGCCGTCCGCCGCTGCGATATCCGAGGTCGCGGCCGCTGAACGGATCGATAGGTGGGGCGGGGCAGCCCGTCGTGCACATTGCCGCTGTTCACCGTCGCGTACGAAATGCTCAGCTCTCGCCGGCGATATGTGCGCGGCGGCGTCCGGTGGGCGCCGCCGCGCAGTGTCCTATGCGACCGGTGCCGCCGCGTTGTCGCGCTGGGCCTGCAGCAGCTGCGGCCGGTGTTTGCCGTCTTTGAACCAGTGGTGTGAACCCGGCTTGTGCGCCTCGGTCGCCAGATGCTTGATGCCTGCCTCGCAGGCGAATTCCTTGAGTTTCTTGCCCACGAAGCCGCTGAAGTACAGCCGCATGGCGGTCTCGTCTTTGTGGCCGAGCTGGTAGATCCCGGCTTCCCGGCCGAAACTGAGGCACATGGCGGGGAAAGCCAGGTCGATGGGGGAAGGCTGTTCACCCGCGATGCGGTGCAGCAGTGTGTCGGCAGCGTGCGCTCCGAGGCAGTACGCGGTGTAGGCGCTCATCCGGAACGGCAGATCCGACGGAGCCGATGAGTCACCTGCCGCGACAATGCGCTCGTCGTCGACGCTGGTCAGTGTCTCGTCGGTGAGTAGACGCCCGGCGGCATCGGTGCTCAGCCCGCTGCGGCCGGCGAGGTCGGGTACGCCGAAACCCACCGTCCAGATCGTGACCGCACTCGCCAACGTCCGGCCGTCGCCGAGCTCTACGGCGTCCCGCGTGACCGCGGTGACCTTCGCGTCGGGCCCTTCGATAACGGTCGCTCCCAGCCCGGCAAAATACTTGCGGGCTGTACGCCGAGCCTTGGGGTGCAGGTACGGACCGAGAACACCGCCGCAGACCAAGGTGACCGGGCGGCCCCGCTCGGCCAGCTCCGCGGCGGTCTCGATACCGGTCGGTCCTCCTCCGACGACCGTTACCGCCGCCGTCGACGGTGTATCGAACAGTTCCGACCGCAGTTTCTGCGCCGCTTCCAATGTGGCGACCGGGTGGGCGAATTCGGCCGCACCCGGCACCCGCGGCCCGGCGGCGGCGCTGCCCACGGCGTATACAAGGTAGTCGTAGCCGATCGTGCTGCCGTCGGTCAGCGTCACGTTGCGTCCGGCGGCATCGATCCGGGTCACACTGCCGACGACCAGCCGGACGCCGTCGGCCAGGACATCCCGATAGTCGACGATCGCATCGTGGGTCCCGCTCACCAACTGGTGCAATCGCAGCCGTGGGACGAAGGCTTCGCGCGGATTGATCACGGTCACCGTCACGTCGTCGCGCTGCGTCAGGCGATTGGCCGCCATCACTCCCGCATACCCGCCGCCGATCACCACCACGTCGATGTTCTTGTTCACGGTGTCTCCTTCGTCTCGAGGGGTTCGAGTACAAGACACCGCAGCTCCGGAAATCCTGACAGTGTGTGATGGGCATCACTATCAGCTGAGATCACGGTGCCGATATATGGAATTTCCTACGACCGACCTCGGCGGTGGGGCCGATACCGCTCATGGTCGTCCCGACACGATCGATAAGTCGAAAACGAGCGAACCGCGGCAGGTTTCGAATGCGCCGGTGTTTCCCGGCCGCGGAGTCACCCAGGTCCCGCAGAGTCGCGGGGCGGACCCGTCCTGGTCTGTTCGGTGCCGGCCAAGCCTCTGCCGGCGGACCACGACCGGACGGTTCTTCTCCGGTGGGGTGTCGGCGTTACTTACGGAGTGTCCGGACGAGTTTGCCGACCGCGGCCGGGTCGGGGGTCGCGGCGGCTTTCCGGCTCTCCTCCTGGTTCAGAAGGGCCACTGCCGGGTCGATGACGTGAGTGTGGCGGATCGAGGTCTCCGGGTCGGCGAACGGCTTATAGGTCTTGTCGCCGAGCAGGGTGTGCAGCAGATACCCGGTGAGCAGAGCGCGGGTGGTGCGGGCCGTCTTCTCCTCGTGCTTGCCGCCGCCGAGTGCGGCCAGTAGCCGGCGGCCTTCGGCGAGCCCGTTGTGACCCGCGCCGTCGAGAGTGCGCAGGATCACCGGACCACCCCAGGTCGCGGCGAGGGAGACCGCGTCGGAGTTCGGCGAATCGAAATCGCTCACCCCGGCCAGGATCAGTGCCGGGGTGGTGAGGTCACCGGCCACCGAGGTGGCGGCGGGGGCGGTGGGCGCCGGGAACAGCGGGGCCACCGCGGCCACCGGGCGCTGGGCGGCGGCGAGTACGGCCGCGCCCGCGCCCATCCCGTGGCCGGCCAGCGCCAGGCGTTCGGGGTGCACGGTGAGGGTGCCGTCGCCGAGCCGGACTCCGGTGCAGATATCGAGGGTGGTGAGTAAGTCGGTGGCGAGGTTCAGATGCGACGGCAGCGGGCCGCGCTCGGTATCGGGGGCGGCCGCCACGATGCCCCAGGACGCGAGGTGCTCGAGCAGCGTGCGGTAGTTGCCGGCGCCGTTCAGCCAGCCGTGCCCGAACGCGACCGCGGGTAGATCGCGGCCGGTCTCGGGCGTGTACACCACCCCGGGCTGACCCGCGATGGCAAGATTGCCGCGGAGCACCCGATGCGGGCCGCGGCCGGTCAGAGTGCTCAGAAGTGATTTCACAGACGCCGACACGACGAGAACGTTAGCCGATAAGTAGGCTGGGGAGCCATGTGCGGAATCGTGGGGTACGTCGGGTACCGGGACGCGTTGGGCGTCGTCGTCGCTGCCTTGCGCCGCATGGAGTACCGAGGTTACGACTCGGCGGGCGTGGCGATTCTCGACGGCGCCGGTGGCGCGGCGATCGAACGGCGCGCCGGGCGGCTGAGCAACCTGGAAGCGGCATTGGACACCGCGGCCCCGGACGAATTCGCCGGCACCACCGGTATGGGACATACGCGGTGGGCCACCCACGGCGCGCCGACCGACCGCAACGCCCATCCGCACCAGGATGTGAGCGGCAAGGTCGCGGTCGTGCACAACGGCATCATCGAGAACTTCGCCCAGCTGCGGCGTGAACTCGAGGACGCCGGTGTCGAACTGCGCAGTGAGACCGATACCGAGGTCGCCGTGCACCTGGTCGCCCGGGCCTACGCCGCGGGGCCGACCGCGGGCGACTTCGAGGCCAGCACGCTTTCGGTACTCCGGCGGCTCGAGGGTGCGTTCACGCTGGTGTTCACGCATGCCGACCATCCGGGAAAGGTCATTGCGGCACGTCATTCGACTCCGCTGGTCGTCGGTGTGGGCGAGAACGAGATGTTCATCGCCTCCGATCTGACCGCGTTCATCGAGCACACCCGCGAGGCGGTCGAGCTCGGCGAGGGCCAGGCCGTGGTGATCACCGCCGACGGCTACCGCGTCACCGACTTCGACGGTTCCACCGAAGGCGTGAGCACCCGGCCGTTCACCATCGACTGGGATCTGGCCGCCGCCGAAAAGGGCGGTCACGACTACTTCATGCTCAAGGAGATCGACGAGCAGCCCGGCGCGGTCGCCGATACGCTCATCGGTCACTTCGATCAGACCCCCGGCCGGGCCGGTCGGATCGTGCTGGACGAGCAGCGCCTCTCCGACCAGGAGTTGCGCGATGTCGAGAAGGTTTTCGTGGTGGCCTGCGGTAGCGCCTACCACTCCGGCCTGGTCGCCAAGTACGCCATCGAGCACTGGACGCGGCTGCCGGTGGAAGTGGAGCTGGCCAGCGAGTTCCGCTATCGGGACCCGGTACTGGACCGCTCGACCCTGGTGGTGGCGGTCTCCCAGTCCGGTGAGACGGCCGACACACTGGAAGCCGTCCGGCACGCCAAGAGCCAGAAGGCCCGGGTGCTGGCGGTCTGCAATACCAACGGCGCGCAGATCCCGCGTGAATCCGACGCGGTGCTCTACACCCGGGCCGGGCCGGAGATCGGGGTCGCCTCCACCAAGGCGTTCCTCGCGCAGGTGACGGCGAACCTGCTGGTCGGGCTGGCGCTGGCCCAGGCGCGCGGTACCAAGTACCCCGACGAGGTGGCACGTGAGTTCGCCGAGCTGGAGGCCATGCCGAAGCTGGTGGAGCAGGTGCTGGAAACGGCGCCGCAGGTGCGGGCGATCGCCCGGGAACTGGCGCGCGAACGCACCATCCTGTTCCTCGGCCGCCATGTCGGATACCCGGTGGCGCTCGAAGGTGCACTCAAACTCAAGGAACTGGCGTATATGCACGCGGAGGGTTTTGCCGCGGGTGAGCTCAAGCACGGCCCGATCGCGCTGATCGAGGGCGGGCTGCCGGTGATCGTGGTCATGCCCTCGCCCAAGGGGCGCGGGGTGCTGCACTCCAAACTGCTGAGCAATATTCGGGAGATCCAGGCTCGCGGGGCGCGCACGATCGTGATCGCCGAGGAAGGTGACGATCTGGTGCGCCCGTTCGCCGACGATCTGATCGAGATTCCGTCCGCGCCGACCCTCTACCAACCGCTGCTGTCGACGGTGCCGCTGCAGATCTTCGCCGCGGAGGTGGCGCAGGCCCGCGGCTACGACGTGGACAAACCGCGGAACCTGGCGAAATCCGTCACCGTGGAATAGCCGACGGGGTAACCGGTGCCCCGGTTGCCCCGTCTACTCCTCGACCGTGATGGTGCCGCGCATATCCGGGTGGATCGGGCACAGGTAGCGGTATTCGCCCGGCTGGGTGAAGGTGTGGCTCCAATCGCCCACCTCGAACAACGGGCTGTTGATGCTCATCGCCTTGTCGCCGATGCCCTGGACACCGTGTGGCAGGTCGCCGTCGAAATGCCAGGACACCGTATCGCCGGCGGAGATGGTGATATCGCCCGGCGAGAAGTGGTCGTCTTCGACCTCGACGGTGACGGTGGCCTCCGGGTCGTGGCGCGAATGTGCGCCGGAGGTATCGGTTTTCGCTACCTCTTCTGCCGCATCACCGGAGCCGCAGCCGGACAGCAGTGCCGTGACGAGGGCGAATCCGGCGGCCGGGACGAGTACGGCGCGGTGAACTCTGGACATGGAGGTCAAGCGTAGTCTGCTGGCATCGCTGCCCGTCCGTCCACGGAGGTGTGTTCGGTGACCCAGCCGCTCGGCTATTACACCGCCGACCAGGTGCGCCTCGCCGAGGCCGAACTGTTCACCAGAGTTCCTGACGGAGTGCCCATGCGCCGAGCCGCGTACGGCCTGGCCACGGTGGTCGCGGCCGAGTTGCGGGCGCGTCGCGGCGGGGTCGCGGGGCGGACGGTGGCGTTGCTGGTGGGCTCGGGCGATAACGGCGGGGACGCGCTGTGGGCGGGCGTGACGTTACGCCGGCGGGGTGTCGCGGTGACCGCGGTACTGCTGAATCCGGCGCGGGCGCATACGGCCGGGCTGGCCGCCCTGCGCCGCGCCGGCGGACGGGTGTGCGCCGACCCGGTGACGGCGGTCGGGGAAATCGCCGACGCCGATCTGGTGATCGACGGGATCGTCGGTATCTCCGGCCGCGGTCCGCTGCGCCCGGATGCGGCGAGAATTATTCGTGAAGTCGATGTTCCGATCATCGCGGCCGATCTGCCCAGTGGAGTCGACCCGGATACCGGCGCGGTGTCCGGGCCCGCGGTCCGGGCGGCGGTCACCGTCACCTTCGGCGCCCGTAAACCCGTGCACGCGCTGGCCGCGGACCGGTGCGGCCGGATCGAGCTGATACCCATCGGTTTACGGCTGTCCGAGCCCGGCCTGGCCGCGTTGGCTCCCGCCGCGGTGGGCGCGGCCTGGCCGGTGCCGGGAGCCGCGGACGACAAGTACACGCAGGGTGTCACCGGGGTGCAGGCCGGGAGCGCGACCTACCCGGGCGCGGCCGTGCTCTGTACGGGTGCGGCGGTGGCCGCGACCTCCGGGATGGTGCGCTACGCGGGTACCGCCGCGTCCGCGGTGCTCGCGCAGTATCCGGAGGTGATCGCGGTAGCCGATCCGGCGGATGCGGGCCGGGTGCAGTCCTGGGTCTTCGGTCCGGGCTCCGGGACCGATCCCGGCGCGCGCGATCACCTGGCCGAGATCCTGGCCACCGACCTGCCGGTCGTCGTCGATGCCGACGGTCTGACCCTGCTGGCGAGTGAACCGGAGCTGGTCCGGGGTCGCCGGGCTCCCACCGTGCTCACTCCGCACGCCGGTGAGTTCCGCCGGCTCACCGGTGCGGAGCCGGCACCCGACCGGGTCGCCGCGGTCCGGAATTTCGCCGAATCGTGGCAGGTCACCGTGCTGCTGAAAGGCCGGGCGACCCTGGTCGCCGCCCCCGGGCGGCAGGTGCTGGTCAACGAGGCCGGCGGTTCCTGGGCCGCCACCGCCGGTGCCGGTGACGTGCTCTCCGGGGTGATCGGGGCGCTGCTCGCCGCGGGCCGCGATCCGCTCCCCGCCGCGGCCGCCGCGGCCCGCGTGCACGCACTCGCCGCGGGCCTCGCCGCCCATGACACTCCGGGCGGGGCCGCCGCCCCCGTCTCGGCGACCCCGCTGCTGCGTCATATCCCCGCCGCCATCGCGACGCTGCGCGCGCTGTCTGCCTGAGATACGCACGCCCGGCCCCGCGGGTGGCCGCCGTCGCCTCCGCGCACCGGGATGGCAGTATCGGCAGGTGTGAACGGTCAAGTGGAAGCAGTTGTCGACCTGGACGCCATCGCACACAACGTCAAGGTGCTGCGTGCGCACGCAGGCGACGCCGCGGTGATGGTGGTCGTCAAGGCGGACGGCTACAACCACGGCGCCGTCGAGGTCGCCCGGACGGCGCTGGCCGCGGGCGCGGCCGAACTGGGGGTCACCACGGTGGCCGAGGCGGTGGCGCTGCGCGAGGCCGGAATCGAGGCGCCGATCCTGTGCTGGCTCAATATCTGTGACGCGGATTACGCCGCGGCCGTCGCCGCCGAAATCGAGATCGGTATCTCCTCGGCGGAGCAGTTGGACGTCGTCGCCGCGGCCGCCCGCGACCTGGGCGAACAGGCTGTCGTGAGTCTCAAGGTCGACACCGGGCTCAATCGCAACGGGATCGAGCAGGGGGTCTATCCCGTGGTTCTCGCGGCCCTGCGGAAGCTGGTCGACGAGGGGGTGGTGCGTTTCCGGGCGATCTTCTCCCATCTCGCACACGCCGACGAGCCCTATCACCCGACCATCGACCTGCAACGCGACCGGTTCCTCGACGCCATCGCGGCGGCCAAAGAATACGGTCTGGAGCCCGAACTAGTGCACCTGGCCAATTCCGCGGCCACACTGACCCGGCCCGACCTGGCCTTCGATATGGTGCGCCCCGGTATCGCCGTGTACGGGCTCACCCCGGTACCCGATATCGGCGAATTCGAGCTGCGACCCGCGATGACCTTCCAGGCCGAAGTGGCGCTCGTCAAACAAGTCCCCAAGGGTGAAGGGGTGTCCTACGGGCACGAATGGGTCGCCCCGGCCGACACCACCGCCGCGCTGATTCCCGCCGGATACGCCGACGGTGTGTTCCGTACCCTGGGTGGACGGATGCAGGTGTGGGTCGGTGGACGCAACCGTCCCAACCGCGGCCGGGTGTGCATGGATCAGCTGGTGGTGGACCTGGGTGACAATGCCGAGGGTGTGGCCGAAGGCGATACCGCGATCTTGTTCGGCCCGGGCTCCCACGGTGAACCGCGGGCCCAGGATTGGGCCGATCTGCTCGGCACCATCCACTACGAAGTGGTGTGCGCGCCCCGTGGCCGGGTACACCGGCGGTATCGAGGGGGTACCCGATGAAACGACGAACGACCCTGTTGCGCGGTGGGCTGGCCACCGCCGGGGTGGTCGGCGCCATGGCCGGCGTGCACGCGCTGCGCCGGGCCGGCGCGAAAGTACTGTGGCCGCCCGTCCGCGACGAGTACCGGGACGAGAACTTCGCCCTGATCGATCTCGACCGGGCCGGTGAGGTACTCGCCGACGACGGTGTGTGCCTGGCCACCCGGGAGTGGGGTTCCGGCGACGCGGACGCCACAGTCGTTTTCGTGCACGGTTTCTGCAACAGCATGGAGTCGTTCCATTTCCAGCGTCGGCACCTGGCGCAGCGCTGGGGTTCACGGTTGCGGCTGGTGCTGTTCGATCTGCGCGGCCACGGCCGTTCGGGAACGCCGCAAACCGACAGCTGCACGGTGTCCCAGCTCGGTCGCGACCTGCTCACCGTGATCGACGCGCGCGCGCCGCGCGGGCCGTTGATTCTGGTCGGGCATTCGCTGGGCGGGATGGCGGTACTCGCCGCGGCCGCCCATGCCGGCGGTCTCTTCGCGCAACGGGTGCACGGTGTCGCGCTGCTGTCCACCGCGGCCGCCGAGGTCGCCTCCTCCGGTATCGGGCAGTTGCTGCGCAACCCCGCGATCGACGGATTCCGGTTGGCCGTGCACACCGCTCCGGCGCTGGTACAGGCCGGACGGGCCACCGCTCGCCATGTGATCACGCCGATCCTGCACGTGAGTTCGTTCCACGGGCCGGTCAGTCCGACGCTGTCGCGGTTCACCACCATGATGATCGACCGCACCCCGGTGGAAACCGTGGTGAAGTTCCTGAAGGCCATCGAACTGCACGACGAGGCGGCGGCCCTGCCGGTGCTGCGCGATACCCCGACGCTGGTCCTCGGCGGCACCCGGGACCTGGTCATTCCCTTTCGCAATTCCCGTGTGCTGGCACGCGAATTGGCCGATTGCGAACTCGTCCGGCTCCCCGAGGCGGCACATATGCCGCAGCTGCAGTACCCGGAGGAGACCAACGCCGCGCTGGACCGGTTGCTGGTGCGGGCCGGAGTGGTCGGCGAGGACGACCGGTGGGAGGCCACCGGTGGCTGACCGCGGCGAACGCCTGCTGCCGGAGGTCACCGATACCGAGGCGCTCGGGCGGGAACTGGCCGGTGGGCTGCGGGCCGGCGACCTGGTGGTGCTCGACGGACCGCTGGGTGCCGGTAAAACGGCCCTGACCCGCGGTATCGCGTCCGGCCTCGGGGTCGGGGGGCGGGTGAGCTCGCCGACCTTCGTCATCGCGCGCCGGCATCCGGCGGGTGAACGCGCCGACGGCCCGCCGGTGCCGCTGGTCCATGTCGACGCCTATCGGCTCGGCGGCAGCCTCGACGAACTCGACGCGCTCGATCTGGATACCGAACTCGACGACGCGGTCGTGGTGGTCGAGTGGGGTGGCGGGATGGCGGAGCGGCTGACCGGCCGGCATCTGCTGGTGCGAATGTCGCGGGAGCCGGAATCCGAAGTCCGCACGGCATCTTGGGAGTGGGTGCACACCGGGGCGGCGCACTAGGTCGCACGAAATCGGCAACCTCGCTGCTGGGGCGCCGTGCGCCACCGCCGTGTGAAGCGGGTCACCCGGTATCGTTGACCAGACCATGCTTGCACTTGCTGTCGACACCGCGACGCCTGCCGTCACGGCGGGTCTCGTCGAACTGGAGCAGGCGGCCGCCGGTGCGAACACCTCGGACGCCGCCGCACCGCGCACTCTTGCCGCCCGCGTACTGGTCGACGCCCGCGCGCACGCCGAGGCGCTCACCCCACAGATCTTGGAATGCCTGGCCGAGGCCGGGGTGTCGCGTGCCGATATCGGGGCGGTGGTCACCGGGATCGGCCCGGGACCGTTCACCGGGCTGCGGGTCGGGATGGCCACCGCGGCCGCGTTCGGTGATGCGCTGGGTATTCCGGTGCACGGTGTGTGCAGTCTGGATGCGATCGCCGCCGAGTGCGCGCCCGAACTCGGGCCCGACGACGAATTGCTCGTGGTCACCGATGCCCGCCGGCGCGAGGTCTATGCCGCGCGTTATCGCGACCGTGGCCGCACCCGGGTCGCCGGACCCGAGGTGTGCAAACCCGGCGAACTGCCGGTGGCCGGTGCGACCAAGATCGCCGGATCGGCCGCGCACACCGCGCTGTTCGCACTTCCCGCGCTGGCCGTGCAGACACCCTCGCCGACCGCGCTCGTGCAGGTGGCGGCGGCCGCGCTGCGGTCGGGCGTGATCCCCGAACCGCTGGTCCCGCTGTATTTGCGCCGCCCCGACGCGGTCGAACGCAGCTACCGCACTCTCGACCGGATGGGAGCGTGACAATGGGAGTTCGTACCACGGGAATTCGTATCGAACCCATGGAGCCGACCGATATCGCGGGCTGCGTGGAATTGGAACAGGTGCTGTTCCCGGAAGACGATCCGTGGCAGGCCGTGGCATTCCGCTCCGAGCTGGCCGCGGGATACAACCGCTACATCACCGCCCGCGACGACGCCGGGAACATGGTGGGCTACGCGGGAATCGCGCTGCTCGGTGACGCCGAGCACCCGGAGGCCGAGGTGCACACTATCGGGGTGGACCCGACCTGTCACCGGGCCGGTATCGGCACGCTGCTGCTGGAGGCGCTGCTCACCGAGGCCGGACGGCGGGGCGGGCCGGTGTTCCTCGAGGTGCGCACCGACAACACCGCCGCGATCTCCATGTATGCCAAGCACGGGTTCCACATCATCGGCCTGCGCAAGAACTACTACCACCCCAGCGGCGCGGACGCGTACACAATGCGCCGTCCGGCGTTGGAGGATGTCCCGGTGGTCTTCGGTGCCCGGACACCGGACGGGGTGCTGTCGTGATCGTCATGGGCATCGAGAGCTCCTGTGACGAGACCGGGGTGGGCATCGTGCGCCGCCGTCCCGACGGTAGCTGTGAACTGCTGGCCGACGAGGTCGCCTCCAGTGTGGCCGAGCACGCCCGGTTCGGCGGGGTGGTGCCCGAGATCGCCTCGCGGGCTCATCTCGAGGCGATCGTGCCCGCCATGCGGCGCGCGCTCGCCGCGGCGGGGATCGCCGCGCCCGATGCCCTGGCGGTGACGATCGGCCCCGGTCTGGCGGGAGCGCTGCTGGTCGGTGTCGCGGCCGCCAAAGCCTATGCGGCGGCCTGGGATATCCCGTTCTACGCGCTGAACCACCTCGGCGGACATGTGGCGGTGGACACCCTCGAACACGGCCCGATGCCGCCCTGTGTGGCACTGCTGGTCTCCGGAGGTCATACCCATCTGCTGCACGTCGAGGATCTGTCGAAGCCGCTGATCGAATTGGGCAGCACGGTCGACGATGCCGCCGGCGAGGCGTTCGACAAGGTCGCCCGGCTACTGGGTCTCGGCTATCCGGGCGGTCCCGCGCTGGACGCGGCCGCGGTCACCGGTGACCCGGCGGCGATCGCCTTCCCACGGGGTATGACCGGACCGCGGGACCCGCGCTACGACTTCTCGTTCTCCGGGTTGAAGACCGCGGTCGCACGCTATGTGGAGGCGCAGGCCCGTCAGGGTGTCGAGCCGGAGCAGCTGCCGATTCCCGATATCGCGGCCTCGTTCCAGGAGTCGGTCGCCGATGTGCTCACCATGAAAGCGGTGCGCGCGGCGCAGGATGTGGGTGTGGACACCCTGGTACTGGGCGGCGGCGCGACCGCCAATACGCGGATCCGCTCGCTGGCCGAGGAACGGTGCGCCGCGGCCGGTTTGACACTGCGCATCCCGGAACCCCGGCTCTGCACGGACAACGGCGTGATGATCGCGGCGTTGGGCGCGCATGTGATCGGCGGCGGCGCGGCGCCGTCACCGCTGTCCGTGGCCTCCGATCCCGGGCTGCCGGTATCGGTCAGTCAGGTGGGCTGACCGGCGGCCACCGACCCGACCCGGTAGCCGGGCGGAGTCGTCGACTTCCTCGACGGGCACGCCGCCGTACCGGGAGCCACCCGGAGGCTTACCGGACGTTGTCCGAGCCGCCGGTGGAGTCCGGTGGTATCGCGTATCTGCGGGCACCGCGCAGCGGTGGACGGCTATCCCGCCGAACCCGAATTGGGCAATCGAGGGGGTTGTGGAGGCGGAACCTCCAGTGTTGTCTGGGTTTGCCGCG
Organism: Nocardia sp. NPDC050799; assembly: GCF_040654015.1. NCBI lineage: Bacteria > Bacillati > Actinomycetota > Actinomycetes > Mycobacteriales > Nocardiaceae > Nocardia > Nocardia sp. NPDC050799. The sequence goes on from NZ_JBFAHF010000030.1 coordinate 17,168, forward strand.
ATCCGGACGGGGGCGGCACGTCCGAGGTGGACGGCTGATCCGTCGGCAACTCACCCGGCGAGGACGGGGGGACCGGTGTGCCCGGACCGATTCCCTCCGGGAACGGGATATGCGGCAGGTTCGGATCCGGCCGCAGGGTGGGCGGGGACGGCTCGGTGCTCGGCGTGGTGCTCGTGGACGGTTCGCCCGAGGTGGAGGGGATCTCGTTCGTCGACGGGTACTCGCCGGTGCCGGGGTCGCCGGTCACCGGGGGCTCGGCGAGCGTCGTACTCGGCTCACCGGCGTCGGCGGGCTCCTCGACGGGCTGCTGGGGGATGTCCTCGGTGGTGCCGGGCACCACAGTGGTGGTGGTTGTCGGCGCGATGGTGGCGGTGGTCGGCAGCTGAGCGCTGCTGGTGGTACCGGCCGGGGAGACCTCTTCGTCGGAACTCGGGGCCATGGTGTTGACGCCGTACCCGACGATCAGCCCCACCACCACGATGGCGCCGGCTACTGTGCCGAACGCCTTGAGCAGGGTGTTACCGGACTTGTCCGGGGTCAGCGCGCCGATCGGCGCGCTGGAGCGGGCGGTATCGGCGAGCAGCGCAGCGCCTTTGGCGATCACCGCGTCCGGGTCCGGCACCGTCAGCACCGGAAGCTCCAGTTCGCCGCGCAGGATTTCCAGTACCGCCGGGATGTTCGCGCCGCCGCCGATCACCACCACCGCTTCCGGGGCGCGATCGGCCAGGCCGAAGGTCCTCGACGCGAACCGCGCCATCTCGCGCCACACGCCGGCGGTGAGCGATTCGAAATCGGCGCGGGTGAGTTTGAGCGGTTTGCCCGCGATGTGGTCGATGGTGACGGCCTGGGTCACCGACAGGTGCTCCTTGGCGGTGCGGGCCCGGTTCACCAGGACACTGCGATTGGGCCGGGTGCCGCGCCGGGCGTAGTGCTGATCGACCAGATGCCGGTACAGCAGGTCGTCGATCGCGCGGCCGCTGACCGTGGTGGACCGCGCGGTGTGCAGCACGGCGCCGTCGGCCGGGTCGGCCACCGAGACGGTACAGCCGGAGGCGCCCAGGTCGACTACGGCCACCGTGCCGTAGCGGTCGAGCAGGCCGGTGTCGCGCAGGAAGGTGAGCGCCGCGGTGGTCTCCGGAACCAGTTGTGGTTCGCGCTGTTTACCGGTGGCGAGCCGGATCGCGTGCGCCTGCTCCTGGCTCCGGTAGGCGACCGCGACACCGGTGGGTGGGCGGTCGGCCATCACGTCGAGCCCGGAAGTCTGTGTCGCGGGCAGCTGGGTGCCGAAAACCGCCTCGTGGGAATGGCTCGCGGGGAGCTGAGTGGTCATCAGCTCGATGGAGGAGGCGACCAGATCCCCCAGATCGGAATGCGCGTCCGCGGAGACCACCCGGTAATCGAAGGTGCGGGCGCCGTTGGCCGCGGTGGTGACCAGGGCGGAGCACACCACTTCGTTCCCGGCGGAGATGCCGAGCGATGTGCGCATACTCTCTTCACCTCCCTTCGAGTGGACGCGGCGGCCGTGCCGGATGGTGAGGTCCGGGCATGCCTGAAGGTGTTCGCGAAACCGCCGTCGTCTGCGGTGAACGGTGGTTTCGCGAACAACCATCACACATGGTGTCACGATCTGTTATCCGAACGTTACAGAGTCGGAGAATTATTGGGAAGCCCTCTTCCCTTGGTCTACCCGGCTTTCGGGCTCCTAACCCGGCGACCAGCGAGCACGGCGGATGGCGTCTTGGTGACAGCGAGACCGAATCGTGTCGAATCGGTCCCGCATTGGCAGCGCCCGCCCTTGAGCGCTGGCACTCTCATGTATAGAGTGCTAGTCGGCACCGATTGTTGCCCGGTGCCAGGCTTGACCACTGAGCAGGCGGTCCCGGCACCCGCGACGACGGGGCTTTGCGCAGGGTCAGCATCGTGACCGAATCGATGGTCCGGGACAACAGTTCCGGACGACCGTTATCCCCTGAAAGTGGAGGGCTCAACGTGGCGAGCGTGAACATCAAGCCGCTCGAGGACAAGATCCTCGTCCAGGCCAACGAGGCCGAGACGACGACCGCCTCCGGCCTGGTCATTCCCGATACGGCCAAGGAGAAGCCGCAGGAGGGCACCGTTGTCGCCGTCGGCCCCGGCCGGTGGGACGACGAAGGTGAGAAGCGCATCCCGCTGGATGTCCAGGAGGGCGACACCGTCATCTACAGCAAGTACGGCGGTACCGAGATCAAGTACCAGGGTGAGGAATACCTGATCCTGTCCGCGCGCGACGTGCTGGCTGTCGTCGGCAAGTAATCGACTGCCGCGCATGCGTTCCGCCCCGGTGTCGCACGGTGACCCGGGGCGGAGTGCTTTGTGCCACACAACTCGAAGCGCACCAGATACAGGAGCGAAGACATATGGCAAAGCAGATCCAGTTCGACGAGCAGGCTCGCCGGGCGCTGGAGCGCGGTGTCGACAAGCTCGCCGATGCGGTCAAGGTCACTCTCGGCCCGCGGGGCCGGCATGTGGTGCTGGCCAAATCGTTCGGCGGCCCCACCGTCACCAACGACGGTGTCACCATCGCGCGTGATATCGATCTCGAGGACCCGTTCGAGAACCTCGGCGCCCAGCTGGTCAAAAGCGTCGCCACCAAGACCAACGATGTCGCCGGTGACGGCACCACCACCGCGACCGTGCTGGCCCAGGCCCTGGTGCGCGGCGGACTGAAGAACATCGCGGCGGGCGCCAACCCGATCGCGATCGGCGTGGGCCTGGCCAAGGCCGCGGACGCGGTGTCGGAGGCCCTGCTGGCCGCGGCCACCCCGGTCAGCGGCGAACAGGCCATCGCCCAGGTCGCCACCGTCTCCTCGCGGGACGAGGTCATCGGCGAAATGGTCGGCAAGGCGCTGACCACCGTCGGCAAGGACGGCGTGGTCACCGTCGAGGAATCCTCGACCCTGCAGACCGAACTCGTGGTCACCGAGGGCGTGCAGTTCGACAAGGGCTACCTGTCGCCGTACTTCATCACCGACGGTGACAGCCAGGAAGCCGTGCTGGAGGATACGCAGATCCTGCTGCATCGCGAGAAGATCAGCTCCCTGCCGGACCTGCTGCCGCTGCTGGAGAAGATCGCCGAATCCGGTAAGCCGGTGCTGATCATCGCCGAGGACGTCGAGGGTGAGGCGCTGTCCACCCTGGTCGTCAATTCGATCCGCAAGACTCTCAAGGCCGTTGCGGTCAAGGCGCCGTTCTTCGGCGACCGCCGCAAGGCATTCCTCGACGATCTGGCCGTGGTCACCGCGGGCACGGTCGTCAACCCGGATCTCGGCATCAATCTGCGCGACTCCGGCCTGGAGGTGCTGGGCTCGGCCCGGCGCGTGGTGGTCACCAAGGACACCACCACGATTATCGACGGCGGAGGCAGCGCCGACGATATCGCGGCCCGCAGCGCCCAGCTGCGCCGCGAGATCGAGGCCACCGATTCCGACTGGGACCGCGAGAAGCTGGAAGAGCGGCTGGCCAAACTGGCCGGCGGTGTCGCGGTGATCCAGGTCGGCGCGGCCACCGAAACCGCGCTCAAGGAGCGCAAGTACCGGGTCGAGGACGCGGTCAGCGCGGCCAAGGCCGCTGTCGAGGAGGGCATCGTCCCGGGTGGCGGTACCGCGCTGGTCCAGGCGGGCACCAAGCTCGACGGGCTGATCTCCGGTCTGTCCGGGGACGAGGCCGTGGGTGCCGAGGTGCTGCGCGGCGCGCTGCGGGCCCCGCTGTACTGGATCGCCACCAATGCCGGTCTCGACGGTGCCGTCGTCGTCAGCAAGGTCGGGGAGGGCAAGGAAGGCTTCAACGCCGCCACCCTCACCTACGGTGATCTGCTCGCCGACGGTGTCGTGGACCCGGTCAAGGTGACCCGGTCGGCCGTGATCAACGCGGCGTCGGTGGCGCGAATGGTGCTGACCACCGAGAGCGCCGTGGTGGAGAAGCCCGCCGAAGAGGAGAACGACCACGGGCACGGCCACGCCCACTGATCGCGATCCGGTTCGCCGGTTCCCGCCGCTCCGGTGAGAACCGGCCGCCGAACCGGAACGGGCCGTTCACATCCGCTGTGGAATGTGAACGGCCCGTTCTCGTATCGGTCGCCGGTCGCCGAGGGAAGCCGGCCCTCCCATGCTCTTCTTCAGCCTCATCAGGCCGTCGCGGATACGGGATTTGACGGTAGGTAGCCCGATATCCAGGTGACGAGCCACCTCGGCGTAGGTCCGGCCGTCGTAGTAGGCGAGTGAGATCGCCTCGCGCTGGGTCTCGGTCAGGGTGCGTAGCCCGACGACCACGGCCTGATGGTCGAGTATGCGCTCGACCTCCTCGATGACCTCGTCGTATTCGTGCCCGAGTACCCGGGCACCATAGGCGATCTCGCGCTGGGTGTGGGCCTGCTCGGCACGCACCCGGTCGACCGCGCGGCGATGGGCAAGTGTCATCAGCCAGGTCACCGCCGAGCCGCGCGCCGGATCGAAACTCGCCGCCGTGCGCCAAGTCTGCAGGTAGACCTCTTGAGTGGTCTCCTCGGCGAACCCGGAATCCTGGAGGACACGCAACACCAGACCGAAGACCCGGGTGCGGGTCCGGTCATACAGTTCGGCGAAAGCCTCGGCATCCGAGTGGCCGCAGCGCTGCAAGAGCGCTGAGAGCTCGCTACTCTCCTGTGTCATCGGTCATAACAATAACCGCAAGCTATAACCGAGAGCGCATGCGGCCCCGTGGAACACGCGGTGTCGCACCGCCGGGTAGCGGCACGGAGCCGCTACCCGCGATCCATCAGACCGCCATCCGGCGCCGGTTGCGCCGGGCGTGCATCTCCCGTTCGGTTTCCGACATTCCGCCCCAGATGCCGTAGGGCTCACTCACCTTCAGCGCATGCGAACGGCACTGCATCAGCACGGGGCACGACCTGCAGATCTCCTTCGCGCGCAGTTCGCGTGCCGCCCGCGCTCTGCCGCGTTCACCGTCGGGATGGAAGAACACCGCCGAGTCCACACCCCGGCAGGAACCGCGCATCTGCCAGTCCCAGACATCGGCGTTCGGTCCGGGAAGGTGGGTGGGCATGGGCATGGGGGAACTCCTCGTAGACGCGAGCTCGTCGGCATTGTCGAGCGAGTGATGAGTACAGCTGTCCGGCGGTGCCCGGGCGTTCAGGCGAGCGCGCGGGGCCACATGCGTCGGCCGATGTGCACCGCTGCCGTCGGCATCCGTTGCGTTTTCGTCCGGCGCCGTCCGTGGCGATGAGTTACGTTAGGGGTACCGAGGAAATTCCGTCAACAGTTTGACGCCCTGATTTATCGGGTCTTTTGCGCGCTGAATTTAACCTCGATGACTGTTTACTTTCGCTAATCGCCCGGCGATACTGTGAGGTTGGCCTGTTGCCGATGCTACCGACGTGTCCGTGCTGGTCGACGTATCCGCAGGTGGGCGCGACCATTTCGGGGGCTCTCGATAGGTCCGGACCGAATTCCGCCCCGTGGACCGTCCCGGTGGGTTAAGGTGCCCCGATCTCGATACGATCACAGATGGCCGGTGGGGGGCTGTCAGGTTAATTAAGCGAAACGTCTTCGAATTCGATGCGCGGTTGCTCATGGATTGATGGGCGGAGATTAACCCGATGGAAACACTGCCCGTTCGGATTACTGCTGAAAGATAGCTGGGTCACCGGTGGTCCGCGGTGGCCCGCCCGTTCCACCCGGCGGTGAATCCGATGGCCGGTACAGTGCGTCGGTGATCGCCCCCGGCACCCGCCTCGAATCCGATTCCCGCTCGGCCGCCGACGCCGCGTTCGGTGCGCGCACGGGCCGCACCGCTGCCGAGTTGCCGGAACCGGCAGAGCCCCTCGAAATGTGGTGGCGAGCGGTCGCTCTGGGTGGTGCGGGTCACTACGCCGCCGCCCACACCGCGCTGCGCCGCCTGTCCGCGGCGACCACCGATCCGGTGTTGCTCTCACTCACGGCCTCGACACAGGGGTCGCTGTTGCGTCAGCTCGGCTGGCACCAGCGGGCCGCCGAGTACGACGGGCGGGCCGCGGGGCTCGTTCTCCCGGCGGTGGCCACCTCTCCGGCCGCGCCGCAGTCGACGATTCCGGCCGCCGGCCGTGGATCCGGCCCGGGTTCCCGGTCCCCGCGCCCGGCGAAGGCTGCGGCGGCCGGGCTGGGCGATTACGGCCGCCGGCCCGATGCGGTCGACGCCGCGGCCGACGCGCTGATCGGTCTGGCGGCCGACGCCCTGGGTCTCGGCCGGACCGCCCTGTCCGCCCGGCTGCTGGATCGCTGCGCGGCCCTGCTGGATCGTCCGGCGCCCGAATACGGCGCGCTCGATGCCGGTACGCCGGAGCGGTCGCGAACCCGGGTGCGGATGCACTGGGTCCGCGCCGAAACCGCGCTGGCCGACGGTCACGGCGCGCCGGCGCTGGCCGCGGCGGAGGCCGGGCTCACGCTGGCCGAACAGGGTCCCTCGGTCCGGCATCGGATCAAATCGCGATTGCTGGTCGCCGCGGCCGCGAGCGCCGCGGGACAGACGGCCCGCGCCCTCGCGCTGGCGGACCATATCGATGAGGAATGCCGTGTCAGCGGTTCGGTTCCGCTGCGGTGGGCCTGCGCCATGTTGCGCGGCGGCTTGGCAGCCGGACCGGGCGACCGTGACACGGCGGCCGCCGACGCGGAGGCGTGTCGCGCACTCATCTCCCGGCGTGGCGGGCGATTTCGCGATGCGCGTGGGTAACCCGAGTTCCACCGTCTCGACCCGTACCGCCGCCGGTGTCCTATTGTGGACCCGTTCCGCTGGACCGGCGGAAGCACCGGTCATCCCAGACCGTGCCACTTTGTAACGCCAGGAATTCCGCTGACGATGACGCACATGGGCGAAGAGTTGGACCGCGCCGTCGCCGCCGCTGCGCAGGGCGACAGGTCTGCTCTAGCTCAGGTACTGGAAATGGTCCGCCCGCTGGTGATGCGCTATTGCCGCGCGCGGATCGGTGTCGCGGAGCGTGGACAACTCTCCGCGGACGATGTCGCGCAGGAGGTCTGTCTAGCGGTCATGACCGCGCTACCCAGGTATCAGGACCAGGGTAGGCCGTTCATGGCCTTCGTATACGGAATCGCATCGCACAAGGTTGCCGACGCCCATCGCAACGCCTCCCGTAACAAGGCGGAGGCGATGGCCGAAGTACCAGATGTCATATCCACCGACCACGGCCCGGAGCAACGAGCTCTCGAATCGGAAACCAGCCGGCAGATGAACGCTCTGCTGGCCACTCTTCCGGAGAAGCATCGAGAGATCTTGATCCTGCGCCTGGTCATGGGTCTGTCAGCAGAAGAAACCGCAACCGCCGTGGGCAGTACGGCGGGCGCGATTCGGGTGGCCCAGCACAGGGCGCTCGCAAAATTGAAGGCACAAGTGGCGAGGGCAGGTGAAATGTATGGCTAGGGATGGCGGGCGCGGTCGGGGCGACAAATGGGCGCGGCGTGCATCGCGGAACACCGATCCCTATGCCGAGGGCTCCGGTGCCGGATCCGAACCGGTGGATATCGTGGCGGTTCGTCGTGATGACGAACTGATCGACGCTATCGCCCGTGGCGGACCCGTCCCCACCGAGAGCACCGAGGAACTCCAGCTGGCGGCATTGCTGGCGGATTGGCGGGCCGAGATCGTGGCACCGCCGCTACCCGACGCGCCCGACCTCGATACCGTGGTCGCGGCGGTCAACCAGGAGATCGGTGCGCGGCAGGCGCGGATCGGCGCGCAATCGGGAGGCCGCTTGCGGCTGCTCCGCCCGATCGCGACCACCGCCGCCGCGCTGGCCCTCGTATTCGGTGGGCTCTCCGCGTTCTCGTATCAGGCCGAACCCGGCGACGCGCTGTGGCGCGTCAAAGAGGTGGTGTTCAGCGAACAGGCCCAGAGCACCGTCGTGCAGTACGCCGGTGACGATCTGGCCGCCGCGCAGACCCTGCTCGACCAGGGTCGGCCCGACGAGGCGCGGGAACGGCTCGAGCAGGCTTCGGCCAATACGACCCAGGTCAACGACCCGACCAAGCGCAACGAACTGGTCGAACGCTGGAATCAGCTGTTCGAGGAGGTCCGGAAGGTGATACCGCCGGACGTCGCCGCACAGTTGGAGCAGATCGCTCCCTCGCCCGATCCGGGCGCACCGGTGCCGTCGCGTCCCGGTGGGACCACGGAACGGCCCGGTAGCACGGTGACCACCACTCCGGGCCCGGGCAGCGAACTGCCGTTCGATCGGCCGAGCGGTCCGGGTGGCAGTGACAAGCCGACCGCTCCGGACGTCCAGGCACCCGATCGGCCGGGGCCCGGCACCGACCGGCCGGACACGCAGGCACCAGGCACCCACACTCCGGACACGCCGGCTCCGGATATCGCCCCGGACGGCACCACCGTCCCGGGCGTTCCGGGTACCACCACTCCGAACGGACCGGGTGTGGACTCGGTGGAGCCGTCCACTCAGGCACCGCCGTCCACGATCAGCACACCCGGCCCGGCCGAGCCGTCGACCCTGCCGGTGCCGCAGACCGTCGTGCCGGCCCCGTCGGTTCCCCAGCAGGCTCCGACCACGGTGCCGCTGCCGGGAGGCGCCACCAGCTGAACGCCGAACACACCGATGGCCATCCACCTGGAAATTGTGGATGGCCATCGGTGTGTTCGGCCACAGTCGGTGTGAGTGCCGGGAACCGGGCGTAGCCATGAAAAATCGATCGGCCGCTGGTGCGGCCGATCTGCCGGGCGAACCGGCTACTCCGAAGTCAGCTGTCGAAGGCGTCGAACCCGTCGCCGTGAAACGCCTCGTTCATCGAGGCGTCCGCGTATCCGCGACAGTAATCCCAGGTGACGTAGGCTTCCGGAGTCGGGTCGTAGGCGGGCTCGTGCGGGCGGACCGTGCCGTCGACGAGGAGCTGTAACAAATTGGCGCGCAGCATGTCCCAGTCGTGATAGTGATCCTGCCGACAATCCTCGCAGCTCACCACCAGCCCGCGGATACCGCGGTGCGCCAGTAGCGCCTCGTAGACTGCGAGATCGGCAAGATCCTCCTCGACCGCAAGGCGCTCGTGAGGATCCAGCGGTTCCCCCGGCTCGATGGCATCGAGCGCGGCGGACGGGTCGGCGGGGTCTCCGGCGAACGGATCCGGCGGCAAGCCAGGTGGTAGATGGTCACGCACATCCCCACGGTACGCAGAACAGGGCGGTCTGCGCCAGCCGTCCGCGCCGTCAGTTTCGCCGATGCCCTCAGTTGATCCACGGTCCAGGCGGACCGATACCATGGTGACACGGCGCCGACGAGTACCGATCACCCGGCCACCACCGGTCAGAACCGAACCGGTGCCGTAGTCCAATCCCAGTAACAGTTCGCTATCGGGACGCCGCACCCCGCTAGCTCTGCCGACGTCCAGGAGGGGTCGATCCGAATGAGTAATCCCGTACCGGGCGAGCGCACCGTAGTCCGCCCTCATACGGGTGGTGACGATCCGGACAAGATCGCCATGCTCGGCCTCACCTTCGACGATGTACTGCTGCTCCCCGCCGCTTCGGATCTGATCCCCAGCTCGGTCGAGACATCCAGTCGGCTGACGCGGGAGATCCGCCTGCGGACCCCGCTGGTGAGCTCCGCCATGGACACCGTCACCGAAGCCCGGATGGCCATCGCCATGGCCCGGGCCGGAGGCATGGGTGTTCTGCATCGCAATCTGTCCGTCGCCGACCAGGCGAGCCAGGTGGAAACCGTCAAACGGTCCGAGGCGGGGATGGTCACCGATCCGGTGACCTGCCGCCCCACCGATACCCTCGCCGAGGTCGACGCCATGTGCGCCCGGTTCCGGATCTCCGGGCTGCCGGTGGTCGACGAGACCGGCGCGCTGGTGGGCATCATCACCAACCGGGATATGCGCTTCGAGGTCGACCAGAACCGGCGCGTCGCCGATGTGATGACCAAGGTGCCGCTCATCACCGCCCAGGAGGGCGTCACCGCCGAGGCCGCGCTCGGCCTGCTGCGCCGGCACAAGGTGGAGAAGTTGCCGATCGTGGACGGCGAGGGCCGGCTGCGTGGGCTCATCACCGTGAAGGATTTCGTCAAGACCGATCAGTTCCCCGACGCCACCAAGGACCGTGACGGCCGCCTGCTGGTGGGTGCCGCGGTCGGTGTCGGAGACGACGCCTGGTCGCGCGCCATGACCCTGGCCGACGCCGGAGCCGATGTCCTCGTGGTCGATACCGCGCACGGTCACCAGCGTCAGGTGCTCAGCATGGTGAGCAAGGTGAAGGCCGAAGTCGGTGACCGCATCCAGGTCATCGGCGGCAATATCGCCACCCGGGCCGGTGCCGCGGCACTGGTCGAAGCGGGTGCCGACGCGGTGAAGGTCGGCGTCGGACCGGGCTCCATCTGCACCACCCGCGTGGTCGCCGGTGTCGGCGCCCCGCAGATCACCGCCATCCTCGAAGCCGTCTCCGCCTGTAAACCCGCCGGGGTCCCGGTCATCGCCGACGGCGGTATCCAGTTCTCCGGTGATATCGCCAAGGCCATCGCCGCGGGCGCCTCCACCGTGATGCTCGGCTCGCTGCTGGCCGGTACCGCCGAATCCCCGGGCGAATTGATCCTCGTCGGCGGTAAACAGTTCAAGAGCTACCGCGGAATGGGTTCGCTGGGCGCCATGCAGGGCCGAGGGCAGGCGAAATCCTTCTCCAAGGACCGCTACTTCCAGGACGACGTCCTGGCCGAGGACAAGCTCGTCCCGGAGGGCATCGAAGGGCGGGTGCCCTTCCGCGGCCCGGTCAACCAGGTGATCCACCAGCTGGTCGGCGGCCTGCGTGCCGCCATGGGTTATACCGGTGCCCAGTCGATCACCGACCTGCAGGAAGCGCAGTTCGTGCAGATCACCGCCGCGGGGTTGAAGGAAAGCCACCCGCACGACATCACGATGACCGTCGAGGCGCCCAACTACACCGGTAGGTGAGGCCGGGCCGGGGTCGCGCACCCGCACCGCGGGCGCGGTGCGGGCCGTCCGGCCCCGACCGGATGCCGGGGCGCGGGTGAGACCCGGTCACGCCTTGCGCCGAGTGCAGCGAGGCCCCGGAAGGGGACGAGGCCCGGCCCTTGGCCGAAGGCGCTCGATGGCCGGTATCCCGCGTTCGTCCGACCACACATGGCATGCGACGTGTGGTCGGCCATGCGCGGAATGTGATGTTGAGCACCTTCGGCGACGGCGCACCTACTCCGGCCGGGTGCGGGTCGCGGGGCCGGAACGGCGCGCCCGCGGGGCCTCGGCCCCCGTGCGCCGAAGGCGCGCCGGACAACACTGTAAGGTCTACGTGTAATTACGCGGTTCACCAGGTGAAACCATGACATCGGCGCCTCGTTTCGCGAGGCCCACACCGGGTCGCTGCCCGTTCCGCGTTTTCGCTCTCGAAACGTAGACGCGGCAGGCGTGGTCTCGCGAGCGGGGAACGTGAGGCGAGGGGGCCGAGAGCCCACGCGCGGCAGCGCGCCACCGACACAGGAGTTATTTCGTGCGCGATATGGTCGAGATCGGAATGGGTAGGACGGCTCGCCGGACCTACGAACTGGACGATGTCGATATCGTTCCGTCGCGCCGGACCCGTTCGGCGAGCCAGGTCTCGCTGGCCTGGCAGCTCGACGCGTACCGATTCGATATCCCGTTCCTCACCCACCCCACCGATGCCCTGGTCTCCCCGGAATTCGCCATCGAGATGGGCCGGCGCGGCGGGCTGGGCGTCATCAACGGTGAAGGTCTGTGGGCGCGGCACGCGGATGTGGCCGCCAAGATCGAGCAGCTGCTGGAGCTCGCGGACAAGGGCAGCTATCAGCGGGCCGTGGCCTTCCTTCAGGAACTGCACGCCGCCCCCATGCAGCCCGACCTTCTCGCCGCCGCGGTGGCGCAGGTACGGGCCGGCGGGGTCACCGTCGCGGTGCGGGTCAGCCCGCAGAACGCCCAGAGCCTGACCCCGGGTCTGCTGCAGGCCGGAATCGACCTGCTGGTGGTGCAGGGCACCATCATCTCCGCCGAACACGTCGGTGACGGCGAACCGCTGAACCTGAAGACGTTCATCGCCGAACTCGATGTGCCGGTGGTGGCCGGCGGGGTGAGCGATCACCGCACCGCGCTGCACCTCATGCGGACCGGTGCCGCCGGTGTGATCGTCGGCTACGGATCGCAGGAGGGCGCGACCACCACCGGCGAAGTCCTCGGTATCGGGGTGCCGATGGCCACCGCCATCGCCGACGCCGCCGCGGCCCGCCGGGACTATCTCGACGAAACCGGTGGCCGCTACGTGCACGTCATCGCCGACGGCGATATCCACACCTCCGGCGATCTGGCCAAGGCCATCGCCTGCGGTGCGGACGCCGTCATGCTCGGCGCGCCGCTGGCCCTGGCCACCGAGGCCCCGGGCCGGGGCTGGTACTGGCCGTCCGCGGCCGCCCACCCGTCGGTGCCGCGCGGCTCGCTGCTGTCGCTGGACGAACCGTGGGACCTCGCCGACGAACTGCTCAGCGGGCCCGCGGCCCGTCCCGCCGTGGTGCGCCCCAGCCTCGAGCAGGTCCTCACCGGGCCTTCCGATGATCCGTTCGGTTCTCTCAACCTGGTCGGCGGCCTGCGCCGGTCCATGGCCAAGGCCGGCTACTCCGACCTCAAGGAGTTCCAGAAGGTCGGGTTGAGCGTCCGCGCCTGAGCGGTGCGTTCGTCGGGTCCGAGCGGGACGGACGGTCGGTGGACGGCCGTCCGGCGGGCCCGGGCCCCGGCGCGCCCGGGATTTCGATCGCCGCCCGGCGGCCGCTTCCCGCCCGTCTCGGTGAGTCACCGCGGCGCCTCCATGAAACGGCAGGTCGGCGCGGGCCGGGCCCCGAGGTGACCGACCTCGAGGGCCCACGAAGCCATCACTAGAATCATGCGGGTGACGCATTCCCAGAGACCCGTACTCGTTGTCGACTTCGGTGCGCAATACGCGCAGTTGATCGCCCGCCGGGTCCGGGAGGCGAAGGTGTACTCCGAGGTGGTGCCGCATACCGCCACGGTCGCCGAGATCGCGGACAAGCAGCCTCTCGCGGTGATCCTGTCCGGCGGCCCGGCCAGTGTGTACGCCGAGGGGGCGCCCTCGCTCGATCCGCGGCTGTTCGATATCGACGTGCCGGTTTTCGGGATCTGTTACGGATTCCAGGCGATGGCGCAGGCGCTCGGCGGTACCGTGACCCACACCGGGACCCGTGAGTACGGGCGCACCGAACTCGATATCGACGGCGGCCTGCTGCACGAGGGTCTGCCGGGCGTACAGCCGGTGTGGATGAGCCACGGCGACGCGGTCACCGACGCACCGGAGGGCTTCACGGTCACCGGTACGACGGTGGGCGCGCCGGTCGCGGCGTTCGAGCACCGGGCGCGCCGGTTGGCGGGCGTGCAGTACCACCCCGAGGTGCTGCATTCGCCGCACGGCCAGCAGGTGCTGAGCCGCTTCCTGCACGAGATGGCCGGGATCGCGCCGACCTGGACACCGGCCAATATCGCCGAGGTCATGATCGAGCAGGTGCGGGAGCAGATCGGCGACGGGCACGCGATCTGCGGACTCTCCGGCGGAGTGGACAGCGCGGTGGCGGGCGCCCTGGTGCAGCGCGCTATCGGCGACAGGCTGACCTGCGTGTTCGTCGATCACGGGCTGCTGCGCGCGGGAGAACGCGAGCAGGTGCAGCGGGATTTCGTGGCGGCCACCGGGGCTCGGCTGGTCACCGTGGACGCGGTGGACAAGTTCCTGGGCGAGCTGAAGGGCGTCACCGACCCGGAGGAGAAGCGCAAGATCATCGGCCGCGAGTTCATCCGGTCCTTCGAGGACGCGGTGGGCGAGGTCGTGGGCGAACAGGCGGCCGGCGATACGGCCCCGACGGTGGAGTACCTGGTCCAGGGGACGCTGTACCCGGACGTGGTGGAGTCCGGTGGGGGCAGCGGCACGGCGAACATCAAATCGCATCACAATGTGGGCGGGCTGCCCGAAGACTTGGAGTTCGAGCTGGTCGAACCGCTGCGGCTGCTGTTCAAGGACGAAGTCCGGGCGGTCGGCCGGGAGCTCGGGCTGCCGGAGGAGATCGTGGCCCGCCAGCCGTTCCCGGGCCCGGGTCTGGCGATCCGGATCATCGGTGAGGTCACCGAGGACCGGTTGCGCACCCTGCGGCAGGCCGACGCCATCGCGCGCGAGGAACTGACCGCGGCCGGTCTGGACGGGCAGATCTGGCAGTGTCCGGTGGTGCTGCTCGCGGATGTGCGCAGTGTCGGTGTGCAGGGCGACGGCCGCACCTACGGGCATCCCATCGTGCTGCGGCCGGTATCGAGTGAGGACGCGATGACCGCGGACTGGACCCGGTTGCCCTACGAGGTGCTGGAACGTATCTCCACCCGGATCACCAACGAGGTAGCGGAGGTCAACCGGGTGGTACTGGATGTGACGAGCAAGCCCCCGGGCACCATCGAGTGGGAGTGACGACGAACCGGCCGGACCTGTACAGGTCCGGCCGGTTCGTCGTACGAGGCGTTCGCTGCTCAGCGGCGGCGCCGGGGCGATACGACCAAGGCCAGACCGACCACTATCGCCACGGCGACGACGATCCAGCCGATCGGGACGATCGTGGTGAGGCCCCACTGGGTGGGGCCGGCCAGTGCCCAGGCGCTCAGGCCGAGCGCCAGCAGGCCCACGAAGAACAATCCGGGAGAGAAAAGACCGCGCCGGGTGTGCCCGCAGGCCGTGCGCCGATCGGTTCGCTTATCTGTCTGCTGGTCAGCCACGGCGTACCTCCGCATCGCCCATCCGCACGTGCACGTTCAAGTTCAGCACCGGCGCGTCCCCGCCGGGCCCGGTCAGCCCATCGGGGCAGGTCGCCTCGCCCATCCGGACGGTGCATTCGGTGCGCACGTTCATGTTTTCGGGTAACAGGACCATCGCCTCACCCATCTGCACGTCGACATCGACGGTTCTGTCCGCGGTGAGGTCGATACCGCGCAGGTCGAGGGTGCCCGACCCCATGGTGACTGTGTACTCCGGCCGTATTTCGGTGGCCGCGGCCGGTGCCCAGATGCGGTCTCCCATGGTCGGGCTCTGCAGGTCGACCGGTCCTATCACCGCGGCGAACAGCACGAAGGCCGCCAGGGGAGCGGTGACCAGCAGCAGGCCGTGACCGCGGCGCCGGAACGAACCGAACACCAGCCCCAGCCCGATCACCGCCAGGGCGATCGCGCCGATCCGCCCCGGGGTCATCCATTCGCTGCCCGCCACGGCGGTGGCACCCGCGGCGGCCGCCGCCAGCACCGCGAGACCGAGGACGACCGGGGTGAAGCGGGAACGGGGACGCGGCTCGACGGCCGGTGCGGTTATCGTGCGGGCCGGTGCGGGTTCGGGCAGATCCCAGGCCAGCGGCGCGACACCCAGCGGATCCCAGGAGGGCGGGGTGCGGTGTGCGAACTCCGCGGTGCCGGGTTTGCTCATATCGATCGTGGGCCGGAAGGTACCCGTACCCGGGGTGGGCCGGTCCCCGGCCGGTTCGGCGGCAGCCGCCGACCCGCCGGGGGAATTCTCGGTCTGCGCGGGACCGCCGGACGCGGTGGTCGCGGAATCGCCGGCTCGGCCGCTCCGCTTGGTCCCCGTAACCCGCGTGGGCGCGGCGTCACCGCTCTTGGTGAGTAGTGGGCGCGTCGGTTGCGGGGTATCGCCGGCGGATCCGGCGGCGTCGCCGATCGAGTCCACCGGGGGCTGCGCGACGTCGGCCGGCGGATCGGGGATGTAGCGGTCCGGCAGCCTCGTGTACGGCGTGTACACATCGGACGGGGGCCCGTAGAGGTCGGCCCCGCCCTGCGGGAACATGGCGCCGGGATAGCCGGTGGTGCCGGGGGCGCCCAGCGACTCCGGTTCGACGGTACCGGGTGGCAGCGGTGGTGGTTCGGGGGAACGCATATGCAGCATCCACCAGCCCGCGAGCATCAGCGCCAGCGCGATGACACCGGAGCCGCCGAGCCCGACCCCCACCGGGCCCATGGTGCTCACCGCGATCGCCAGCGCCACGATCAGCACGATGGTCTTGGTCTGATTCGGTGCTTCCCGGTCCTTACGGGTGAGCGACTCCGCCATGGAACCGCGGCCCCCGGGTTCCGGGAACAGTAGCCATCCCGCCAGGTAGAGCACGATTCCGGCGCCACCGAAAATAGTGGACACCACGAACGCCACCCGGACCAGCACCGGATCGATGCCGTAGCGATGGCCGAAACCCGCCGCGACCCCGGCGATCGGGCCCCGCCGGGGCAGCCGAACCGGCCGGGTCTGCCACATCTGCTGCAGCTGATCGCCGAAGCTCGTTCTCGTCATGGACCCCATGGTCCGCTCGGGGCGCCCGCGCGCGCATCCGGGTGAACCCTGAAGTTGGACCGGAAAACCTCCTGAGCACCGTCGATGGGGCGACCCGAGACCGATATCAGGGTGTTTCCCCATGGCCGCCGATGCGGCTCTCGTGCCAGTATCGAGGGTATGTGCCCGTTCGGACCTGCCTTCTACACGCGGGGGGCCGCTGCCGGGTCCGGGGCGGTTCCCGGTGCCGATACCCCGCGCCTGGTGCGCCGTTCCGGCGGCCGGATCGTCGGCGGGGTGGCCGGCGGTGTCGCCGACCATCTGGGGATCGACGTACTCAAGGTGCGGATGGCCTTTGTCCTGCTGTCCGCGCTGGCCGGGGCCGGGATAGTCGCCTACAGCCTGTTGTGGATCTTCACTCCCGACGGCACCGATTCGGGACGCCCGTCGGGTGCCGAGCGGCGTCAGGCGATCGGGCTGGCACTGCTCGGGCTGGGTCTGTCGGTGGCGGTGTCGTGGGCGTTCAGTGGCGCGGCGGCGCGGGTGATCGCGCCGATCGTGGTGATCGCGGTGGGCGCGGCACTGGTGTGGCGCGAATACGACGCCGACGGTCCGCGGTCGCTGATCGGGATACCGGCGAAACCGTCGGTGGTGACCTGGTCGCGCATCATCGCGGGCGTGACGCTGGTGGTCACCGGACTGGCGGTGGTGGTGCTGTCCCAGCTGGACTGGGGTTCGCTCGGTTCGGCGCTGCTGGCGGTGGCCGCGACCCTGATCGGGGTGGGCCTGCTGACCGTTCCGCTCGGCCTGCGGCTCATGCATTCGCTGAATGCCGAGCGCGCCGCGCGGATCCGCAACGAGGAACGTGAGGAGATCGCCTCCCACCTGCACGATTCGGTACTGCAGACGCTGGCCCTGATCCAGCGGCAGGCCGGTGACCCGCAGGAGGTGCTGCGGCTGGCGCGCAGTCAGGAACGAGAGTTGCGCCGCTGGTTGTTCGCCGATTCGGGTCCGGCCGAATCCAGCCTCGCCGCCGCGCTGCGCACCATCGCCGGCGAAGTGGAGGACCAGCACGGAGTGAAGGTAACCCCCGTGACGGTGGGGGATGTGGCGATGGACGGTACGGAGAGCGGCGCCGGCCTGCCGAAAGAGCATTTCACCGCGGTGCTCGGCGCCACCCGGGAAGCCCTGGTGAACGCCGCCAAACATGCCGGGGTCTCCGATATCGACCTGTTCGCCGAGGCCGAACCGCACCAGGTCAGCGTGTTCGTCCGCGACCGCGGGACCGGTTTCGACGCCGATTCGGTCCCCGAGGACCGCCACGGCCTGGCCCGTTCGATCCGCGCCCGGGTGGAGCGCCGCGGGGGGACGGTGGAGATCGTCTCGGAGCCCGGCCGGGGCACCGAGGTCCGCATCATCATGCCGCGAACCGATTCCGGGTCTTCGGAAGCGGAAGAGCGAGTCGACGAAGTCCCGGGCGAAACCGTGGGGTCCGCCGCCGCGGAAGCCTTCCGCCGGGCCGCCACGCCCACCCCTGCCCCCGAACCGCAGGATCCGTCCCGAGCGGACTCCACCGAGGTCGTGACCGCCGGCCTCACCCGACCGCACCGGGCCGCCGCCGATCCGGCGCGCCCGAACGGTCACCGCTGATGGACTCCGCGGTGACGGGCCTGCTCACGGGCCCGGTGCCCGACCGCATCCGCACCGACCCCGCTGCCCGCCGCCCGCAGCGTGGATACGCTCGGGCGCCCGGGCCGGTTCGACTTCGAACTCGGTACCTTTCAGTGGCCGTCAGCGGTTGTACATACCGGCGCGTGCCCGGTCCGTGCCCGCGGTGCGGACCAGGGCACATCCGGTCGACCGTCCGGGACTGCGGCCGAAACATCCGCCGACGGAGTGGCCGTGCGCCCGGGGACCACACGGCACCCGGCACGGCCACAAGCCGGGTCGGCTGCCCCCGAATCCCTTCCTCGCTACCCACCTGAAACCATGTATCGCACGATGATCAGCAGTGGTGCCCCGCACCACCCGGCCGCCTCAGTCGGCGCCGAGTCCAGCGAGGCCCCCAAAGGGTCGAGGCCCGTCCCGCCGTTCAGGCCTCGAAAGCGCAGGAGCCGAAGGCTCGAGTCTCGAGGCCTGAACGGCGGGACCTTCGGGGGCCTCGACCCCGCGGCGCCGAAGGCGCCGCGAATAAACACAGAGAGGGTGGGCGTGCGGGTTTTCTTGGTGGATGATCACGCCGTTTTCCGTTCCGGAGTGCGGGCCGAGTTGAGCCGGGAGACGGATATGGAGGTGGTCGGGGAGGCCGGTGGGGTGGCCGAGGCCGTGGCGGGGATCAACAGCGCGAAACCCGATGTGGTGCTGCTGGATGTGCATATGCCCGAGGGGGGCGGAGTAGCGGTGTTGCACGGTATCGACAGCGGTCCGGTGTGTCTGGCGTTGAGTGTGTCCGATGCCGCCGAGGATGTGATCGCGGTGATCCGGGCCGGTGCCCGGGGTTATGTGACCAAGACGATTTCCGGTGCCGAACTGGCCGACGGGATCCGCCGGGTGGCCGGCGGTGACGCGGTGTTCAGTCCCAGGCTCGCCGGTTTCGTCCTGGATTCGTTCACGGGGAAGTCTCCGGTGCCCGAGCCGCCGCTGGATCCGGAGCTTGATTCGCTGACTCCGCGTGAGCTGGAGGTATTGCGTCTGCTGGCGCGCGGTTACACCTATCGGGAGATCGCCGAGAAACTGTTCATCTCGGTGAAGACGGTGGAGACCCACGCGTCGAACGTGCTGCGTAAAACCCAGCAGTCCAACCGGAACGCGCTCACTCGCTGGGCGCATCGGCGGCGGATCGACTGAGCGGCGGCGTCAGGGGCGGGTCGGGTCGTGCAGACCGCGTACCGAGCGGGTGACGGTGAATTTCCGGTTGCGGCCCATCACTTCGGTGCGTCCCACCATGCGTTCGACCACCGTGCGATGGTTGAGGTGGTTGTTGTAGACCGTCCACAGCTCGCCGCCGGGGCGCAGTACCCGGCCGGTCTGGGCGAACATCTTGATCGCCGATCCGGTGTGCACGGCGGCGCCGACATGGAACGGCGGATTACATACGACCAGGTCGGCGCTGTTGTCGGGGGCGCCGGACATGGCGTCGTCGCGGACCACCCGGACCCGGTCGGTGAGCTGATTGGCGGCAGCGGTGGCCGTGGCGGAGGCCACGGCGGCGGCGGACTGGTCGGTGCCGACCACCGCCAGCCCGGGCCGGGACCTGGCCAGTGCCACGGCCAGTATCCCGGTGCCGCAGCCGAGGTCGACGGCGTCGCGGGCGTCGGGTTTCATCGCGCGCAGATGTTCGAGCAGGAACCGCGTGCCGATATCGAGGCGGGTGCCGGAGAACGCCGCGCCGTGCGCGACCACTTCGATGCCGAACTCACCGATGTGCTCGTGCACCGGGAATCGGGGCGCGCCCACCGGTTTCGGGCCGCGGACCAGCAGGGTGCGCGATTTCTGCCGCCCGCGGCTGGCCCGCACCTCGGAAAACGATTCGGCCAGTACCTCGTTCATGGCCTTGGTCAGGTATTTGTCGCGGCCGCCGGCGAAGACGCGGACCGCGGGATGGGCGTAACGGGCGATGGCCTCGGCGATTTCGGCCAGACCGGCCAGGACGCGCGGTAGCCGCAGCAGGATGACGGTCGCACCGCGGAGCAGGGTCTCGTCCAGCGGATGGGAGGTGTAGCGGTCGGCGAGACCGAGGGCCCGGGCGTTGGCGGCCAGGGCGAGTTCGCCGGTGAGCAGATCCTGGTGGACCCGGATTCCGTGCAGGTCGTGGGCGGCGGCGGCGCCGAGGGTGAGGGCGCCGTAACCGTCACCGATCACCGCGACCGTTGCCCGGGCGGCGGCGGCTTCGGTGAGCGCTTCCGCGGCTACGTCGAGAATCAGGCGGTCGGCGGCATCGACGGCGTACAGGTTGACGGCCTCCACATCCGGATAGCGGCGCAACCGTTCCAGTAGGTCCTCCACATCTCGCACAGGTCAAGTGTGCTAGATCGTTGCCGCGGCCCGCCGGCCGCCCCGTCGGATGGCCGGTGGACCCGCTGCGCGCGCCCCCGCGGGCCGGTCGGGGTGGCACACCGGGAGAGGGCGTATTCCCGCAGGACAGCGGTTACGCCGGTTAGCATCGGCCGCATGCGTACCGGGCGTGTTCTGGTAGTGGTGGCAATGCTGGGTTTTCTCGCGGGATGTGCCCACTCCGGCTCCACACCACCGGTTAGCTCTCCGGAGCTGGTACCGGCGGTGCCGAGTGCGGAAGTGGCCACCCCCGGTGTGCCGCCGCCACCCGTGCCGTTACCGGGTGAGCCGGTGCCCGCGCCCGACGATACGGTCCCCAAACAGGCCGAGGCCTCGCCGGGGGCCGCGCTGACCGTGACCGATATCCGGTTGAGCAGGCATGCGGGGTTCGATCGCGTGGAATACGACCTCGGCGGGGAGGGCACTCCGGGCTGGAGCGTGTGGTACACCGGCCGGGCGGTCCAGGACGGTAGCGGCCGGGAACTGGAGGTGGCGGGCGAATCGGTGCTCGAGGTGCGGATCACCGGGTCGGCCTATCCCTTCGACAGCCGGGTGGCGCCCTACTCCGGTCCCGACCCGGCCACCGATCCGGCGGTGCCCGGGATCGCCGGGGTGTACCGGACCACGGTTTTCGAGGGGGTCACGCAATCGTTCGTCGGGGTTGCCGGCGACCGGCCGGGCTTCACGGTATCCACCGCCACCATGCCGAATCGCCTGGTCATCGATATCGCCACCGGGTAGCGTGTGCTGCGCCCGGGTATCGGTTGATGATCAATGACGAGGCTGGGCGGTCGAAATACGACCCCACGCAGTACGGTTGACAGCACCGGCGGCTCAGATGTCCGGCGCGCCGGGGCGAAAATACGGGGTCGTGGGCATCCGAGGGGAGTTCAACACCTATGCGACGACTCGAACGAGCCGGTCTCGCCACCGCTGTGACCGTGCTCATCGCGGGTGGTTTCATCGCTGCCTGCTCGAACACCGTGACCGGTACCGCCCAGGTGAACCAGTCCGAGTTGCAGCTGTACACCTCCGAGGTCAAATCGTCGTCGGCCGCGGCCTCCTCGTCGCGAGCCGCCGCCGCGGCGGCCGCCGCCACCGATGTGTGCGAGGCGCTGCGCGACAACAACAATCCCGCGGTCGACGCGTTCAACGCCTATATCGACGCCAGTGACGCGAAGGCGCCCGATCTCGAGCCCAAGAAACAGGCCGCGGTCACCGCGTTGCGCAATACCGCCGACAAGATCGATCAGAGCCTGAACCCCGATGTGCCCAACGATGTCTCCACTCCGATGCGCACCTACCGCGACAATCTGAGGTCACTGGCCGACCTGCTGGAACGCAATGCCTCGGTAGACGAGGTCAACGGGCAGATCGATACGTTCAACGCGGACAAGGACGCGGCGTTCGACGCCTGCGACGGGTACTGAGCGCGGCGGTTACCGAATCTCCGTAGCGTGGAAGCCCCGTCCTTCAGGGCCGGGAGGAAGTCAATCGTAGAGCCCTTCCACATACCACCGGTCGTTCTGGGCGAACAGCAGCAGACTGTGCGGACCGGGTAGTTCGACTTGCGCGCGGGCGCTGGGCGCCGATCCGGGCGACCACCACAGTTCGTCCAGGAGCCAGGGACCGGCCCAGGCGGTGAGCCGCCAACTGGATCGTCCCCAGCGCAGCCGCGCCGGTGGTCCGCTGAACCCGCCGCGCTCGGTGATCCGTACCGGGGCGCCGTCGGCGGACTCCAGGGTGACCGGTGGACGGTCGAGCATGATCACGGCGGGGGCGGGTTCGGGGATCCGGCCCGGCCAGGGCGGCGCCGGATCGGTGTGCGGGGCGCGTTCGTCACCGAACGCGACCATGGTGACCCGTTCGGCCGGTCCGCGTCCGCCGCTGAGCACGCCCACCTGCACCGCGTCGCCACCGAGCAGGCCCTGGACGCGGACCAGGGCGCGCAGCGCGCGTTCGTCACCCGATCCGGTATCGCCCCACAGACCCAGTTGCAGGGCGCCGGCCGGCACCACCTCCACCGGCACCAGATGCAGCAGGATGATCGGGCCGGTGGGGCGGCCGTCCGGGGGACGGGTCAGCCAGCCGTCCAGCTGCCAGCGCACCCGGTCGGCGACGCCGTCGGCGGTCAGCGGTTCGGCGCAGCGCCAGACCCGGGACAGGTTTTCCCCTGTCTCGGTTTCGGCGCGGATCTCGAGCCGGGTACAGGCCAGCGCGGCGGCCGACAGCGCCGCGGTGAGCCGGGTGGCCAGTAGCCGGCCGGCGAACGCGGCCCGGTCGACCCGGTCGATGGGCGGATCGCAGAGGAGCCGGACCTCCAGATCCGGTGCGGGCCGGCGCGGCGCCGGTGGCCGTTCCGGTAGGGCGCGGGCGGCGCGATGCGCGAGGATCGCGTCCGTGCCGAACCGGGAGGTCACCTGGGCCGGTGTCAGCTCGGCGAAATCCCCGATCCGGCGCAGGCCCAGCCGGTGCAGCAGATCTATGAGTGCGGCCCGTTCCGCGGCCGCCGGGTCCGGTTCGGCCGCCAGCTCCGTGATCGGCAGCGGGGCCAGGAACCGGGCGTCGCCCCCCGGGGCCACGAGGGTCCCGTGCCGGGCGGCGACGATCGCGGTGGGTAATTCGTCGGCGATACCCACCCGCGCCTCCACCCCGGCGGCGGCCAGCGCGGTGAGCACACGGCGGGTCGCGGCCTCGGCCGAACCGAAGTAGCGGACGACACCGCGGGCGGACAGGGCCAGCAGGCCGGGGCGCAGCACTTCCACGCCGGAGGCGAGGGTGTCCACGGTCGCGGCGACCGGTTCGAACAGCCGGGCATCACGGTCCGGGTCCTGTTGCGCCACCACGAGTTCCGGGCAGCGGCCCTGGGCTTCGCGTTTGCGCATACCGCGGCGCACTCCCGCCTCGCGGGCGGCCGCCGAGCAGGTGACCACCCGGTTCGCGTGGAGTACCGCCACCGGTAGTTCCGGTGGCAACCCCGCGCTCGCCGCCGCCGCGACCGCCGGCCAGTCCGGGCACCACACCGCCAGGACCCGGGGACCGCCGCGGGCGGTGCCCGGTGCGGGCCGGTCAGGAGGCAACCGACCGCTCCTGCCGTTCCGGGGCGCGGCCCTCGCCGGCTTCCGTGCCGGCCGGCGCGATCCACTCCACCCGGCCGGCGAGTGGGCGGGCGGCCAACCGGCCCCGGTGCGGTACACCGTCTTTGGCGCGGACCTCGACGTCGAGGCTGATGGAACGGATACGCCCGCTGCCCGTCCCGAGACCGGTGTAGCCGGATACCTTCGCTTCCAGGTTCAGGTCCGGAGCCGGCCAGGAGCCGCCGGTGACGATCAGGGTGGCGTTCTTTCCGCGGGCCTTCGCGGTGAGCACCCGGGCGCGGGCCGGGGGGACCGCGGCGCCGCCGAGGCCGAGCACCACCAGTTCCATACCGTCGAGCAATACCGCCGCCACTTCCGCCGGATCCCGGCCGGCGTCGGCGACCACCGCGATCCGATCCAGCCGGGCACCCATCTCCGCGGCGGCGAGCAGACCGAGCCCGGGCAGCCCGACGGTGGCCGCGTGCCCGCCCGGTCCGGTGATGGCGGCGAGTAATCCGGCCAGCAACGATCCGGCGCCGGTGTAGGCCACCACGCTGCCCTTGACCAGGCCGCCCTCGGGCAGCAGGGGCGCCAGGGCCGGGGGCACGGGCAGGGTCTCCCGCCGCAGGCCCGTCGCCGGCGCCACCGGTGCGGACAGGCCGTGCTCGCCGCGTGGCGCGGCCGGGGGACCGGGTACGCAGCCGCCGCCCGCCGCCCGGGCGCGCCGCAACTGGGCCAGTTGCCGCAGTTGGGCGCCGCTCGCCTTCGGTGGCCGTGCCGTCATACTTTCACCCACTTCCGCGACGGACGCCGGACGGACGGCCGGTCGCACCGAAGTGGCCGGCACCGATCCAGCTAACTCCTGGTTCGAACATACATTCGACAGACTATCGGCTGAAACCCGCCCCCGGAAGTACCTCCGGCACCGCGGCGACCCCACCGGGGTGAACGAAGCCACGTGTGGCGCGGTCCGGCTCCGAATCCGGCCAGCTACCACCGAATTCGGCTAGTCTCACACCCATGATCGATCGTCCCCGTCCCATCGTCGGCCCCGACTATCTGGTGGCCGGCCGATACCGCCTGCAGTCCAAGCTGGGCGGTGGCGGTATGGGAGCCGTATGGGAGGCCCGTGACCGGCTGCTGGACCGCGAGGTCGCCATCAAGCAGGTGCTGTCCACCGCCGGTATGGACGAGGCCCAGGCCCGGCGGGTCCGCGATCAGATCGTGCACGAGGGGCGGGTCGCGGCGAAGCTGTCCCACGAGCACGCCATCGCCGTCTACGACGTGGTGATCGAGGCCGGTGAACCCTGGCTGGTGATGGAGCATCTGCCCTCGCGCAGTGTCGCCCGGGCGCTCGGACTGGTGAACGCCCTCCCGGTGATCGAGGTGGCCCAGATCGGCGCCCAGGTCGCCGATGCGCTGGCCGCCGCGCACCATGTCGGCATCGTGCACCGCGATATCAAACCGGGCAATATTCTCGTCGCCGATCGCGGCCCCGGGGTCGGGATGGCGAAGCTGAGCGATTTCGGTATCTCCCGAAATATCGCCGAGGCCGCCGACGAACCGGACGGAATGATCACCGGTACGCCCGCCTATCTGCCGCCCGAGGTCGCGCGCGGCGCCCAGCCCACCGCGGCCAGCGATGTGTTCTCCCTCGGTGCCACCCTCTACACCGCCATCGAGGGGCAGCCGCCGTTCGGGATGGACGACGACACCGGCGCCATCGTGGAGCGCGCCGCCATGGCGCAGATCATTCCGCCGAGTCGCAGCGGCGTGCTCACCCGGGCGCTGCTGCACATGATGGAACCGGCCCCGCAGCGCCGCCCCACCATGGCCGAGGCGCGTGACGAGATCCTCGCCGCCGCTTTCGGGCCGGGCGCCGCCGGCAATATCCTCGGTGCGCCGGTGCGCACCGAGGACGGCACCATTCCGGCCTGGGCGGCCCGCAACTCCGCCGCCGGCCTGCGCAGCCCTCGCTCCGGCCCCCTGCCCCGGCGCGCGCAGCCGCAGCCGCCACGGCCCGCCGCGGTCGCGGCGCCTGCCCCGCGGCCCGCTTCGCGGCAACTCAGTCCGACCGTGGCCGTCACCATCGGGCTGTTGATCGGGCTGCTCATCATCATTGTGATCCTCGTGATGGTGATGTAGCGCGCCGCCACGGCGGAGACGTACGCCACCGGTACGGCGTGCCGGTGATAGGTGAGACCCCGCGTAATGGGGTTCGACACGCTGTGAGCAGCCGGTATCGGTATTCGGCGAGGTCGTGTGCGGCATCCGTCGGTCGGCCGGTATTCCGGTCCGTGGTCCATCCGGGCCCGACCGGCGGTAAGGTCCGGTTTGTCTGTCTTGTCGTCCCGCCCGGGAACTCCACCGGGGGTCGTGATCGTTGGACGGACAGTTGGATATCGAGTAACAGCTCGAGCCGACGGTCGTGCTCCGGTATGGCCAACGAACTCCGAGAAAGGGATTTGCGGTGCGCGCCACAAGCAATCCGGTATTCAAGAATCTGCCGCGGCAGGAAACCGGCTACGCGGGCTTCGGCTCGGCTGCCGCCGGCGCGGGACAGCTGGGCTACCAGTACGGCAACCAGCAGCAGTACCCGCAGCAGTATCAGCAGCCCTACCCGCAGGCGCCGACCCGGTCGCTGACCATCGACGATGTGGTCACCAAGACCGGTATCACGCTGGGTGTCCTCGCGTTGTCCGCGTTGGTCACCTACCTGCTGACCAGCGCGAACAGTGGCCTCGCGCCGCTGTTCGTCATCGGCGGTGGCCTCATCGGCCTGGTTCTGGTGCTGGTCGCCACCTTCGGCAACAAGGCCGACAACCCGGCGCTGGTGCTCTCCTACGCGGTCGCCGAAGGCGTCTTCGTCGGCGCCCTGTCGTTCATGTTCACCGATATCAGTTTCGGTGGCGCGGGCGGCGCGGGCATGATCGGCCAGGCCATCCTGGGCACCTTCGGTGTGTTCGCCGGCATGCTCGTCGTCTACAAGACCGGTGCCATCCGGGTCACCCCGCGCTTCACCCGGATGCTGATCGGCGCCATGATCGGCATCCTGGTCCTGGTGGTCGGCAACCTGATCGCGAGCTTCTTCACCGACGGCGGCTTCGGCCTGCGTGACGGCGGCCCCATCGCCATCATCTTCAGCCTGGTCGTCATCGCCATCGCGGCGTTCAGCTTCCTGCTGGACTTCGACGCCGCCGACCAGCTCATCCGCGCCCAGGCCCCGCCGAAGGCCGCCTGGGGTGTGGCCCTGGGCCTCACGGTCACCCTGGTCTGGCTCTACGTCGAGATCCTGCGTCTGCTGAGCTACTTCCAGAGCGACTAGTAGCGACCCCGACCCGAGGGAAAACGGCCCCCACTCCGGTGGGGGCCGTTTCGCGTCCGGACGCCGCTCAGCGGGTGTTCCACTGCCGAACCCCGGCGCGACTTCCACCCTCGGTCACGGCTCGGGCCGTTCGTGGACGGTGAGCAGGAGGTGGTCGAAGCGGGTGCGGGTGGGCGTTTCGGCGCCGCCGAACTCGCCCACCGCGGCGACCAGTTTGGCGGCCAGATCGCGGAGTTTGGTGTTGGTCTCCTGCGACCGCCAGATCAGCACCCGGAAGGCCTGTTCGGCCGAGATCCCGTAGATCATCATCACCGCGCCCTTGGCCTGCTCGATCAGTTCCCGGGCCGCGACCATCCCGGGTATCGCGGCGTCGAGGGCGTCTTGGCGCTCTTCGCCGAGGGTGTCGGTGATATCGATGTAATAGCCGGTGGTACCGGTCACCGCGCCGGTGGCGTCGAGCATCTGATCCCCGACGACCAGTACGTGGCGCACCTCGCCGGCGGTATCGATGATGCGGTGGCGGCTGCTGAACGGCGCACCGGCGCTCACCACCATCGCCAACGTGTCGGCGACTCCCCCGCGGTCCTCGGGATGCTTGTGCGCCAGCAGCAACTCGGTAGTCGGTTCCACCTCGCCGGGGGCGTAGCCGTGCAGGGCCGAGACCTCGTCGGACCACTCCCAGCGCTGTTCGGCCAGCCAGAACCGGAAACTGCCAGTTCGCCGCGGCGCCGGCGCTATCGGCCCCGGCCCCTGTGAAACACTTTCCTTCCGCACCCGCTCATTCTCCTGTATGCCTGCGCGGGGCGAGAACATGGTCGGCGAATTGTTCGCCGAACATATCCGCTTTCTGCGATTTCTGGACAGAACGCGAACCGAGCAGCCGGCGGACGCACCGCGTATCCCGCTGTTCCGGTCGGTCACCCGGCCGGAGGCGTTCCCGGGATGATCTGCTGGGCGCCGATGACGGAGAGAAGCCGAAGTTTCTCGTAGCTCTCGCTGCCGGGGACGGCGGTGTAGACGAGGAGCAGGTGGGACTGCTCGGGGTCCAGAAGTGTCTGGCAGGTGAGTTCCAGGGCGCCGACCTCGGGGTGCGCGTAGCGTTTGACGCCGTTGTAGTGGATGCCGATTTCGTGCCGGTTCCAGACGGTGCGGAATTCGTCGCTGCGGTCGAGCAGAAGGTCCATGAGGTGAGCGGCCCGTGATCCGGGCCCCCGGAGCGTGACCATCTTGCGTAGCCCGGCGGCGAAGACACGAGAGTGCAGCGCGTGGTCGTCCGGGTGGTAGAGGGCCCGGGTGGCGGGGTCGGTGAACCACCGGTAGCCGATGCTGCGGGCCGGGCCGGTGTATCGGGTGGTGTCGCCGGTGAGCGCGACGCCGAGCGGGGTCTGCCGGAGGGTCTCGCCGAGCTCGGTGACGATCTCGGCGGGGGTATCGGGGAGCCGGTCGAAGATGCGGAGCAGGCCGGGACTGATGTGTTCGCTGGTGGCGCCGCGCGCGGGTGGGTTGTGCCCGGCGAGGCGGAAGAGGTGGTCGCGTTCGTCGAGGGACAGATACAGGCCCTGCGCGATCGAGGCGATCATCTGCTCGGACGGGTGCGGTCCGCGTGCCCGCTCGAGCCGGCTGTAATAGTCGGTGGAGATGTGGCAGAGCGTGGCGACTTCCTCGCGGCGCAGACCGGCGGTTCGACGCCGTTGCCCGCGTGGGAGACCGACGTCTTCTGGTTGGAGTGATTCCCGGCGGCGGCGGAGGAACTCGGCGAGCCCCGCTCGATCGATCACGACTTTTTCCTCCTCCGATCCGGTGTTGTTCAGTCTGCCCTCGGTGCCGCATCGCTACCTGGGATCGTCGATCCCCCCTTCGAGTGACGGCGTACCGGCCTCGTCTGCCTGGGATCGGGAGGCCGTGGATATTACCGTGGTGCGCGCGCAACCTGAGTTCACATCCACCACCGAAATCAGGAGCAGCACATGGCACGCACACGACCGGACATCACCGTTCCCGACCTCTCCGGGAAGCTCGCCGTCGTCACCGGCGCCAGCGACGGCGTCGGGCTGGCCCTTACCACCCGCCTCGTCGCCGCAGGCGCCGAAGTCGTCATGCCCGTCCGCAACCGGCGCAAAGGCGACGCGGCGATCGCGAAGATCGAGCGGCGGCATCCGGACGCGGCGGTATCCCTGCGGGACCTCGACCTGTCGTCCTTGGACTCGGTGGCCGCGCTCGGAGACACCCTGCGCGGCGAGAACCGGCCGATCCACATCCTGGTCAACAACGCCGGCGTGATGACCCCACCGGATCGGCAGACCACCACCGACGGCTTCGAGCTGCAGTTCGGCAGCAACCACCTGGGGCATTTCGCCCTGGTCGCCCATCTGCTGCCCCTGCTGCGCGCGGGAGGCGCGCGCGTGACCTCGCAGATCAGTGTCGCCGCAAACGAGAACGCCATCAACTGGGGCGACCTGAACTGGGAACGCTCCTACAACGGCCGCCGCGCGTACAGCCAGTCCAAGATCGCTTTCGGCCTGTTCGGGCTCGAACTGGATCGGCGGAGCCGGGCCGCGGGGTGGGGGATCATCAGCAATTTGTCGCATCCCGGCGTCGTTCCCACCAGTCTCCTGGCCGCGCGTCCCGAGGTCGGGCGGGCACAGGACACCGTCGCGGTCCGTGCCATCCGTGCGCTGTCCCGGCGCGGCGTTCTCTTCGGGACGGTCGAAACAGCCCTGCTCCCGGCTCTGGTGGCCGCGACCGCACCGGACGCGGGCGGCGCCCGCCTGTACGGTCCCAGCGGTTTCCGGCACCTGTCCGGCCCACCCGCCGAACAGGTCCTCTATTCCCGGCTGCGCGGTGCGGACGACGCGGACCGTATCTGGGAGATCTCCGAGCACCTCACCCGCACATCCTTCCCGGTCGTCGAGCCGGCCCGGCCCGGCCCGGGGTCGACGGGGTCCGGCAGTCCGCGGGTGCGGTGATCGGCGTGCGCCCGCTCTGTACCGGAGCAATGTCTTTCCGCCGCTCGGCCGGGGGTACGAGAATACGGCGGCGAAGCACGGCCCGGTGAGGTGCGGAGCGAGCTCAGTGCGGTAGTTCCGCTCTGGCGTAGACGAGGGCGTAGATGATCAGGGCGGCGCCGAGCACGGCGAACAGGATCCGGACGGTGAGGGGGCCGAAGCGGGCCAGGGCACGCACCACCCGCCGGTAGATCCGTTGGGCACGCGGCGTGCGCCGCAGTGCCAGCGCGAGGACCAGCAGCGGTGGAATCAGAGCCAGGGCACAGTAGACGAGCACGATGACCGGCCAGCCCGAAGGGGGCGGCCGGTGCGAGGACAGCATCGCCAGCGCGGTCAGATAGGGGATGGCGGTCGGGGCCTGGGCGAAGCCGATCGCCATTCCGGCCAGCGCGAGCATCGCCGGGCGCCGGCGCAGGGTGATCGTCCACTCCGGTGGGTCGGCGGTGCCGGTGGTGCGCACGCAGGCCAGGGCGAGCAGCACAGTGCCGGCGGCGAGTTCACCCCAGAAGCGCAGGGTGGGGGTGAGCCGGAAGTCGAGGAGTTCGGTGAGCCAGTTCAGTCCCAGGACCGTGGCCAGGCCGAAGGTGGTGGTGAGCACGAACACACCGCCGAGGAAGGCCAGTCCGCCCGGTAGTGGCGAACGCCGGGCGAGCCGGCTGTCGATGATGACGGCGGTGGTGACTCCGATCAGCAGCACGTCGAGCGAGTCGAGGAACGCCAGCCCCGCCATCGCCAGCAGAAGAGTCGTCATATCCCGACCGAACATACGGCACCACATCGGAAGCGCAGAGTCCCGAGATCGTCCGCGTACGGCGATCAGGTCCGAGAATCGAGCGACCGGCTATCGTGATCAGGTGATACGCCGGGGTCGATTCCCCGCGTCGGCCCAGCGGGCGTAGCGCAGCGCCGGTGCCGGTCGGATCCGGTTTCTTCCTGATACGGCACCGATTCCGGAACCCGCTCAGGACCCACCGGGCGTAAGGTCGGTGCAGGTGGCGGCTTCCGGTAGTTCCCGGGCGAGGAACACGGTCTGGGCCATCATCTTGTAGCCCGCCATCCCTTCACACAGGACCTCGATCGACTCCACCGGGTGTACCGAGCCCGGGCGCAGGGCCGCCGGCACCAGCAGCGCCCACCGGCCGGTGAGATGTTCGAAAACGTCGCGGCTCGGGCAGTCGCGGCGGAAGACGGAGTCCTCTGAAGCATGATCCACCTGCGAACTTACCTCCATGACCTGAGCTTACCCAGAAGTGGCTACTTACTTCGAGTAGGTCACTTACCTATTCTCACAACATGAAGATGGAAGAGGACGTGCTGGAGATAGATGTGTGGTCGGATCTCGTGTGCCCGTGGTGCTACATCGGCAAGCGCAACTTGGAGACGGCGCTGTCCCAGTTCGGCCACCGCGCGCGGGTAGCGATTCACTGGCATGCCTTCGAACTCGACCCCGGGCTGTCGCGCGAGCCGGGCCTCACCCTGCTCGAACGGTCGCGGCAGGATCTGGGTGGGACCAGCGAGCAGGCCGCTGAGCGTTTGAAGGGCGTCAGTGAGCTCGCGGCAGGGGCAGGCTTGGACTACCGCCTCGAGCGGGCCTTGCCGGTCAACAGCTTCGACGCGCACCGCCTGGTCAAACTGGGTGAGACCGTCGGCCGCGGCGAGTCCGTGCTCGAACGCCTCATGCGCGCCTACACCGCGGAGGGGGCTGTTCTCAGCGACTTCGAGACCCTGGTCCGGCTCGGCGGTGAAGCGGGACTGGACCCCGATCGGACGCGAGAGATGCTGCGTGGCAACAATTTCGCGCAAGCCGTACACGATGACCGGGCGGAAGCTTTCCGCCTCGGTATCGGCGGCGTCCCCTCGTTCGTCTTCGACAGGCGACTCCTGCTGAGCGGCGGCCGGACCTCGCAGGACTTCCTGCGCGCCCTCGAAACCGCATGGCGCACCGGCACCGACACGTCGCAACCGACCCATCAGGTCACCGATCGCTCCTGCTGATCCGGACGGCGCCTGTTCGGCCTGTTGCCACCAGCAGTGCTGGGCTCCGCAGCCCGCGATCGGGAGCGTGGCACACAGGGACAGGTTGCGCCAGAATCGTCGGATTCGTCGGCCGGGGACGCAAATCTCGGTGTTTCCGGCAGGACCGGGAGGTTGCTTGCTGTGCCGCGCCTTGCGCAAGTGTGGGAGTGGTTCGCTGGTGCTGTTGGGCGATGTTCGGAACCGGCGGCCGGTTTCGAGCGTCACTTCGCCAGCACCGAATGAAAGGCGCCGATAGCATCGAAACTCCGGACAGGGGATCTCGCCCGAGTCCATTCGAACAGGTGTGGGAAAGGCTCGGCCCGGGCAAACCGCGGCCGCATTGCGCGGCGGGTCCTGATCGGTTGCTTGCTGGTTTTGGCGATCTTCTGCAACCGGCGCCCCTCCTTCGGGGGCACCTCGGGCAGCACCACGCCATCAGCGAAAGTTGTTGTCTTTAGTCAACTTCTGCCGCAGTGCATAGTAATCTGACCGCGGTTTCCCCGTAGCGGTGACGATCACCGGCGAGCAATGAAAGCATGAGTACCGCGTGCGGAACACGAATATCATTCGCGCCCTTCTCCGAGCAACCGATCATTTGGACTTCCAGGTACAGCGCGTAACGGGGCACCTCGCCGATACTCTCCGAGGCGACCGCATCGGCGCGAAAGCCCTCACCACCGCGAGCGGGACACACGACAATGCCGACAGATCGGGGGTCGCACGACTAAAACACGCATTCGACCCGAAGCGGCACGGCCCCACACCTACGAACGCAGCGGTCCGCGGTGGCGGCGTCTCGGAGAAGGATTTTCCATTGCCGGGCCGTGTACAGGACTTCGCCTCGCCTTTCACCGAAGAGGCGGCCGCCAAGGTGGCGGAGCGGCAAAAGTTCAGCAGATGGCAAGCCGA
The DNA here is from genome assembly GCF_040654015.1 of Nocardia sp. NPDC050799. Classification (NCBI taxonomy): domain Bacteria; kingdom Bacillati; phylum Actinomycetota; class Actinomycetes; order Mycobacteriales; family Nocardiaceae; genus Nocardia; species Nocardia sp. NPDC050799. The sequence goes on from NZ_JBFAHF010000030.1 coordinate 49,912, forward strand.
CGCCGCAAACATTATGGTGGGCAACCTGCGCGCGTTGGGCAGACGGCCGACACCGAATGACTGGTCGGCGGAGTACTGGCGCCTGGTAGAGGAACGGTCGAAGAGGAGCCCGCTGTTTCCCGATAATGACAGGCTGAAAAAACCGATCACCGATGACGAGCCGAACCGTGACTGGTTCGGACTCAATATTCCCCCCGAAGGAGGTGTGCGGGAGCCACTGACAGGGCAGTGGGTCGGGGGGCAACCGACGCCCCTGGGTAGAGCTTATGCAGAGGCCGGTGAGCGAGCTCTGGCACGATTCGAGACCGAGGGCGTCACCGGAAACGATTTTCAGAACACGGTCCGTCTATCCGACGGATCATTTGTCGACGGGAACCGGATCGCCCGCAAAGAGCGCCTTGAACAAATCAGCCGTGAGATGGCGGAGCGGTATGCCGCACGGGGCTTTGATATCAGTGCATGGCAGTATTCGTCGCGTCCCGGGGACGTTATCACCAGCACGGCTACCGAGACCGATCGATCACGGATAATCCAGGACGCTTTTCGACAACTCGCCGGACCCGGCGAGTTCACAACGGAAGCGTGGGCGGATGTCGCCTACAAGCTCTTCCAGGGACCCCAGATGTACGCGGGATCCGATGCGGTGACCAGAACCTTTCTCGCCGGTGCCGCCGAATATCATCTGGGCCGGGTCCCGGTTTTCCCACACGATATCGATCTGCGTGCGCTCACGATGAGTCAACGAGACTTCGTGAGCTACATTGTGGAGCATGACATGTCTATGAGGGGTTTGTCCGGCCACCCGGATGTCCCTGGGTGACCCGGACATATCCGTGCGATAGAACGGGTGTTCCCGGCAACTCCTCAAAGCACTACAGTCGCTCAGAGGCAGGGGCCGGGAACATCGCAACGAAATCCGGCGCTGGTGCCGCTTCAGGCAACGTTGGTTAGGTGATCCGGGTGCCGGATCTTGGAACCGACTGCGAAGTCGCGGATAGGCCGGTGTGTTGGTTGCGCCAGCGGACGTAGTTGCCGATCGCGGCGTCCTGTTCGCCGTGGCTGCGGTGGTCGGTGCCGTTGAGAGCTAATTACCGCAGCGCGGCGAACTCACACTCGATCCGGTTGCGCCATGACGAGTACGTGGGTAGAAACACCAACTCGACTGCGTTGGCTGCCAACCACGCCCTCACATCAACCCGTTTGTGGACTGAGTAGATGCCCCAATGGATGTCGAGCGGCTTGGGTTGTGTTGTTGGAATGTAGGTTTCTGGTGCTGAGGCGGTGATCAGGTAGTAGAAATACCTGCCGGATGGCACGAAACCTGAGCGCCGGAACGACCCGCCGGTTCGGAATTCGGCACCCGCCGCGGCCCGGGTCCGGCTCAGGAATCGCCGGCTACGAGTTCGGTGCAGGTCGAGGCATCCGGTAGCTCCCGGGCCAGGAATACGGTCTGCGCCATCATCTTGTAGCCCGCCATACCCTCGCGCAGGACCTCGAGGGACTCCTCCGGGTGCACCGAATCGATCACCGCGTGCGGGCCGACGGCATTGAATTGGTGGCTGACCCCGCGGGGGATCTGCATATCGACGAACGAGCACGGCGGCACGATCAGGTTGTAACGGGTGCGGTGCACGCCGGGCGGGGTGTCGGGCAGGTCGTCGGTGAAACACTCGGGCCGGAAAGGCGTCACTCCGGGAACGTCGGTGACGACGAAGGGCGACAGCGCGCCGACCCGGATATGGGTGCCGGGGCCGGTCATCATGCGGACGAAGCGCAGTCCGGTGTGCAGGTGCATCCGCGAGCAGATGCCGCGTTCGGCGGCGTCGTAGAAATCCATGAGGTAGCGGTCGGCGAAGAACCCTTCGAAGGGGGTTTCCAGCAGGTAGACATCACCTTCTTCGAAAGTCTGCGCGCGCACGATGCCCTGGGCGTCGGGGGTGTTCGCCGCCCGGGTGGCCCGGGCGGTCCGGACGATCTGCGCGAAGGCGTCCACCACCACCCCGGCCACCTCGGGCGCGAACCGCGCTACTGGTGTCACGACATTGCGGCCCGCGTCCTGGAATTCGGTGAGATCGTGGATCTCGTTCTCGTCGTCGGCATGATTCTTGATGCGCGGCTCGGTCATCGGGCTGACTCCTCGGTACCGGACGTGCGGACGGCGGTCACGGCCCCACGTCGAACGAACGAAGCCATAATTCCAGCGACAGCACCAGCCACAGTTTGCCGCCCTGCCGGGGGAGCAGTGCTCCCTCGCCGCGTAGCCAGGCGCGCACGGTGTCCTGCCGGAAGAGTCCGCGGGCGCGAGCGGCGCGGCCGAGCAGCAGGTCGTTGCCGAGATCGCGGAGCGGGCCGTCCAGCCATTGCTGCACCGGTACTCGCATACCGCTCTTGGGACGGTCGACGATCGTGGGCGGCAGCAGATCGCGTACGGCCTCTTTGAGGATCCATTTCTCGCTGCTGCCCGCGAGCTTCGCGGTGGGCGGGACGGCGAAGGAGTGGTCGACGACGGCGCGGTCGAACAGCGGTGCCCGGCCTTCGATCCCGCTGGCGGCGGTGAGCCGCTCCACCTTGGTCAGGATGTGGTGGGCGCCCTTGGTGCGCAGGTTGGTGTGCAGTAATTGGTTGAGCAGGCTGGTCATCCGGCCCTGGCGCAGGTAGGAAGCGATGTGCTCGGCCGGAGACGGCGCCCCCTCCAGCGCGGCGAGTGTCTCCGGGGTCAGCAGGGTGGGCAGGTCGCCGTAGCATTTGCGGTAGCTGTCCAGATACGCGCGGGCGCGGGCGTCGGGATCGGGGTCGTCACGGGACAGCTCGAAGATCAACATCGCCAGGTTCTTGGGGCCGCCGAACACCGGATCGCCGCCCTCGCCGTTGAGCGCGACGCGGATACCGTCCGCGGCAACCGCTTCGGCGAGCATCAGATTCGGCACGGTGAGCGGATCACCGACCGGGCAGTCGAGCAGGCCCACCGTATCCGCCAGCCGGGCGGCGATCGTCTCGCCGGGCACTGTGAGCACCCGGTGCTCGGTACCGCAGTGCGCCGCGACGAGCCCGGAGTAGCCGAGTTCGTCCGGGGCGGTGCCGCCGAAACCGATCGAATAGGTGCGCACGGCCTGATCGTGCGATTTCGCGGCGAGCGCGGTGACCAGACTGCTGTCGATTCCGCCGGACAGCAGCACGCCGACGGGTTCACCCGGGGGCAGCCGCCGGGCGACGGCATCCTCGAGGAGAGCACGTAACGCCAGAATGTGCTCGTCGACGGACCGCTCGTCCGCGGTCTCGCGCGGCTCCCAGAACGTGTACTCGTCGGAGGTGCCGTCCGGGCGCAACCGTACACAGCGACCCGGAAGCACCTCGTGGATATCGCGCAGGAGGGTCTCGCGCCCGGGCAGGTACGCGAAGGTGAGGAAGGACCGCACCGCGGGCAGGTGCAGACCGGTGCGCAACGCGGGCCAGCGGCTCAGGGCACGTAACGAGGTCGCGGCGGCCCAGCCCGCCGCCGCGCGGGCGTGGAAGAGGGTGCGGGCGCCCAGATGATCGCGCGCGAGCACCAGATCGGGCCCGTCGGCGATGGCGAGGGCGAACATACCCTCGGCGGCGGCGAGGCCCGCGGCGCCGAACCGGGCGTAGTAGCGCAGGAGCAGGTCACCGTCGGACCGGCCGGGCGGTGGGGCCGCCGCGCCGAGGCGGGCCCGTAGCCGGTCGGCGTTGAACAGCGTGACCTCACCGACCGCGCTCAGCTCGCCGGCGACGAAGGGCCCGCGCGCGGTGCCCGGCCCGTCGAGCAGGCCCAGGGCGTGCCCGCCGCGGGCCGTGACCGGCTCACCACCGACGGCCCGCAGATGAGTGGACGGGTCGTCGCCGGTCAGGAACGCACACCATCGAGACATTCAGTACTCACCCGAAATCGTCGTCGTCACCGTATCCGTCGTCCCAATCGCCGTAGTCGCCGCCCGTTTCACCGCTACCGCTGCTGGATTGCGCCGCCTGGTTGCGTAGTTCCCCTTCCTCCTCCGGAGTCAGCGACATCGGGGGCAGTACCAGCGCGCCGAGCAGAGCGCCACCGGCGACGCCGGCGAGGATCGCGCCGAGCCTGCCGCCGAAGGAGGAGCGGTTGACCGTCAATACGCCGTCGCTCCACAGGGTCCGGCCGTAACCGGATTCGCGTCCGTAGCGGACCGAGCCGTCGCGCAGGGTGCGTTTGACGATCTTTCGGCCCAGCGGTTCGTCGACCCCGGAATCACCCCGGTCGTCCCGCCAGGTGACCGTGGCGCCCGGGCCGCGTCGCCGCCACTCCTGCCTGCCGTCGGCGTAGCGCCGGTGCACAGTGTCGTCGGCGAGCAGCTCATCGGTATAGGCGAGCTGCTGGTATCGGGACACAGTGGCCTCCTCTCGTGCGGCGGGTGCTCAGGCGGCGGGCCAGGTCAGGAACCCGCTGCGGCGGGCACGCCGCAGCTCCACCAGCGGCGGTGGCGGGGTGCGTACGCCGCGGACCAGCCGATGCACCGAGCGCAGCAGGACAGCCGGCCGGACCGCGTCGAGTTCGACTGTCCGGCCGCGACGCAGCCAGGCTTGTTCCCGCTCGTCCAGAAAACCGGGGCCCGGCTCGTTGTCCGGGTGATCCTCGGCGAGCAGCCGAGTCGGCGGTTCTACGCCGGTCGCTTCCGGCGGTGCGACCTCCGGACCCAGCGGCACCGATCCTCGGCCATCGAATGTCGGTCGCGACGCATCCGGCGGCGAGGAGGTGTCCGGTGGTCGTCCCGAATCGACGGTGGGGTCGATGTGGAACAGGTGCAGTCCCATGGCCTGCCGGGGCCGCAGGCCGAGCGGCAGCACGCGCAGCCCCGCGGGAATCCCGGTGAGTTCGGCCGGCCGGGTGGGAAACGCGAGACCCGCCGCGCTCGCTTCGTGCAGGACGTAGACGTCACCCGAGCCGCGGGCGAGCATCGCCGTCACACCGGGGTGTAGCGGCAGTTCGGCCGCGCTGAGCACCGGTGTCGCCGATTCCATCGGCAGACCGTTGGCGCGCAGCATATGCGCGACGGTGTGCGATTCGCAGATCAGCAGGCGCGGCAGGCCGTAGTCGAACAGGTCGGGTTCGGGAGTGTGCGCTCCCGGGGTCGCCGTCCGCGGTGGTGCCGGTGTGAGCAGGCCGGAAATCTCGCCGTGCCGGGCGAGCGCGGTGCGGAAAGTGGCGAAGGACAGCGGCGCCGGGACGGTGAACGCGACCCGGCGCGGGAGCGGGGGCACCGGGGCGAGCAGCCGGCAGAGTTCGTAGTAGAGCTGGCGTTCGGTGAACCGGATCCCGCTGGGCGCGGCGGCCCGGGACGCCGCGATCGGCAGCAGCCGATCGAATACCCGCTGTGTCCACCGGGCCGGTGTCAACTGCTCGGCCACGTCAGGAAACCTATCTCCCGGGCGCGCTGCCGGTCCGGGTCACCGGCCTCCTGTACCCGCTCGACCCCGCGCGCCACCACGCCCAGCAGTGCCGCGGGCGACAGCGCCCCGACCGGTGACCACCAGCCGGCGGCCAGCCAGTCGCGTTCTGCCGCCGACCCGGCGGCCCACTCCGGCACAGGCGGCGCCGCCGGATCCGGCCGCTCCCGTAACCGCACCGCCGAGCGGGCCGCGAGCGCCGATTTCGCGGACAGTCCGAGCAGGACCACGCGGGCGCCCAAGGCATTGCGGGCGCGCGCTCCGAATCCGACACCGGGCAGACCGGCGTCGTGCAGGACGAGGACCGGCACCTCCGGCGGCAACCGGTCCACTCGATCGGCCAGTGCCATCTCCCATAGCTCGGCGGCGTTGTTCGCGGCGAGACAGGCGAGTACCGAACGGTCTGCGCACAGCAGGGCCAGTCGCGGTGTCGGCACCGTGGGCAACGGGATGTCCTCGGCCACCATTCCGGCCGGCGGCCCGCCGTAGATCTGTGCCCAGCGATCGAACACTCCCGTGCGAAATTCCCGCCGCGTCACCGGTATACGCACCGTCGTCCGCTGCCGGAACCACGGTTTCGCGAAGATCAGCAGCAGCGGGATCACGATCAGCAGCAGCAGCCCGGCGCCGATGCCCGGTCGCACCGGAACGAAACCGCTGACCACACAGATGAACCCGCCCACCACGATGATTCCGCACATCCAACCGAGCGCCGCGTGGTAACCGCGGTCCACACTCGGCACATCCCGGCGCGTGGCCGCGTACCACAGCTGGGTGGGGGTGTAGCGCAGATTGCCTTCGTCGCTCAGCTTTTCGGTCAGGCGACGCATCCGCAGATCGTGCATCCGCGCCGGGCTCTCCTTCGGCTCCAGCGCGAATTCCCGCCGGCACGCCGGACACCGCCGTCCGGTGCGCTCGCGGCGCAGCAGACTCTTCGCGCAGTGCGGGCAGATCACCTGTCCAATGGTTGCCGATCGGCCCGGATCGCGCGAGTGGTATGCGTTTCGAATCCGAGATGACCTGGGCGGTTACCGCCGCCGGTGCACCGAATTCATCCACCGTCAACGCGTAGGTCGGACGATGGTGGCCGGTCCCTCACGCCGCGGGGGTGACCCCGACCCGTTCGCACAGATCGTTCACATCGGCGCGCATACCCGACGGCGGCTTCTCCACCAGCGAGTGCAGGATCTGGCGTGCATACCCGTTGTAGCGAATGGTTTCTGGAGCAGTGCGTGCCGACTTGTCCAGTAAGGCCAGTGCGGCGACCGGCTCCTCTCGCTGGAAGTGGGCTCGGGCAACCTCGATGAAATGCCTGCTGCGACGGGGAACGGAGGCGATCCGGTCGGCATCGAACGAATGTGCGGACCGCACTGCCTCGCCCGGCCTGCGCAATTCGACCCCCAGAGTCGTCGCGTGCGCAGCCATCACTGGCATGGAAAAGGAGGTCTGCACATGCCGATAGCGCGGACCGAGTGCTCTTGCCGTCTGATCGGCTTTCTCCCAGTTCGCCCAGGCGTCACCGTGCCGACCGCGCCGGGCGTGCACATAAGCGACTTCGGCGTACAGCGCGCCGTGGATTCCGCGCCAATCATCCGGAGTGCCGTCACGATCCAGGTACGGGACCAACTGCTCGGCAGCGTCGCGGGCCAGCGCAATCGCCTCCTCCCAGCGGCCCGAGTCACGCAACGCCTGGGTCATCGCCCAAGCTCCGCACGCAATCACATAGGGGTCGTCCGCGGCGTATCCCTCGGACAGGGCGCGGTCGGCGACCATCCAGACCAGTTCCGTGGCTGGTTGATACGCCACATAGAAATCGGCCAGTTGATAAACGCCGGCGAGTACGCGGCGGGCCTGCCTGCGGCCGTCCCCCCGGGCCCGTGCGGCATCCTGGGCATCTTTGATCAAACTGGGCAGGAGCGCGCCGAGTTGGGTTCGATGGTCCGGGCTGGAGTGCCGAACGATCCAAGCCTGCCGCAGCCGTTCTTCGAGGTGGCGGATGTTCGGCGGAGAGGTCGGCAGGGTCATACGGTAGTCGGTGAGGGCCGCTTGGACATCGGACAGGGCGCCGTGCTGCTCACCGGCGAATACCGAGACCGGGACTGCGTGCCCGTTACCGGTCAGCTCGGCGAGATCGTTCAGCTCGAGCGCTCGCGCGATCCGCAGCAACATCGGTAGCCGAGGTGGTTGTAGCCGCCCGTTTTCGACGGCTTTGAGCCATTCGGCCGAGCGCCCCAGGAGCCCGGCGAGAACCGGCCGGGACATGCCGGCCCTCTCACGCAGCCTCTTGATTCGGGCACCGACTGGTGAGTTTTCAGCGGAATTGATCGCCACCGCAGCCCCTTTCGCTGGTGATCCTGTGCTCCAAGCGTAGCGGTACGGGGTACGAACCGTACCCCTCGAACAGCCGACGGGTTCTTACCTTGGTCCGGCCGCCCGACCGAATCGTTTTCCAACGGGCGGGCGGACGAATGTGCCTACGACTACGAGATGAGGCTTTGATGCGTAAGGAGTCACCGTCCCTGCCCACCCGCGCTCCGCACAATCTCGCTATGGCCGCCACGCTACGACTCTGGCAGGCGGGCCGTCACTGGGTCACTGACGACCCGGCGATTCTGCGCCGGCTGGCGGACGGGCTCCGGGCGCTACCCACCGACCAACCGACCGCGCATTGCCGCTCGTAGGAACCGATCCGCGGCTACGCGCATGCACACCAGGTGATGGACGTCCACGCCGCGCACCGCTGCCCGCGCTACGCGGCAGCGGCCGAGTACGCCGCCGAGGCGCGCCGGTGACCCCAGGCAGACGCGCGGTTGTGCTCTGCCGGCCGGACTGCGACAGCACGCAGATCGAGCAGTTGGCCCGGGCACACGACCTCCGGGTGGTGTACACGGCGTACACCGACACCGGGCCGGAACTCACGGCCCGGATCGCCGTTCAGCACGCGCTCGACCACGATGCCGAGGTGGTCGTGGTCCCGTACCTGAGCGCACGGGAGGCCCGGGATGTACCGGAGTGGCGGATGGTCGGCTGGATCGCCGATCTGGTTACGGGGACCTCGGGAATATCAGGTCCTAGGCTTGTACCCGCACCCGACAGGCAGGAGACCGAGGTGGCCCCGACGACGCCGACCGAGACGACCGTGGCCGAGGTGCTGGCCGAGCTGGCCGACCTCGCGGACCCGAAGATCCGCGCGGTGAACGAGAAGCACGGCGACGATCACGGCGTGAACCTCACCCGGCTGCGTGCGGTCGCGAAACGGCTGAAAACCCAGCAGGACCTCGCACGTGGACTGTGGGAGTCCGGTGATACCTCGGCGCGCCTGCTGGCGCTGCTGATCTGTCGCCCGAAAGCGTTCGAACGCGACGAGCTGGACGCCATGCTGCGGGACGCGCGCACCCCCAAGGTGCACGACTGGCTCGTGAGCTATGTGGTGAAGAAGAACCCGCACGCCGAAGAACTGCGCGTGACCTGGTTCGACGATCCCGACCCCGTGGTGGCGAGCGCCGGGTGGGGGTTGACCGCCGACGGGGTGAGCAAGAAACCCGGCGGTCTCGACCTTCCCGGACTGCTCGACATCATCGAAGCGCGGATGAGAGACGCCCCGGAGCGTCTGCAATGGGCGATGAACACCTGCCTGGCCCAGATCGGGATCGAGCACCCGGAGTACCGCGCCCGGGCGATCGCCATCGGCGAGCGGCTGAAGGTGCTCGAGGACTACCCGACCTCCCCGGGCTGCACCTCCCCGTTCGCACCCATCTGGATCACCGAGATGGTGCGCCGGCAAGAGCAGAAGTAGCGTGCTCGCATCACGTCGTTGCGCCCAGGTCGTAGAAGTATTCCGAGCTGTGCGGCTGGATCTCGATCCGGCGACAATGCGCCGAATATGGGAGCGAACGCCTATGTCGGTGTGGTCTGCGTCGCACGACGGTGGCGGACGAAAAGAAACGACCTCCCCACGGACGTGAATATCCGCGGAGAGGTCGTTTCCGGTGACATCGGCTGTCAGCTACCGCTGTCTGCCCTCACCGATCGGATGGTCTGGCTCCGGCCTCAGCTCAGGCGCTCGATGATCATCGCCATGCCCTGGCCGCCGCCGACACACATCGTTTCCAGGCCGAACTGCTTGTCATGGGTCTGGAGGTTGTTGATGAGGGTGGCGGTGATGCGGGCGCCGGTCATACCGAACGGGTGGCCCAGCGCGATGGCGCCGCCGGATACATTCAGTTTGTCCAGGTCCATGCCCAGTTCCCGGGCCGAACCGAGGACCTGCACCGCGAAGGCCTCGTTGATCTCGTAGAGGTCGATATCGCCGATCGTCTTACCGGCCAGCTTCAGCGCCTTGCGTACCGCTTCGATCGGGCCCAGGCCCATGATCTCGGGAGAGAGGCCGGAGACCCCGGTGGACACGATCCGCGCCAGCGGGGTCAGGCCCAGCTCCTCGGCCTTGGTGTCGCTCATGACGACCAGGGCGGCGGCGCCGTCGTTGAGCGGGCAGGCGTTACCGGCGGTGACCGTGCCGTCCGGGCGGAAGACCGGCTTGAGCTGGGAGATCTTCTCGTAGGTGGTGCCGGCGCGGGGGCCGTCGTCGGTGGAGACGACGGTGCCGTCGGGCAGCGTCACCGGGGTGATCTCGCGTTCGAAGAAACCCGCCTTGATGGCCTCTTCGGCGCGGTTCTGCGACCGCACGCCCCAGTGGTCCTGGTCTTCACGGGAGATCCCGGTGAACGAGGCGACGTTCTCCGCGGTCTGGCCCATGGCTATGTAGACGTCGGGGATGTTGTCGTCCTCGCGCGGGTCACGCCAGCTCACCCCGCCCTGCGCGGTGGTGGCGGTGCGTTCCTCGGCGGTGGCGAACTGCGGATTGTGGGTGTCGGGCCAGCCGTCGGCGGTGCCCTTCGGGAAGCGGGAGACGGTTTCCACGCCGGCGGAGATGAACGCGTGGCCCTCGCCGGCCTTGATGGCGTGGAACGCCATCCGGGTGGTCTGCAGCGAGGAGGAACAGTAGCGGTTCACGGTGGTACCGGGTATGTAGTCGTAACCCAGCTGGGTGGCGACGACCTTGGCCATATTGAAACCGGATTCGCCGGCGGGCTGGCCGCAGCCGAGCATCAGATCATCGATATCGGCGGGTGACAGGGCAGGGACCTTGTCCAGTGCGGCGCGCACCATCTGCGCGGCCAGGTCGTCGGGCCGCATGCTCACCAGCGACCCCTTGTTGGCCCGGCCGATGGGGGAGCGAGCAACGGAAACGATGACGGCCTCTGGCATGAGGACTCCTTTGTCGGGGAGTGTGCCCGGCCGGGCCGAACACTACTCGCGGGTACGATCCCCTCGAATCTACGTCGCGCCCGGCTACTACGAAATATCCGCTGTGGCCATATCCCGGTCAGCGAGCGCTCTCATCAATTCGGGCAGCAGATGGGTGGCCGCCAGCGCGTAACCGTCGGCGGAGGGGTGGAAACCGTCGGCGGAGAACAGCTGTTCCGGGGCGGCCCGGAAATCCTTGCCGATCAGGTCACCCATGGCGACGGCGCGGCCGCCGGCCGCCCGGGTGGCCGCCGTCTGGGCCCGTGCCAGCCGGACGCTCCACCGGTGCACCACCGAGCGCAGCGGTTCCGGGATGGCGGTGACGCTGCCCAGATCGGGGCAGGTGCCGACCACGACGACGGAGCCCGCCCCGTGCAACCGGCTGACGGCCGCGCCGAGTCGTTCGGCGGACCGGCCGATCGAATGCTTCTTGGTGACATCGTTCGCGCCGACCAGCACCACCGCCGCGTCCGGTGGCGGGCCCGCCACGAACATGGCGTCCACCTGCCCGGCCAGCCCCTTGGAGGTGGCGCCGGAGATCGCCTTGGTGCTCAACCGGATGCGCTGCCCGGTGGCATCGGCCAGCCCGTGCGCGATGCGGACCCCGGGCACCTCGGCGGCGCCGCGGCAGCCCAGACCGGCGGCGGTGGAGTCACCGAAGATCATCAGGTGCAGGTCGGCGTGTTTACCGGCGCCCCGGCCCTCGTACCCGAGTGGTGAGTAGATGCCGTCGGCCTCCGGGGGTTTGGAGATGTCGCGGCCGATCATGCCGCGCGCCGTGCCCGCCTGGGTGGTGAGCAGCCGATAGGCCGCCCAGGACGCGGTACCCGCCCCGGAGCCGACCAGAACCGTGGCGGCGCCGGCCACCGCGGCCGTCCGCCATCCGATCCGAGTTTCGCGCATGTGCCGGGATTCTACGAGCGGGAATGATCTCGCGCGACCGTGCGCGCCGGGACCGGTCGCGCACGGGCAGGCATCAGGCCGGGACGACGAAACTGCCGTACGCCGGAATGCTGGCGTGGTTCGTGGTCACCACGACCTCCACCCGCCCGGGGCCGGTGTCCTGGAACAGGGAGTACTGGATGCTGCCGTAGATGCCGGTCACCACATTGTTGATGTAGGTGCCGGTGGCCCCGGTGTCGAGGTTGCGCCAGGCCACCGTGGTCAGTACCTCACACAGTGGCGCCAGCGGGTACGCGCCCGGCCCGATGCCGGCGACCGGGTTGGCCCGGACGTTCAGTACCGCGCGGCCCGGCCACTGCGGGCTGGTATCGGCCCAGGTGCGGACGCTGGTGCCGCACAGCCCGCCGTAGGTCAGCGTCGGGACATCGGCGAACGCGATGGTGGCGGCGCCGGCCGTGGCCCCGGACGCGGCCGCCTGCGCGAAGGCGGTCCCGGCCAGGAGCACGGTGGCACGTGCGAGCTTCGGCAGCCTCATAGGTCCCAGATCCTAAAGGCTCGGCAGCTACACCGTCGGATTTACGCGGTGGGGTGGCGGACCACACGGAGCCTCCCGGCAACGTCTCTGCAACGATGGGGGTATGCGCATTGCGGATCATGTCGTGGACCTCATCGGCAACACCCCGCTGGTTCGGTTGAACTCGGTGGTGCCCGAGGGCGCCGGGCTGGTGGCCGCCAAGATCGAGTACCTGAACCCCGGCGGCAGCTCCAAGGACCGTATCGCGGTGAAGATGATCGAGGCGGCGGAGAAGTCCGGGAAGCTGGCTCCCGGCGGGACCATCGTCGAACCGACTTCGGGCAATACCGGTGTCGGCTTGGCGCTGGTGGCCCAGCAGCGTGGCTACCACTGTGTCTTCGTCTGCCCGGACAAGGTCAGCGAGGACAAGCGCAATGTGCTGCGTGCCTACGGTGCCGAAGTGGTGGTCTGCCCGACCGCGGTGCCGCCGGAGCACCCCGACAGCTACTACAGCGTCTCCGACCGCCTGGTCGAGGAGATCGAGGGCGCCTGGAAACCGGACCAGTACTCCAATCCCGGCGGTCCGGACAGCCACTACGAGACCACCGGGCCGGAGATCTGGCGCGATACCGAGGGCACGGTGACCCATTTCGTCGCCGGTGTCGGCACCGGCGGCACCATCACCGGAGTGGGCCGCTACCTCAAGGAGGTATCGGGCGGCACGGTGAAGGTCATCGGCGCCGATCCGGAGGGATCGGTGTATTCCGGCGGTACCGGGCGCCCGTATCTGGTCGAAGGGGTCGGCGAGGATTTCTGGCCCTCCGCCTACGACCCGGCGATTCCGGACGAGATCATCGGTGTCTCCGACGCGGATTCCTTCGATATGACCCGGCGCCTGGCCCGGGAGGAAGGTTTGCTGGTCGGCGGTTCGTGCGGTATGGCCGTGGTGGCGGCGCTCGAGGTTGCCCGGCGCAACCCGGATGCCGTCGTGGTGGTGCTGCTCCCGGACGGCGGGCGCGGCTATCTGTCCAAGATCTTCAACGACCAGTGGATGAGCTCCTACGGGTTCTTGCGCAGCCCGCTCGACGGGTCGGCCGCGGAAACGCTGGTCGGCGATGTGTTGCGGGGTAAGTCGGGCGCACTACCGGATCTGGTGCACACCCATCCCTCGGAAACCCTGCGCGACGCCATCGAGATCCTGCGGGAGTACGGCGTTTCGCAGATGCCGGTCGTCGGCGCGGAACCGCCGGTGATGGCCGGAGAGGTGGCCGGCAGCGTTTCCGAGCGGGACTTGCTCTCGGCGGTGTTCACCGGTCGCGCGAACCTCACGGATTCGGTGGCCCAGCACATGAGCCCGTCGTTCCCGCTGATCGGGTCGGGCGAGCCGATCTCCGCCGCCACCAAAGCGCTCTCCGATACCGATGCGCTGATGGTGGTCGAGGACGGGAAACCGGTCGGCGTGATCACCCGACACGATCTGCTGGGATTTGTCAGCACCGGCCGCACGGCGCATTAGCAATTAATCCGCAATCACGGGTTCAGCCTGCTCTATCGGGGTATAACGTGGCTTATGCCGTTCGTGGCAAACGCCGCGTCCGATCGGAGAGCGAAGGGAAGGGCTTGTGCAAACCTCAAGTTTGGCAATCGATTTCCAGCAGGGTTTCTCTGATGCGTGGAGCTCGATCGTGACGTTCGTACCCAAGCTCCTCGGCTTCCTGGTCATCCTGGTCGTCGGCTGGATCATCGCCAAGGCGGTCGAGAAGATCGTCGACAAAGTTCTCGAGCGGGTGGGTTTCGATCGGCTCGTGGAGCGGGGCGAGATCCAGCGGATGCTGGCGGGGAGTAAATACGACGCGTCCGATCTCCTCGGGAGGCTGGCCTTCTACGCGATCATGTTGATCGCCCTGCAGCTGGGCTTCGGGATCTTCGGGCCCAACCCGGTCAGCAACGTGATCAACGGGATCGTCGCCTGGCTGCCCCGGGCAGCGGTGGCCATCCTGATCGTGGTGGTCGCGGCCGCTATCGCGCACGCGGTCGGCGATCTGGTGCGCAACGCGCTCGGCGGGCTGAGTTACGGCCCGATGATCGGCCGGATCGCGGTGGTGTTCGTCTGGGGTATCGGTATCGTCGCCGCGCTGAACCAGATCGGGGTGGCCACCACGGTCACCACACCGGTCCTGATCGCGGTTCTCGCCACGCTGGGCGGCATCCTGGTCGTCGGTGTCGGCGGCGGTCTGGTGCGCCCGATGCAGCAGCGCTGGGAGTCCTGGCTGAGCGGGCTCGAGGAGGAGATGCCGGCCATGCGCGGTCACGCCGAGGCCTATAAGCGCGGCCGGGAGGACGCCTCGCGGGAGCGGGAGCGGATGGGCGCCCAGCAAGAGGGACGCGGTGCCACGGCCACCACCGGCACCGGACGCGACCCGGAACAGTGGGACGAACCGCAGCCCGCGCACGGTGGCGGCATCCGGCGGGAGCCGGACGAGCCCGGCGGTTACGGGCAGCAGATGTCCGGTGGTGAGTACCGGCAGTTCGGAAACCCCTACCGCGGCGGTCAGGCGCCCTACGGGGGCGGCGGTCAGGGGCCTTACGGTGGCGGCGGTCAAGGGCCTTACGGAGGCGGCGGTCAGCAGCCCTATGGCGGTTACGACGAGGGTGGTCGGTCGCCCTACGGTGGCGGCGAACCGCGCCACCTGCGCTGAGCGCTGCCTTCCCGACTCTCTTCCGCCGTGCACCGGAGTTCCGGGGCACGGCGGAAGTCGTTCATCGGGCCGAGTGCCCGGCCTGCAGGCAGGCTCCGGCCAGCCGCAGGTGTAGCCACTGGGCGGTCGCCCAGTCGGCGGGTTCGGTGAGGGGCGCGGTCCGGTCTTCCAGCAGTCCGCGCATGTATCCGGCCAGCAGGACGACCGGCGAGACCTGCCCGGCCGTATCGATCCCGAGGTCCAGAATGTCGCGGACGGCGGCGGCGTGCTGATCGAGTTGCGCGGACAGCCCCGGCAGCGCGGCGGCAGCCGCGAAAGCCGGCGCCCCGTGGGTCCGGTGGATGCCCTCCAGATAGCGGCGGGCGGAGATCTCGAACACACGGGGACCCAGGGCGAACATAACCTAATGGTAACAACGCGCCGCCATTTATCGAATTGTGATATTTCGCGCATCTCTGCAGGTGGTGGCCCCGGGCAACTCAGGCCCGGCGCCGGCCCGGCCCGGCGCCGGCCACCAGATCGGTCCATTCGTCGGCCAGTACCGCCAGCCGGTACCAGGCCGCGTGCACTCGGTCGTCGGAGACACGTTCGGCGTGGTGCAGCAGATGGTTGGCGTGTACGTGGGCGGCCGCCATGCGGTCGATCGTGGCGCCGAAGGAATCGGCGCGCTGTCGCCGGACCTGCCGTCCGGGCGGCGCGGTGCCGATCCAGCGGTCGATCAGCGCGACGAGTTCGGCTCGGCGGCAGTCTATTCCGGCTGTCGCCAGGGGGTCACCGTGCCGGCGGCGATGCAGATCGGCGAGTCCGGTCGCCCAGGTGAGCAGTGGCTGATCGGTTTCGCGGCCCTCGGCCCCGGTGAACGCGGCCACCAGCTCGCGTTGATCGGGTAATCGCCAGGCGGTGGCGCGTTCGCGTGAAATCCGCGCGGCTTTCATGCCGGGGGCGGATTTGGCCGTGGCGGACGGTCGGCGATTGCCCGGTCCGGGTGATTGCGAGTTCATGGCGCACCTCCCTGTACGGCACCCGGGCGTTTTCGGATCCGCGCCGGGTACGAATATCAGAGTGCGCCGCCGGACCGGCTCATGGGTGACACCGAGATGGCTCGCCGATGACGGTTGGTAACAGTGTCCTCCGCGCCTGCGGGATACCTTGTGAGGCAGTGTATTCGCCGGGAACGGAATGTTGCTGCCCGCGAAATGGCACGTGGTGCCGCCCCACTCGTGACGTCAGCGGAACGCCGACGCGTCGGTGAGCGCCTTGCCGAGCACCAGCTGGTGGACCTCCGCGGTGCCCTCGTAGGTGAGGACCGATTCGAGGTTGTTCGCGTGCCGCAGCACCGGGTAGTCGAGAGTGATGCCGTTGGCGCCCAATACGGTGCGGCACTCTCTGGCGATCGTGAGGGCCTCGCGGGTGCTGTTCAGTTTGCCCGCGCTCACCTGCTCCGGGGTCAGCTCGCCGCGATCCTTCAGCCGCCCCAGGTGCAGTGCCAGCAGCCGGCCCTTGCCCAATTCCAATGCCATATCCGCCAATTTCGCCTGGGTGAGTTGATAGGCGGCCAGCGGTTTCTCGAAAACCATGCGGGTGCGCGAATATTCGATGGTCGCACTCAAACAGTCGCGTGCGGCCCCGAGCGCGCCGAAGATTATTCCGAACCGTGCCTCACCCAGGCACGACAGCGGGCCCGACAGACCGGACGCACCCGGCAGTATCGCGTCGGCCGGCAGCCGCACCTCGTCGAAATCGAGTTCGGCCGTGACCGAGGCACGTAGTGAGAGCTTCCCCTTCATTTCCCGGGCCGTGAACCCGGGCGTACCCGCGGGCACCAGGAAACCGTGCACGACATTCTTTCCACCGGTCTCGACCTGAGCCCACACCACGGCGATATCGGCCACCGACCCGTTGGTGATCCACATCTTCGATCCGTTGAGCACCCAGTCGCCGCCGTCGCGGCGGGCCCGCGTGCGCATCCCGCCGGGGTTGGACCCGAAATCCGGTTCGGTCAGACCGAAACAGCCGATCGTGTGCCCGGCCGCCATATCCGGTAGCCACTGCTGTTTCTGTTCTTCGGAGCCGTATTTGTGCAGGGCGGTCATCGCCAGCGATCCCTGCACCGACACCAGCGACCTGAGTCCGGAATCGGCCGCCTCCAATTCCTCACAGGCCAGCCCGTACGCGGTGGCAGGCAGGCCGGCGCAGCCGTAACCCTCGAGATGCATCCCGAGTACGCCCAGCTTCCCGAGTTCCGGCGCGATATCGCGCACCGGGAATTCCCCGGCCTCGAACCACTCCGCGATATGCGGCCGGATATGCCGGTCGGTGAAGGCCGCGACGGTATCGCGGATCTCCCGTTCCTCCCCGGTCAGCAGTGAATCTGTGGCGAACAGTTCGGCGACGGTCAGCATGGCCTCAGGGTAATCGCCGGCGGCTGTCGTGCGGACGGCTCGGACCAGGGCGCGAGCCTGCTCACACGTCGGCCGCCCGGCGTGCGGCTGTGCGGCGTCGGACCTTTATGGTGGGGGTATGAGCGAACTGGGATTCACCACCAGGGCTGTGCACGCCGGTTACGATCCCGACCCCCGGACCGGCGCGGTGAACGTGCCCATCTATGCCAGTTCCACCTTCGCCCAGGACGGGGTGGGTGGACTGCGGGACGGCTATGAATACGCCCGCACCGGCAACCCCACCCGGACGGTGCTGGAGGCCAACCTGGCGTCCCTCGAAGTCGGCCGCTACGGCCGGGCATTCGCCTCGGGGATGGCGGCCACCGACTGTGCGCTGCGGGCGATGTTGCGGCCCGGCGACCATATCGTCATTCCCGACGACGCCTACGGCGGCACCTTCCGGTTGATCGACAAGGTGTTCACCGAATGGGGAATCGAGCATTCGCCGGCCGCGATCACCGATATCGACGCGATGCGCGCCGCGATCCGCCCGAACACAAAACTCATCTGGGTGGAATCGCCCACCAATCCGCTGCTCAATATCGGCGATATCCCGGCACTGGCCGATATCGCGCACACCTCCGGCGCCAAATTGGTCGTCGACAACACCTTCGCCACCCCGTATCTGCAGCAGCCGCTGTTGCTCGGCGCCGATGTCGTGGTGCATTCGACGACGAAGTATCTGGGCGGGCACTCCGATGTCATCGGCGGCGCGCTCGTCACCGACGACGCCCAGCTCGACTCGGCCTTCGCCTTCCTGCAGAACGGCGCCGGCGCGGTACCGGGCCCCTTCGACGCCTACCTCACGATGCGCGGTACCAAAACGCTCGCGCTGCGGATGGACCGGCACTGCGACAACGCCGAGACCCTGGCCGAGTTCCTGTCCCGGAATCCCGCGATCAGCCATGTGATCTACCCCGGGCTGCCCGAGCATCCCGGCCACGCCGTCGCCGACAAGCAGATGCGACGGTTCGGCGGGATGATCTCGGTGCGGCTGACCGGTGGTCCCGATGCCGCCCGCGATCTGTGCTCGCGGACGAAAGTGTTCACGCTCGCCGAATCGCTGGGCGGAATCGAGTCGCTGATCGAACATCCGGCGGCCATGACCCATGCCTCTACAGCAGGGTCGCTTTTGGAAGTGCCCGATGATCTGGTAAGGCTGTCAGTAGGAATCGAGGACATCAGCGATCTGCTGGCCGACCTCGAACAAGCCCTGAGCTGAACCCGCCGGGGCACCACCGAGTATTCGGGAGACACGCAGGACATGGACGAGCGGCCGTATCCGGGAAAACGGATGCGGCCGCTCGCGTCGTCATGCGGTCCGGTGCCGGCGGAGTGCGCCGCGCCCGGCCCGGTGGTCTCAGCTGTGGTAAGGCTCGGCGCTGACCAGCGTCACCTTCATAAGGTTGCCGCTGGGCAGGGTGTATTCGCGGGTCTCACCGACCTTCGCGTCGATCAGCGCCTTGCCGAGCGGCGAACTGGGCGAGTAGGTCTCCAGGTCGGGGTTGCCCAGGCCCTCCTCGCGGGTCGCGATGAGGAAGGTCTCGGTGTCGGACTCGTCACCGTCGTAGTAGACCTTCACCACGGACCCGGGCAGCGCGACACCGGACTTGGTGGGCGCCACGCCGACCTTGGCGTTGTTCAGCAGTTCCTGCAGCTGCCGGATCCGGGCCTCCTGCTGGCCCTGTTCCTCGCGCGCCGCGTGGTAGCCGCCGTTCTCCTTGAGGTCGCCTTCTTCGCGGCGCTCGTTGATCTCGGCGGCGATGACCGGACGATTGGCGATGAGCGCGTCGAGTTCGCTCTTGAGCCTGTCGTGCGACTCCGGGGTCAGCCAGGTCACTTGGGTCTCAGTCATCTCGATCACTCCCTAGTAGTTGTCCCCGGCAGGCCGGGATTCCTGATCACTGCGGCACGGCCCACCCGCAGGCAGACATGCTTCAGCAGACGGCTATCGCGATCTGCGGGAAGTTCGAAGAACCCCGACAGTCCGACTCCGGGACCCTCCCCGGTATCGACCGCTCCGGCCGCCAATGCAGCAAACACGGCTCCGAGCCCCGGAACCGTGTGTGAAGCCATTTTAGCATGAGTCACAAAGATGCAGGTCGGGCGAGTTTTTACCAGCGGGTCATCTATGCTCGGCCTACTTCCAGCACTCAGGCGATACCCACGCCCGCCGGGTCCTAACCCGCACTCACTCGGTTTTCAGGTATCCCGGCACTCGGTCGGTGCACGTATAGATCGCCGCGGAAGCCGGACGTTCGGAGGCTTCCACGACCGTGGAGACCCGCACCGTCTTGTCGCCCGCCGTGGGCTGGACCAGCACCTCGCGCCGGCCCACCTCGGTGAGGTCGCGGGACATGGCCCGCACCAGGCACACCACCGGTTTCGACGGGTCGGCCCGGGTGAGCCGGATCTGCACCTCGACCGAGGAATCATCGAGCACGGTGTAGCCGAGTTCCTCGGATTCGATGTCCTTCGGACCGAACTTCGCCCAGCCCAGATAGGCGACCCCGACCCCGGCGAGCAGCACCACGGCCGTGAGTACCACGCCGATCAGGCGGCGATTCGGCCGCGCGGTGCGCCGGCCGTAGCGGTCGGCGTTGCGGTCCCGCGCGGAATCGGCGGCCTCCGGAGAAGCCGCCGCGGCAGAGCCGGAGGAGCCCGGGCGGCCGGGTTCCGGCGTGGGATCGGTCATGATTTCGTGCTCCCGGGGGGTAGGTCGGAACAGAATCGGTCCAGATGGAACTATAGGTAACGAAGTCCGAACACCCGCGAGCGAGAGCGACGGTGAACGAGAAGTGAGTGGCCTTCGCCTCATGGCGGTGCACGCCCACCCCGACGACGAATCCAGCAAAGGCGGTGCGACCACCGCACGCTACGCCGACGAGGGACACGATGTCCTCGTCGTCACCCTGACCGGCGGGGAACGCGGCAGCATCCTCAACCCGGCCATGGACACACCCGGAGTGCTGGAGCGGATGGACGAGATCCGGCGCGAGGAGATGGCGGCCGCGGCAGCCGCGCTGGGCGTCCGGCAGACCTGGCTGGGTTTCATCGACTCGGGACTGCCCGAGGGCGACCCGCTGCCGCCGGTGCCGGAGGGTTCCTTCGCGCTGGTCCCGCTCGAAGAGGCCACCGAGGCGCTGGTCCGGGTGGTCCGCGAGTTCAAACCGCACGTCATGACCACCTACGACGAGATGGGTGGCTACCC
Source organism: Nocardia sp. NPDC050799 (assembly GCF_040654015.1). Taxonomy (NCBI): domain Bacteria; kingdom Bacillati; phylum Actinomycetota; class Actinomycetes; order Mycobacteriales; family Nocardiaceae; genus Nocardia; species Nocardia sp. NPDC050799. The sequence goes on from NZ_JBFAHF010000030.1 coordinate 70,420, forward strand.
GCACCCGGACCATATCCGGTGCCATGAGGTATCGGTGGCCGCGTTCGAGGCCGCCGGCGATCCGGAGAAGTTCCCCGACGCGGGCGAGCCGTGGACTCCGCTGAAGCTGTACTACGACCACGGCTTCACGATCCGGCGGATGGAGGTGTTCGCCGAAGAGTACGAGAAGCTGGGCGAACCGTTCCCACTGCAGGAGTGGCTGGACCGGTCCCGCAAATACGCGGTGGAACGCGGCGACATCATGGCCCGGGTCACCACCCAGATCGAATGCGGTAAGTATTTTCCGCGCCGCGACGACGCGCTGCGTGCCCACGCCACCCAGGTCGATCCGAACGGCGCGTTCTTCGCCATTCCGCTGGAGATGCAGCAGCGGCTGTGGCCGACCGAGGAGTTCGAACTGGCGCGCACCCGGGTCGGCACCGATATCCCGGAGACCGACCTGTTCGCCGGTATCACCGACGAGTACCGCTGATGTGGGCCGCTGCGCTTCCGGTATCGGCGACTGTGCTGCTGGCGCAGACGCCCGGTACGCCGACCGGCCCGGAATTCGGTAAGGCGTCCCCGCTCGGGCTGGCGCTCGTGCTGATCCTGCTGGCAGGGACGTTCCTGCTGGTCCGTTCGATGAACAAACATCTGAAGAACCTGCCGGAGACCTTCGAGCCCGAACATCCGGAACCCGATCAGGAAGCCGACGAGGGCACCGAACCGGGCGTGCTGCGGCGGGCCGAGTCCGCATCGAACGGTGGCGCCGAGGACCGCGACCGTCCGGTGTAGTGCGCGGTGACCGGCGCTTGGGGACCACGGCCGGTATCACGGGTGGTGACCTGTGCGTTCCGTGCCGCTCACCGCGGTCGGGTGGTGGTCTGCTGTCGCACCGGGGCGGCCGGCGGCCGCTACCAGTCGATCAGGTCCAGCCGGTGCAGGTGCTCGAAAACGAGCAGTGAGCCGGGCGCGACCTCGGGCATGGCGGCGTACTCCGCACCGGTGAAGTAACGGAATTCGGCGATCTCGCCGAGCGGGCTGGGTTCGGCGGTGACCTCGGCGCGGAAACAGGTCATGTGCAGCCGGGTCCCGGCGGCGTGCCCGTAGGCGTCGGCCTCGAAGATGCCGAGTTCGCTCACCTCGGTGACGCCGACGCCGAGTTCCTCCCGGACCTCCCGGTGCAGTGCCTGCAGCGGGCTCTCCCCCGAATCGATCTTCCCACCGGCCATGTAGAAGACGGTCTTCCCGGTCGAACGGGTCTGGATCAGGCGACGGTCGCGGATATGGGCCAGGGCGGCGGTTCTGATCACGGCTCCACCGTAGAAGTGTGGGCGTGCGCGGGGCTCGGCAGGGCGGCGGCAGGCGTGAGAGGGTGGAAGGGTGAATCGTCTGGGACGCGCGACCTCACCGTATCTGCGTCAGCACGCGGACAATCCCGTGCACTGGCGGGAGTGGGACGCCGACGCGCTGGCCGAAGCCACCGCGCGTGACGTGCCGATCCTGCTGTCCATCGGGTACGCGTCCTGTCACTGGTGTCATGTGATGATTCAAGGTTGGTAGTTGCCGTTACGCCTGAACGGGTCCGCCCTGGCTCTCGCGACCCGGCGGCCGTGGGCGTATGGGCTGACATGCTTTGCCCTGAAGGGTTTTCCATGGAAGAGTCGATTGATGTGATCATCAGACGAATTCCTCGGATCGGATTTATCGCTTCGGCGGCGGCCGTAGCGCTTGCCTCCTTCGCTGCCGCGCCCGCGAGTGCGGACACGCCGTTCAACGCCCCCGAGGTAAGTTTCAACGGCACCGGTGTGGGCACGGTGACCGCCACACTGCCCAATCCCAACGATCGCGGAGTTTGCTGGGCGGAGGCTTCGATCGGGAATCAACGCGTCTTCTTTGGTGACAGCAAACCGCTGGACGGCTATGAAGAGGCTGCACGGAATGAGACGCTGGCGCGTGTCGGCCAGACGATCACGGTGACACTGGAAGGCCTCGAACCTGGATCGACGATCAATGTGCGGGGCGGTTGTGTGAACCAGTCGGAGGAACAGTTCAGCGATTTCGTCGCGGTCACCGTCCCCACGACCGGCCTGCCCGCCACCGGCAGCTCCGGCTTCTAGAAATCGGCGAGACCCTGGTTCGAGTTGGCCAAAGGCATGAAGCGTCACGCCTTGGTCGCCGTCACCGCCGGGCGTAAGACGCTCTGTGAACTTGTCGGCCCGGAGATCGCGATGCTTTCCGAGTCCGTCGGCGATCACTGGAATCCAAGAAAATCGTGCGCGGCCCGTCCTGGAAGCGAGCCGAACAGTGGTGGGAGTATGAGGCCGCCCACAATCCCCGAGCATTTCTATTCCGGCGGCATGCATGCCTGCCGGTGGAACCAACTCCACCGGCCCGGCATCGCCGGCGACAGCGCCTGACTTATCCACCGATCTGGTCCACAGCGTGGTCCAGCATTTCGGAAAGCTGGACATTCTGGTCAACAATGCCGGCGTCAACGTCGCCGGTCCGATCGACAGCGAGGTTGCCGACGCGTCCGCCTTGGACCGTCAGCTCGTCATCAACTACACCAGTGTGGTGGCCGCGATCCGGGCGGCGTTCCCGCTGCTGCCCGATGGCGGGTGGATCGTGAGTATCAGCTCGGGTGTGGGAACGCGGGTGGGTTTCCCTGGGATGACCGACTACGCGGGCACCAAGTCGGCTCTCGAGGGCTACAGCCGGGGCGCGGCACGCGATCTGGCCCACCGGGGTATCACGGTCAACGTCGTCCAGTCCGGGTTCGTCGACACCGAAATGAACCCCGCCGACAGCCCGGCCGCAGCCATGTTCCTGCCTACAACGGCGATGGGGCGGTACGGCAGGCCGGAGGAGATCGCCGCAGGCGTTGTCTTCCTCGCCAGTCCGCAAGCCTCCTACGTCACCGGCGCAGTGCTGCGGATCGACGGCGGATACGGCGCGTAGCGCAACCGTCGGCTAGTTGTCGGAGGGAGACACGGCGATTGTGGTTGATGACGCCGCGCCGCTTCTTCGCGGAGATGCGGCGTTCTTCAGCTCCGCGCGAGGGCTTGGTGGCGCGGCGAACAGGTGGCGGGGCGGTAGCAGCGTCGCGCAGTAACGAGGCCAAGCGTTTGCGGGCGGCCGCGCGGTTCTGCAGCTGTATCCGGGGGGCCCCGAGTATCCCGACCCCGGCCGTCCGGTCCGGAGAACCTTTCTCGCGCACCGGCAGTGGTTTCTGGCCACAATCACCGAGATCTTCGCCGCTGCCGGCGACACCGATCCGGGACCTGCCGCCCGGCACTTCGTCATGCTGCGCGACGGCGCGATGGCGGCCGGTCGCATCCCCGTCCAACTGCTGTGGGGTCGGGAGGATTGCGTCCTGCCCCCGGAATACGGTCACTGGCTGGACGAGCACATCCCGCACGCGCGGCTGCACTGGATCGGCGACGCCGGGCACCCGCTACAAGAAGACGCTCCCGCCCGCCTGCTCGGCCCCCCTGCTCGCCTGACCTGAGCGATCAGGGGGTCTCGAAGCCGCACCGACAGCGCGTCTCGTGCCGGCAGGTCAGGTCGTTGCCGCGTCGGCTGGTTCGAGAAGTGTCAGCAGGATTCGTCGCAGCTCGTCGCGGTCGTGCGGATCGAGACGCTCCATGATGGCGGAGAATCCCCCGGCGAGGGCGTCGAGTGCCTGGGCGCGCGCCCGGCGTCCGCGTTCGGTGATCGCCAGGCGGTGGCGGCGCAGGTCCTCTTCGTCGATTTCCCGCTGCACGAAACCCTTGCTGACCAGGCTCCGCAGATACATGGTCACGCTCGCCTTCGGGAGCATCAGCTTCGTCGCCAGGACTGCGGGGTACTTGCAGGTGTCCACCTCGTCGAGGACGAAGAATTCTTTCGTTTCCAGTCCCAGTTCGTCGAAGGTCTCCACGCAGGAATTCATCACCACGGTCAGGAGCCGCTGGTTCAGCTTCCACAGCTGCGCCGCATCGTCCGAGGGCATGGCGCACTCCTCTCTTAATGGTCTAGTATTGAACTAGTTCGATAATGAACTAAGTCAGAGAGTGAACTGACTGATTCCTGTACAGCATAGGGGAAGGTTCCCGGCTCATGCCGCTCCAGCGCATCTCCATTTCGCGAGGCCCCTTCGATCTTGCGGCAGATCTGTATCTCCCCGACGACTTCGATGCTTCTCGATCACACGCCGCCATCGTGCTCGCCACCCCCGGAAGTAGCGTCAAGGACCAGATCGGCGCGAACTACGCCGCCCGGCTCGCGAACAACGGCCTTGTCGCGCTCGTATTCGATCCCGCCTACCAGGGACAGAGCGGCGGTGAGCCCCGGGACCTGGAAGACCCGTACCGCCGCGGCGAGGACATCTCCTACGCCGTCGACGCCCTCACCCTCGTCCCCGGTGTCGACCCGTACCGTATCGGCGTCCTCGGAATCTGCGCGGGCGGTGGCTACGCCGTGCACACGGCCCGCACCGACCACCGGATCAAAGCCGTCGGCACCGTCGTAGGCGCCGATCTGGGCGCCGCCTTCCGAAGCTTCGCTCCCAACGGTTCGGCCGCAGCACTGGACGAGCTCGCCGAGGCCCGCACCCGGGAAGTCCTCGACGGGCAGATGAACCGCGTCAACTGGCTGCCCGACACACTCGAGGACGCCGAGTCCGCCGGCGTCACCGATATCGACACCACCCAGGCGATCACCTACTACCGCACCCCGCGTGGCCACAGCCCGCATTCGACCAACCGCCGGCTCACGCGCAGCGAATCACTCATCCTCGGGTACGACGCATTCGCGCACGTGGCGGAACTGCTTACGCAGCCGCTCGCGGTCATTCTCGCCGGCCGCAAAGGCAACACCGGCTCCTACGAAGCGGGCCTGCGGCTATGGGAGATGGCACCGAACCCTGTCGACCTGTACGTCGTCGAAGGCGCCGGCCACTACGAGATGTACGACGTGCCCGAACACATCGACCGAGCGATCACCCGCCTCGTCCACTTCTACCGCGCGCACCTGGCCGCGTGATCCCGTCGCGAGCTGGGCACCTGCCGTCTCGCGGAGCAATCGGAGGATGGCGCACAAAATGAACTCCGGCACCGTAATCGACCATTCGAGCAAAACCGAGGTGGTCGTCATCGCGACCGGGCCTGATGACCGCAGCGGGCGCACACCCTGATCGGGGCCGTGGTCGTCGCCGCGAAGGCCGCCGGCTGGCCGGGCTCCCAGAGCGGCGCCCGGCCCGCGAGGCAGGCGGCCATCGCTGCGTTAGGGGTCGGCTGTTCCGTCTGCGCGGCTCATGCGGCGAAGAGCAGGAAGAGCCCAGCCCAGGTGTAGCCGATCATCAGTAGAACGCTGGGCATCTCGTCGGCCACGACGAGCAGCAGGGGCCGGCCCGGTTCGGTGCGCAACATGTGGTCGTGCGTGGTGAGTACGCCCAGCAGATGTCCGATCAGGATAGGTACGACCTGCACGATCGCGATCGCTGTCGGATCGGGCACAACGGTGAATTCCGCCGATTCCGCGATGCCCCACTGCTGGATGAAGAGCAGCAGACCCCGGGGTCCCTCGGTGATCAGCAGCGACGCGTAGTGGGCCAGGGTGTAGCCGACGGCGATCGGCACGAGGGGTAGAGCGAGGTCGGTGCGGCGGGCGGTCCAGTGGAGGGTCGCCGCCACGAGTACGCACACTCCGACCAATCCGCCGGTGGAGACGAGCCAGGGCACGCCGGTGGTTTGTACGATGCCCGCCCAGCTGGGCGAGCCGGACGCGCTGTCGAAGATCGTGGAACCCCACCAGACCGCGACGAACGCCATCGTGCCCGGTGCGGCCGGGACGGCCGCGAGGCCGGCCAGCGGCGAGCGCAGGACGAGCCGGCCGGCTGCGCCGGTTCCCAGCACGCTGAGCCGACCTGCGAGTTCGGAGTACATTTCGAAGGCGTCGCCGCGAGCGAACCACTGTTCGCCGCGGACGAGTGCGAATCCGAGTTGGACGGCGGCGTAGACGCTGAGCCAGGTACCGATCACCCGCGGGTCGGTCCGGTCGGCGGGGACCAGTTCGAGCCAGACGAAGGCGAATAGTGCAAGCGCGGCGGGCCGGTGGCCGGCTCGGCTCGCTGCCGGCCGAATGCCGGCCACCGGGAGTCGCAGGATGCGGCACAATCCGCTGTGGATCGTCCGGAGTGGGTTCAGGACTCGCCATACGGGCCCGAACAGGACGCTGACGGGCACGATCCCGACCCACAGCCAGACGAAGAGTGCGTGTGCGGCGGGGTTGGTGTCGTCGCGGGGGCCGAACAGGGCATTGCCGACGATATATGCCGCTCCGGCCAGCACGGCGAGCCGGAGCGGGAGCCGCCACCACGACGATCGCAGAGCTGAGTCCGCCCGGGCGGGAAGCGGCCGCTCTCGGAACTGCCTGGGGGCCCGCCAGAACACCGACACGACGAGGAACGACAGGACAATCGTCGCCGCGCCCGCCTGTAGGACCAGGTCGAACGGTAGTGGAAGGTCTTGTGAGTTCCCGACACCGTGGGCCAGGACAGTATCGGGCAGGATCACTGGACAGCGAGCTGGACGAGTAGTACGCCCGGGTGCGCCTCGACCTCGAAGAGTCCGGATTTTTCGGCGACGAATTCGAGACAGGCGGGTTGTGCGGGAGTGGCCTCGGCGAGCCGGTCGTAGCCGTGCAGGTGGATCTCGGCCGGCGTATCTGTCTCGGCCCGGATCACGACGGTGACATCACGGGCCACGTCGACTCGCTGTGGTTTCGGATCGGCGCGGCCGCGGGTCAATCGGGTCGTCACTATGACGGAACCTTCCGGGCTAGGCGCACCTGTGCAGCCGGCCGCCGGTGCGGGCCGGGAAGCGCCGGACGAGGATGGTGCGGACGATGGGGCCGGATTGTTCTGCGGGGTCGCCTCCGCGCAACCGCTGAGTATCGCGGCCAGGACGGCCGCGGCGAGGGGAATGGAACGGGGCATACGGGTCATAGCGAGCTTTACTTTCCAGTCTGGTTCGGGCAATTGTGCTGGAGTCCGGCGAGTACGCGCAGCGCACCCGCGCCGCCGACGGCCACGCCTGTGCCGGCGCCGAGCACGAGGGCGACGAGGAGGCGTTCGACCGCGTCCGGGCCGGCGAATGGCAGAACTCCGAAATGGAAGACGGTGATATCGGGCAGGATGAAGACCACGTTCAACGCGGCCCCGACGCAGACTCCCAGTACCCCCGCTGCCCGCCCGCGCCAAGCGGCCACCGCGGCGATCGTCACCATCGGCCAGACCAGCAGCCCGATCCCCATGGCGTCGAGGAAGGTGCCGACCGGCGATGCGGATTGCACGGCCAAGGTCGAGCCGATGACGTGGGCGAGCGAGGCGAGAACGGTGACGAGGCCCGCGATGGCCAGCATCAGCTCCGGTCTGCGGACCCTGCGGGCCGGGACGAGGACCGCCGCCGCCAGACCGGCCGTAGCGATCCACCAGACCGGCGCGGCGGGTGGTGGAGCGGCGACGAACCGCCCGGTCACGGTGACCGGCACCGGGCCGGCCGTGATCGGCACCGACCACGGGGCCGATGTCCGTGACCCGAGTTCCCGGTCCAGAATCGTGGCCCGGCTGTCGATCCACGCGCGCGATTCGCCGGACGGTACCGAGGCCGGCGCGGTCGCACCGCCGCCGGGCGAGATCTCGACGAGCAACCCGGTGTTGTTGCTGATCAGCAGGCGTGCGCCGTCCTCGATCGTCGTGACGGTCAGGCCGCGAACGACCGGCGATACGGTGAGTTCCTCGCTGCGTACGGCCGCCGGGCTCAGGCCCCCGGCATGCGCCCCGGCCGGGGCGCTCACCGCCGTCGGCACGATCAGTGCCAGGGCGATCACCGCCGCCCGGTGTGCCAGGTTCACGCGGCTACCGGGCCGGGTCGGGTACGAGTGTCACCCGGCGGACCACGAAAGCGGTGCCGAGGCCGGTGAGCGCCACGAGGGTCAGCAGTCCGGTGACCATATGCAGCGGCCATTGGACTCCGGCGATGACGTGACCGAGGGTGAGCACCGCACCCCACACGGCGATCGGCGCGAGGAACCCGAGTGCCGACCAGCGTGTGTCGGGCGAGTAGCGGCGCAAGGCGGGCGCCGCTGTACGTGCTGCCACTTCGGTCAGCGCGGTCGCGACCGCGACAGTGGCCGGTAGCCAAGGGTTCTGGGCTTCACCGAGGACCAGTCCGACGGCCAGCGCCGGGATCATGACCAGCGCCGTCGGCATGCCGGCGGGCAGGGACCAGCGCCGCGCCAGTACGAGGATGGGAAGCAGTAGCAGGACAGTGCTGCCGACATAACCGTGCATCATCTGGGCGTCCAGGGAGAACGATTTCATGGGTGAGTCGCCGGTGCCGAGCAGCGGTTCCTCCAACGCGCCCGCGTGCTCGGTGTAGATGTGCATGGGTATGGCCGTAAGCGCGGCCGAAATCAACACCAGCACGGCGTCGCCGCCGGCGAGGCGCCGGACCAGCGACGCGGCGAGCATCAGGGCCGGGCCGGAGGCCACCAGGGCCATCCCGATGACGATCAGGAAGTGGCTGGGGCTGAAGAAGATCTCCAACCCCTTCTCGATGCCGAAAAGGTTGTGCCACAGCGTGTCGATAGCCCCGCCCACCAGTAGGAACGCCATTCCCACGACGGGTAGCCGTAGGGCCGGCGGCGTTTCGTGCAGAAGGATGCGGTAGGTCAGGGTCTGGGGGAGCCTCGGACGAAGCAGCCAGAACAGGACCAGGCCGCAGCAGGCGATACCGGAGTAGAGCACCGCGTGCCAGGGGGTCCAGAAGGTCTCCAGGTCGGGAACGGTGCTGTGCGCGAAGGAATCGACCTGCAGCCCGGTCACCACCCATGCGGCCGCGGCAGCGAGCGCCCACCGCTCCCGGGCGGTGAACGGTGCGGCGTGATCGGTGGTGTCGAGCGTGGTGTCGGTGGGGGGACTGTCGTTCAGCGGGCCGGACATCGAGATCGCTTCCTCTCCGGACAAACCGGTTCTCGGTGGATGATCACGAGTACCGTAAATGTGGATGCGCCCGTCCTGCGTCCGTCGGCCGAGCGATCTCACCCCCTACGGTGGAGCTACCGCGACCGGTCCCTGTTCCAGCCGGCGCCGCGGCCCGGAACCACCAGGCCGTTCTCGTAGCCGAACACAACCGCTTGGACGCGGTCGCGCAGCGCGAGCTTCTGCAGAATCCGGCTGACGTGAGTTTTCACCGTCTGCTCCGCGATGAACAGCGCACCGCTGATCTCGGCGTTGGACAAACCCTGACTGATCAGCGTGAGCACTTCACGTTCGCGCTCGGTCAGCATCCGCAGCAGCGGATGTGGCTCCCGCGTCGCCGCCCCGACGTCGACGAAGCGCTGGATCAGCCGTTGGGTGATCTGTGGCCCGAGGATGGCTTCTCCCGCGGCGACAACGCGGACGGCGGCGGCGAGTTCCTCCGGGTCGGAGTCCTTGAGCAGGAATCCGCTGGCGCCTGCCCGCAGCGCCTCGTAGACGTATTCGTCGGCGTCGAAGGTGGTCAGCATGAGCACGCGCGGGCGAAAGGATATGTCCTGTCCGGGCTCGAGTATGGCCCGGGTGGCGGCAAGACCGTCCAGCACGGGCATGCGCACATCCATCAGGATTACATCCGGTCGGTGTGCGCGGGCCTGTTGGACGGCTGTCCTGCCGTCACCTGCTTCGCCCACCACGTCGATATCGTGCTGGGCGTCGAGGATCGCCCGGATTCCCAGGCGAACCATCGGCTGGTCGTCGACCACGAGGACCGTAATCATCGGGCATGCTCCTCGGCGACGGGGTCGGCGATCGGCCGGATCGGGAGCCATGCGCGCACCCGGAACCCGCCGCCGGTGGTGGGGCCGTGCGACAGCTCGCCTCCCAGATGTTCGGCGCGCTCCCGCATTCCGATGACGCCGTGGCGTGGCCGCTCGGGATCGTCGGGTACCGCGATGCTTCTGCGCGCACCGGGCTCGTTGACGATCGTGACGGCGAGCCCCTCTCGCTCCTGCTCCAGCCGCACCGTTGCCGCCGCGCCCTGCGCGTGCCGGATCACGTTGCTCAGTGCCTCCTGGACGATCCGGTAGGCGGTCGTGCCGACGGTCGCCGGTAGTTCACCCAGTTCCGGGTCCACGATCAGCGTGACCGTACTGCCGGACCGCCGCGTGACATCGATGAGCGCGGGCAATTGCGCCTGCCCCGGCGCAGGCTCGATACCGGTTCCGGTATCGCTCGCGCGCAGCACGCCGAGCAGCCGCCGCATCTCGTCGAGGGCCCCCCGGGCGCCGTCGGCGATGGCGGTGAACTCCGCGCGCGTCCCGCTGTCCAGCTCCGTGAGCCGGTAGGGCGCCGACGTGGCCTGCATATGGATCACCGACATGCTGTGGGCCACCACGTCGTGCAGTTCGCGCGCGATGCGTGTTCGTTCCTCGGCCAGTGTCCGCCGCGCGTGCTCGACCGCGATATCGCGGCGGGCCGCGGCCAGTTCCGCGCGGATACGCGCACGCTGCCGGTGCGCGATCCCGGCGAACAGCCCGGCCAATGAACCGGACGCGAGAACAGCGAGCAGCATTGGCTCGTGCTCGACGTCGACTCGATCATCGACGGCGGTCACGGCGACACCGACACCGACGAGCGTCCACCACACGCCGACGGCGATCTTCCAGTCGTGCCGCAGCGCCGCCACGGTCACGTGAACAACGACGACACAGATCGCCACTACGGGAAGCGGCGGCGCGAGTGTCGATCCCGATACGGTGCCGAGCCCGAGCGCAGCGAAGGCGACGGCCTGCATTGCCGTCGCCACGAGCACATGACGGACTACCGCGGGTAGCGCGGCGCAGGACAGGGAGGCAGCGAGGAAGGCAGCAACGGGACCGGTGTCGGCAGCGGCGGCCTCCAGCGCCAGGGCGATCATCGCGACCGCCGCGACCCCAGATAATGCCACGAACCACAAATGGCCGGATCGGGTGTCATCGCCCGGCCGCCGAGCCTGATTCGTCACCACAGCCTTCCGGTCGGATCAGCGTCAGCCGGCCCGTCGAGCACGGGAGCACGGCTCACCCTAACGTCCGCGCCGGTGTCCGCCCCGGCGGGCGGCGCTCCGGTCGAGGTGGGGTTGCGGGATGGACCGGTCTCGAGCGCGCACCGGCTACGCCGCCGATCCGGTCGACAACCGGTTCGTCTCATCGGTGGCTGTGGGGTGGCATGATGCCACCCAGCGCGTCCACTACGTCCGGCGGGGCGGTCCGGACCGAGCCGGCGTCGAACGGGGGACGGGGATCATATTCGATCGCAAGCTGTGTCGTCATCGCTCGTTTCGCGCCGTACAGGTCCGCTGTCAACGCCAGCGATATGTCTATACCCGCCGAGACCCCGGCGGAGGTCCAGTACTTGCCGTCGCGCACCCAACGTTGCGGAACGAAGGTCGCGCCGGCGCCCTCGAGCATGCTCGGGAACTTCCAGTAGGTAGTGGCGCGCCTGCCCCGCAGAAGGCCGATATGGGCGAGGATCAGCGAACCGGTGCACACGCCGACGGTGTAGATCGTCGTGCGATCGATCCGCCGCAGCCAGTCGGCGATCACGGGATCCTCGGCTGCCCCCATGACGCCCTGGGCGCCGCCGGGCACGATCAACACATCGGTGCGTTCGATCCGGTCGAGCGGGATATTCGCCTTGTAGTCGACGAGGCCACTGTCGCTCGTCATCAGATCGGTTGTCGCCGCGGTCAGTACGAACTCCACGCCCGGTACACGGTGCAGTACCTCATAGGGGCCGATCCAGTCGAGCACCGTCGTGCCCGGATAGAGCAGCATCGTGATGTGTGTTTTTCTGTCCTCGCCGGCCGGGGTCGGTTCGCCGCCGGGCGGCTGCCCCGTAGGTGCGCCGGCGGTGAGCATGGCGGCACCGCCGGCCAACCCGATCGCGGTGAAGGCGCGGCGGCCGATTTTGCCGATCGAGGTGGGGGGATCGGCGTGCCGCGAGCCGGACATCGAAATCGTTTCCTCTCCGATCGCACCGGTTATCGGTGAGTGATCACGTCCACCGTAGGAATCGATGCGGTGTCCCGGCGTCCGTCCGCGGAGCCATCCGGCCCCGTACCTGGGAGCTACCTGGGCAAATTCGCTGCGGTCGATTCCGGGAACGCTACGGGCAATAGGCGTTGGAGGACGTCGGCGATGGTGAGGAGTCCGATGAGTTCGCCGGTGGGGGGTGGTGACGGCGGGCCGCAGCCGGGTGGCGGCGGTGCCTGCGCTCCATGTGGCGGAGAGTATGGCGGTGGCCATTTCGCTTTTGCCGGTGGGGTTGGGCGGGCAGGCGCGAGGTCCGTGCTGTCGAGTGGTTCGGCACAGCGCACAGTCGACAGCAGGTGAATCAGCCTGCCGGTGACACGCAGGTTGAGGTGATGGCTCACTACTCTCCGTGTGACGGCGCACGGGTTGGTCGTGTTCGGGCGAGTCGGGTTCTTGCATTTTCCGGCGAGGTGAATCGCCTGGGTGAGTCCGGGGTACATCACTCCGACATGCTGGGGCGCTTCTGCCGGCCGGGTGTGGCAGGCTGGGATGTATGAACCGATTAGGTGGTGCCACGTCGCCCTACCTGCGCCAGCACGCGGGGAACCCCGTGCATTGGCAGGAGTGGGGAGAGGAGGCGATGGCAGAAGCAACCAGGCGGGACGTACCCATTCTTCTTTCAGTGGGGTACGCATCCTGCCATTGGTAGCTTCGGCCAAACAATCACTGGTGTCATGTGATGGCCTACGAATCGTTCGCCGACGAGGCCACCGCCGCGCAGATGAACGCCGAATTCGTGTGTATCAAAGTGGACCGGGAGGAACGCCCGGATCTGGACGCGGTGTACATGAACGCCACGGTCGCGATGACCGGTCAGGGCGGCTGGCCGATGACCTGCTTCCTCACCCCGGCGGGAGAACCGTTCTACTGCGGGACCTATTACCCGAAGGTGCCGCGCGGCGGGATGCCGTCGTTCACCCAGCTGCTCACCGCGATCACCGATACCTGGCGTAACCGCCGCGCCGATGTGGACACGGCGTCCGAGCAGGTGGCCGCGGCCCTGCGCGAGCAGGCGGCCGGGATCCCGAAATCCGAGCTGACCGTCACCACCGAACTGCTCGACCACGCCGTGGCCGCGGTGCTCCGCGATTTCGACGAGGCCCACGGCGGTTTCGGCGGCGCGCCGAAGTTCCCGCCCTCCGCGCTGCTGGAGGGTCTGCTGCGCAGCTGGGAACGTACCGGCGACCCGGCGGTGCGGGCCGTGGTGGACCGCACCGCGGCGGCCATGGCCCGCGGCGGTATCTACGACCAGCTACGCGGTGGTTTCGCCCGCTATTCGGTGGACGCGGCCTGGGTGGTCCCGCATTTCGAGAAGATGCTCTACGACAATGCGCAATTGCTGCGGTTCTACGCGCATTTGACGCGCCGGAGTCCCGCGGATCCGCTGCCGCGCCGGATCACCGAAGAGATCGTGCAGTTCCTGCTGGACGATCTGTCCACCGCGCACGGTCTGGCCTCCGCCCTGGACGCCGACACCCACGTCGAAGCGGGCAAACCCGGTGTGGAGGGCGCGACCTACGTCTGGAATCCCGCCGAGCTGGTCGGCGAACTCGGGCCCATCGACGGCGCCTGGGCCGCGGAGGTTTTCGGGGTCACCACCGCCGGGAACTTCGAGCAGGGCTGTTCGGTGCTCACCCGACGCGCCGACCCGGAGGACGGCGAGCGGCTCGAACGCGCCCGTACCGCGTTGCGCGCCGCCCGGCAGCGCCGCCCCCAGCCCGATCGCGACGACAAGGCGGTGACCGCCTGGAACTGTATGGCGATCACCGCGCTCTGCGAGGCCGCCCGCGCCCTCGACCGGCGCGACTGGTTCGACGCCGCCTACGACCTCGCGCGGGTGCTCCTGGACCTGCACGTGGTGGACGGCCGGGTACTGCGCGCCTCGCTCGGCGGGGTCGCCGGTAGCGCGCCCGGCGTACTCGAGGACTACGCCTGGCTGGCCACCGCCCTGCTGGCACTGCATCAGTATTCCGGTTCGGCCGGCTGGCTACCGGATATCCATCGCGTCCTGGATGCCGCGATCGCGCATTTCGCCGACCCGGACGAGCCCGGTAGCTGGTTCGACACCGCGGACGACGCCGAAACCCTGATCGCCCGCCCCCGCGACCCCATCGACGGCGCCACTCCCGCGGGGGCGTCCGTGCTGGCCGAAGCCCTGCTGACCGCCTCCGCTGTCGTCGAACCCGACCGCGGCGCGCGCTACCGGGAACTGGCCGAACACACCCTCGCCCGCGGCGCGATGGTGCTGGCGAAAGCACCGCGCTCGGCCGGCCAGTGGCTGACCGTCGCCGAGGCCGCGGTCCAGGGCCCGCTGCAGATCGCCATCTCCACCACCGGTTATCAACCGGTGGGCGATGCCGAACTGCTGGAGGTCGCGCGGGTCTACGCGCCCGGCGGTGCGGTCGTCGTCCGGGCCGAGGTGGACACCGTCCCACTGCTCACCGACCGGCCCTCGATCGATGGCACCGCGGCGGCCTATGTGTGCCGGGGATCGGTCTGCGACCTGCCGGTGACGACACCGGACGCCTTGCGCGCCGCCCTGGCCGGGCCCTCGGCCTCCGCCCCGCGGTAAGAGACCCCGACGCCGCCTACCCGCCGTCCGCTCGGAGGCGGCGATACCGGGCTCAGTCGACGGCAGTGCCCTCCAGTTCGACCAGTTGGCCGGGAATGGCCAGCCGGGTGACCCCGAGCATCGTGGTGGCCGGTGCCACGCCGGACGCACCCAGCCGCGAGGCGAGTAGGCCGTAGTGCTGGAAGAGCAGGTCGACATCAGTGGTGTAGACGTTGAGCCGGACGAGGTTCACCAGGGACATACCGGCCTCGCCGAGCACAGCCGTCAAGTTGTCGAGGCTCAACGCCAACTGGGCTGCCATATCGCCGGCATGCTGCGGTGTGCCGTCGCCGCTCATCGCGGTCTGCCCCGAGCAGTACAGGGTCCGGGTGTGACCGGAGACGAGTTCGCCCTGGTCGAAACCCATCTCCGTCGACCATGCCACCGGGTTGACCGCAATTCGTTCCACTGCCACATCAAGCTCCGTTCGATTCGGTGAAGTACGTACGCCCAGCGGCGCGGTAGCCGCGGTTCGGGACGCCGTGGTGGCAAGCCTGCCGACAAATCACGACATCCTGTGTCGTGTATTCGGTACAGTTTTCGGATGCGCGCCGACCGGTTGGTGTCACTGGTGCTGCTGCTGCGTCAGCGCGGTCGGCTGACCGCGACCGAACTGGCCGACGAACTGGAGGTATCCACCCGCACCGTGCTGCGTGATATCGAGGCGCTGTCCGCGGCCGGTGTCCCGGTCTACGCCGAACGCGGTCGGTACGGCGGTTTCGCATTGTTACCCGGGTTCCGGACCGAACTCACCGGGCTCGCCCACGACGAGGCGCTCGCCCTGCTCGTCGCCGGATCGCGGCGCGGCGCGCAGGCATTCGGTCTCGGTTCGGCGCTTGCTTCGGCCATGCTCAAGGTGGTCGACGCGCTACCCGAAAGCCATCGGAACACCGCCGCCGACGTGGCGCAGCGACTGCTCATCGACCCGGAGACCGATCTGCTGGCGCGCCGGTCGGTCGCCGAGGAGGTGCCCGGCAGCATATCGGCCGAGATCCGGCGCGCGGTGCTCGCCGGGAAAAAGCTGCGCATCCACTATGCGGCTGTCGACCGGACCCCGGCGTGGCGCACGGTGGATCCGATCGGCCTGGTCACCGTGCGCGACCAGGGCTACCTGCTGGCCACGCGATCCGGCGCGGAACGCACCTATCGGCTGTCGCGGGTGTCGGCGGCAGAAGTGCTTCCCGAACCGGCCGAGCGCTCGGACCGGGTCGATCTGAGCCGTGCCTGGCAGGAACGCAGTACCCGATTCCGCAACGGCGGCGACCGGATCGCCGTCCTGGTACGGGTGAACCCGGCGCGGCGGGACGAGCTGGTGCGCACCGCGCTGGCTGTCGGCACCCAGGAATTCGACGCGGACGGCTGGTTGCGGCTGGAGGTGACCTTCCAGGACGCGCGGCACGCCGAATGGGCGCTGTGGCAGCTCACTACGGACACGGAAGTCCTGGCCCCGCCGTCGTTGCGGACCTGCCTGCGCGACCGCGCCGTCGCGATCGCCGCCCGCTACGGAGCGACCTAGCGCTCAGTGCGGCGTCTCGTGTTCGCGATCGGTCCAGGAGGGGGTCGGTGCGTCGATACCGCGCAACGCGACGGCTCCGTACTTCACCCACTCCGCGCGCTCGCTCGCCTCGGCGGCGTCGACCACACTCTGGGAAACCAGAATGCGCCGCGGTACCTCCTTGGCCCGGCTGGTGAGCCGGGCCGCGGCGTTCACCGCGTCCCCGATCACCGTGTACTCCCGGCGGGTGTCGGTGCCGACGTCCCCGGCGAACACCCGGCCGCGGGCCACGCCGATACCGATATCGAGTTCGCCCGCCGCCAAGACCTCGTCGCGGATCCGGCGGGCGGCGCGCAGGGCGGGAGTCGCGTTGTCGGCCAGTGCGATCGGGGCACCGAAGATGCACAGCGCCGCGTCACCTTCGAACTTGTTCACCAGCCCGTCGTTCTCCTCGGTCGCGGCGACCACGGTGGCCATGAGCCGGTTCAGTTTGGCCACGAACTCCTGCGGCGGGAGTCCGGTGGAGATCGCCACCGATCCGGTGACATCCACGAACAGCGCCGAAACCTCCCGTACGTCACCGGTGAGATCGATACCTCCGGCGAGTGCCCGCTCGGCCACCTCCTCGCCGACGTGCCGGCCGAACACGTCCCGCATGCGCAACCGTTCGCGTAGGTTCGCCGACATCTCGTTCACCGAATGTTCCAACCGGCCGATCTCGCTGGCGCTGCCCACCGACACCCGCACATCCAGATCGCCCCGGGTGATCCGGTCCACCGCTATCCGCAGCGTCCGCAGGGGCGAGGCCACGGCCCGGGTCAGCGCCCAGGTGGCCAGCACCCCGACGACCAGGCTGATAGCGGCGAGATAGATACCGGTCCGGATCCGGTGTTCCATGGAGGTGGCCGGATCGGCGAGCACCACGATCAGCGCGCTGAGCGGCATGGCGCCCGAGACCGCCCAGGCCAGTGCCACCCGGACGAATACCGACGAACTCCAGTGCATGGTCGCGCCGAGTACTCCGGCCACGATCGGCACCACAGGCCGGATGACCCGGTCCACGATCAGGTAGGTCAGGCCGGCCGATTCGAGTCCACCGATGGTGAACATCGCGAGCAGGACGGTGAGATCCTTCTCGGTGGTCAGACCGGCCAGCAGGATCGCCGACAGCACCACCCCGGGCGCCCACATCACCAGCGAGCGCAGGGTGATGGCGAGCGGCAGGTGCAGGATCCGCCGCGCCTCCTCGGGGGTCGGTTTGCGGGAGCTGTCCAGCCAGGCGAAATAGCTCATCCGGTCGCGGACGGCCAGCGCGATCCCCAAGAGCGACGCGACGATCGGGTAGACGGTGACCAGTATCAGCCCGCTCAACTGATCGGCGCCGACGCGACCGGGAAAGCCGATGAGCACCAGCTGGGTCACGATGACCGCGAGACCGCTGAGGTGGGCGGCGATGACGACGGACGCCAGCCCCCAGCGGGCGAGGACGGTCCACTGCATCAGCCGGGTGACCATCCCGGCCCGCGGCCGGGATCCGACACTGTAGGCCATCGGCGGGTTACCCGCGGTGGCCGCTGGAGCGCGGGCGGCCGGTATCGAAGGACACGACTCAGCAGCCTAATCGACGCAGCTGGTCAGCGGTCCGGGAACGAGCTCGCTCACCCCAGCAGCACCAGCCAGACCGCCGCGTAGTGGCAGAGCGCGGCCACCACGGTGGCGGCGTGGAAGAACTCGTGGTGACCGAACGTGCTCGGCCACGGGTTGGGCCAGCGGGTGGCGTAGAGCACCGCGCCGACGCTGTAGGCCAGCCCACCGGCGACCAGCAGCAGGACCGCGGGCAGGCCGACCGAACGATAGAGTTCGCCGCCCACCGGCACTACCGCCCAGCCGAGCAGCAGATACAACGGCACCCCCACCCACCGTGGCGCGTGCGGCCACAGCAGTTTCAGGGCGACGCCGGCCAGCGCGCCTGTCCACACCACGGTGAGCAGGATCTGCCCGGTCGGCTCGGGTAGGCCGAGCAGCGCGAACGGGGTGTAGGTGCCCGCGATGAACAGGAAGATCATCGAGTGGTCCGCGCGCTTCATCCGCATCCGGGCCTGGACCGTCTGCCAGGTGATGCGGTGATAGGTGGCGCTGATCCCGAACAGAGCGCAGATGGTGAGCCCGTAGATCAGGGTCGCGACGACCGCTGTCGCCGAGACGGTGGCCGCCGCCGCGACCAGCGCGATCACGGCCACCGCGGCGATACCGGTGGCCCAGGTGTGGATCCAGCCGCGCATCCGTGGTTTGACCAGCGCGACCAGTGAGTCGGCCGGGTTGGGGACCGGATCGTCGTTGTTCTGGCCGGTTCGCGGGTCGACCTCGGCACCGGCGACGGGGCCGGTGGGATCGAGGTCGCCGGGGTTCGGGGGACCGCCGGGGGACGGGTCGGACACGTTGCCTCCTGGCTCGAGTATGCGCTGCCCGGTCTCCGGCGGCAGCGTGACGGCCCGCCGCCGGTACGGGCTCGCGGATCCTCCGCGGCCCGCCGGGGCGATACATAACTCGTGGGTAACTTACGGCGGCGTAGGTTTCTCTCGTGGCTACTGTACCGCTTCACTTGCCCACAGGGGCTGTCTCCGCCGCGGCCGTGACCGCCACCGCATTCCGCCACAACTACGGACCCCGACCGGAAGAGGCGTACTGTTGGTCGTCGTGGAATTTCCGAGTCGGCTGCGGGGCTTTCCGTATCGCATCTACGAGGCCCGTCTGGCCAAGCAGCTTGCGGACAAGCAGCATCCGCGCCATGTAGCGGTGGTGTGCGACGGCAACCGCCGCTGGGCCCGGGAGAACGGGTTCACCGATATCACCCACGGACACCGGGTCGGCGCCCTCAAAGTCGCCGAACTGGTCAGCTGGTGCGAAGCCGCGGGAATCGAACTCGTCACCGTCTACCTGCTCTCCACCGAAAACCTCAGCCGCGGCCAGGAAGAACTGGAAACCCTCTTCGAAGTCATCACCGACGTCGTCGAGGAACTCGCTGCCCCCGAACAGAACTGGCGGGTCCGTATCGTCGGCACCCTCGACGGTCTGCCCGAACTGGTCGCCAAACGAATGCGCACCGCCACCGAACGCACCCGCGAACGCACCGGCACCCACGTCAACGTCGCCATCGGCTACGGCGGCCGTCAAGAAATCGCCGACGCCGTCCGCCAACTGGTCCGCCAGGAGATATCGGCCGGCGAAACCGGCGAAGACCTGGTCCAGTCCATTACGGTCAGCGCCATCGGCCAGCACCTCTACACCTCGGGCCAACCCGACCCCGACCTGGTGATCCGCACCTCCGGCGAGCAGCGCCTCTCCGGCTTCCTGCTCTGGCAGAGCGCCTACTCCGAGATCTGGTTCACCGAGGTCTACTGGCCCGAGTTCCGCCGCGTCGACTTCCTCCGCGCCTTACGCGATTACGCTGCCCGCCACCGCCGCTACGGTGCTTGAGGCCCCGCCGTCCCATCTGGTCCGGGGACTGGACCGCGCCGAACACCGTGAGCATACGGACCTGGACATCGAATGCCGACGTAACCCCATGCGTCGAGTTCTACGAGACACCTCGAAGGGTTGAGGCCCGTCTCGCCCCTTGGCCGAAGGTGCTCAACGGTCGGCCTTCCGCGGAAGGCCGACCGCACGTCGCATGAGCCGAAGGCTCGAGTCCCGAGGCCGAAACGACGAGACCAAGGGGGCCTCAACCCCGCGCCGCCGCAGGCGGCGCCAAAAAACACAGCACCTTCACGAGCAAGCCCACGTTCTCACTTCGCGGTCGGGCTCGCTCCGATATCTCCGGCAGGGGTGTGGTCGGTGGTGACCCCGCCGACAACAGCCGCCCGACTCCGGGTCCGCCGGTATCACAATTTCCGCAACCGCAACCGGTTGATCGTATGGTCGGCGTCCTTGCGCAGGACCAGGGTCGCGCGGGGGCGGGTGGGCAGGATGTTATCCACCAGATTCGGACGGTTGGTGGAGTTCCAGATGTCCTTCGCGGCGGCTGTCGCCTCGGCATCGGTGAATCTCGCGTAGTGATGGAAATGAGCCCTGGGATCGGCGAAACCGGTGGCGCGCAGACTCAGGAACCTACGTACGTACCAGTTTTCGATATCTTCGATCCGCGCGTCCACATAGATGGAGAAATCGAACAGATCCGAGACCATGAGCCGCGGCCCGGTCTGCAAAACGTTCAACCCTTCGACGATGAGGATATCCGGCTGGCGTACCCAGTGGAATTCGCCGGGGACGATGTCGTAGGAGATATGTGAATAGACCGGTGCGCACACTTCTTCGGCACCCGATTTCACTTCGGTGACGAAGCGCAGCAGTTTGCGGCGGTCGTAGCTCTCCGGGAAGCCTTTACGGTGCATGAGCCCGCGCCGGGTGAGTTCCGCCGTGGGGTAGAGGAATCCGTCGGTGGTCACCAGGTCGACGCGGGGATGGTGATCCCAGCGGGCCAGCAGTGCCTGCAGTACGCGGGCCGTGGTGGATTTGCCGACCGCCACGCTGCCGGCCACACCGATCACAAAGGGGACCTGTTTGTCCGGATGTGATTCCCCGAGGAAGGTGGCGGTGGCCGCGAACAAGCGCTGTCTCGCCGCGACCTGCAGGTGGATCAACCGGGCCAGCGGCAGATAGACCTCGGCGACTTCTTCCAGGTCGATCTGTTCGCCCAGACCCCGCAGTCCGATCAGTTCCTCTTCGGTGAGCACCAGCGGAGTCGATTTGCGCAGTTCCCGCCACCGTTTCCGGTCGAATTCCACATACGGACTCGGCTCGCTCGCCTTGGCCATCTACTCAGCGCTCCACTCTGCCGGGCACTCGTGCTCGCGGTGCCTCGCACGTGGGATTCCGCCGCTGCGGCTGTCGCGACCCCGGCAGGTCCGGCGCTCTGGCTGTGCCCTCATGGCTGAATTCTGCCCCTCGGCGGGGAGCACGGGGATCGGGGGGTCCATTACTGATGTGTATAACAACTGCTTCCCGTGGTAAGAGGGATGTGCGGCCGGGGCCCGCCGTCCTAATCCGCACTCGGGACGGCGCCATGCCGCCCAGGTGACCGGCCATGCGTTGCCTGCGTTGCGGCCGTACGCGGATCGCGGAGGGCCTACGCCCGTTAGGGTCGAGGCCATGGAAGCCCATCCCCTGGTGATCGAATACCTGCGGCTCGGTCTGGCATTCGACCGGATCGAAGAGGGGTTCGTCGATGCCTACACGGCCGACCCACGGCTGCGGCAGGAGGTCGAGAACGCGCCGAAACCCGAACCCCGGGATTTGGCCCGGACGGCCGCGCGGTTACGTGCGGAACTGCCGAACGCCGGTCTGCCCGCCCAGCGGTCCGAGTTCATCGATGTGCATCTGCGGGCGCTGGAATGCTCGGGCCGCAAGTTCGCCGGGGACGATATCGGTTTCGTCGACGAGGTCCGCGCCTATTTCGACGTCGACATCGCGCCCGGTGATCCCGCCGACTACCAGGAGGCGCACCGCAGGATCGATGAGGTTCTGGCCGGATCGGGTCCGCTGACGGAACGGATGGCGGCCCATCGCAAAGCCGACGAGATCCCGCCGGACAAGCTCGAGGCCTGCGTCGCAGCGTTCTCCGGCGCGCTGCGCGAACTGGTCCGCGCCCGGTACCCGCTGCCCGACCACGAAAACGTCACCTACGAGGTGGTCGGCGACAAGCCGTGGTCCGGTTTCAACTACTACCTCGGCAACTACCGTTCGACGGTCGCCATCAACTCCGACCTGCGCCAGCACATGGCGAATCTGCCCCGGCTCATCTCGCACGAGTCCTACCCCGGGCACCACACCGAGCACTGCCGCAAAGAGGCCGGCCTGGTGGCCGCCGGGCAGGCCGAGCAGACGATCTTCCTGGTGAACACCCCGCAGTGCCTGATGGCCGAAGGGCTGGCGGACCTCGCGTTGCGCTCGATCGTCGGGCCCGGATGGGGCCGGTGGGCCCAGGAGATCTACGCCGACCTCGGATTGCGGTTCGACGGCGAACGCGCCGAACGGCTCGCCGAGGCCTCCGGCCAACTGCTCGGGGTCCGGCAGGATGCCGCGCTCATGCTGCACGATCAAGGCAAAGACGCCGACGACGTGGCCGCCTTCCTGGAGCGCTGGTCGCTCACCACCCCCGACCGAGCCCGCCAGTCGCTGCGCTTCCTGTCCTCACCGCTGTGGCGCGCCTACACCAGCACCTACGTGGAGGGCTACCGGCTGCTGGGCGGCTGGCTCGACCGTGCCACCGACGAGGACGACCGTGCCGACCGCTTCCGCCGTCTCCTGGACGAACCCCTCATCCCCTCCACCCTCCGCGCCGCCTGAGGCGCCACGTTCACGGTGTATCCGGGGTCGGGCCCGACCCGGTTCCGGCGCGACACCGCGAAGGAGCGCAGCGACGGCGGCGGCGGAGTGAAGGACCGGGATCACGAGGGCTCCGACCACGCCTCGCGAGGGCGGGGCAATTGAAGGCGGCCCGGGGGTGACTCATACACTGGCGTGGTGACGCAGACGACCGCCTCTGTCAATACCCAGTCTCTCGGTGAGCTCGATCCCGAACTCGCCACCGCGATGGCGGGTGAACTCGCCCGCGAACGCGACACCCTGGAAATGATCGCGTCGGAGAACTTCGTGCCGCGCGCGGTGTTGCAGGCGCAGGGCAGTGTGCTCACCAACAAGTACGCCGAGGGTTATCCCGGTCGTCGCTACTACGGCGGCTGCGAACACGTCGATGTGGTCGAGAACCTTGCCCGGGAACGCGCCAAGGCGCTGTTCGGCGCCGATTTCGCCAATGTGCAGCCGCATTCCGGCGCGCAGGCCAACGCCGCGGTGCTGATGTCGCTGCTCGATCCGGGCGACCGCCTGCTCGGCCTCGACCTGGCCCACGGCGGCCACCTCACCCACGGCATGCGGCTGAACTTCTCCGGCAAGCTCTACGACGTCCACTCCTACGGGGTCTCCAAGGAAGACCACCGCGTGGATATGGACAACGTGCGGGCGATCGCGCGGGAGGCGCGGCCGAAGGTGATCGTCGCCGGATGGTCGGCGTACCCGCGGCACCAGGATTTCGCGGCGTTCCGGGAGATCGCCGACGAGGTCGGCGCCTACCTGTGGGTCGATATGGCGCATTTCGCCGGACTGGTCGCCGCCGGCCTGCACCCCTCCCCGGTCCCGCACGCCGACGTGGTCTCCTCCACCGTCCACAAAACCCTCGGCGGCCCCCGCTCGGGCCTCATCCTGGCGAAGCAGGACTACGCCAAGAAGCTCAACAGTTCGGTGTTCCCCGGGCAGCAGGGCGGCCCGCTGATGCACGTCATCGCCGCGAAGGCGGTGGCGTTCAAGATCGCCGGCACCCCCGAGTTCGCCGAACGCCAGCAGCGCACCCTGACCGGCGCCAAGATCCTCGCCGAACGCCTCACCGGCACCGACGTCGCGGGTAAGGGCATCAGCGTCCTCACCGGCGGCACCGACGTCCACCTGGTCCTGGTCGATCTGCGCAACTCCGACCTCGACGGCCAGCAGGGCGAAGACCTGCTGCACGAGGTCGGGATCACGGTCAACCGCAACGCCGTCCCCTTCGACCCGCGCCCCCCGATGGTCACCTCCGGCCTGCGGATCGGCACCGCCGCGCTGGCCACCCGCGGTTTCGGCGACACGGAGTTCACCGAGGTCGCCGATATCATCGCCACCGCCCTCGCCGGCGGCGCCGACCTGGACGCACTGCGTGGCCGGGTCAAGAAACTCGCCAACGATTTCCCGCTCTACCAGGGCCTGGAGGACTGGAACCTGTTGTGATCTCCGGTGCTGTGTTTTCGGCGCGGCCGCGCCGAAAACACAGCACCCTGGCTCCTGCCGGGGCGGCATCCTAGGCTCGAAGGATGGATACCGAGCTGAATCAGGACGCGGTCACCACGGTCCGCGAGTTCTTCACCGCGATGGAGATCGGCGCGCTCGATGAGGCGCTGGAACTGGTGCATCCCGATATCGTCTGGAAGAACACCTCGCTGCCGGATGTGCGCGGGGCGCGGCGGGTCGGGAAGTTGCTACGGGGCCTGGACCGCGAGCAGTTCGGGTTCTCGGCGCAGATGCACCATATCGCCGCGGACGGATCGGTGGTGCTCACCGATCGCACCGATGTGCTGCGGTTCGGGCCGGTGCGCATTTCGTTCTGGGTGATGGGAACCTTCGAACTGCGTGACGGCCGGATCGTCCTGTGGCACGACCATTTCAGCTGGGAGAACTTTCTGCGCGGCAGCGCGATCGGGGTCGTGAAGGCGCTTTTCGGCCGCTGACCCGCCGGGTCGCGATGGCGCGGACGCCGTTCGAGAGCGCCGTGGCAAGCATCTGGCGACCGAGGCGCACAAGCCGGGTTCACACCACTGGTTCAAAGACGGCAAACACCGGCCGCAGCTGCTGCAGGCCCAGCGCGACA